>JABEUM010000112.1 GCA_013044475.1 Acidimicrobiaceae bacterium | reverse complement strand
CAAGAACTTTGGTGAAGGAGTTGTCGTCGATATGTCCAATCACGGTTCTGTACTAGAAGTCTCGGTCAACTTTGTTGGTATAGGCCAGAAGCGACTCGATGCCTCGATAGCCAAGTTAAAAAAGATCTGACGTATCTCTATTTCTAAACTTGGAGTGAACCTCAACCCCCGTCCCAAGGAAGTGATGATCCATTGGTCACTCAATAGGCGTGTTTGTTAAGTTCACTAGTTCTATTTAGAAATAAGAGCCCTAAAATAAAGCCTTGGCTTATGTTCGAAACAGCAGAAATACCGTTGGATACTGGTTGACTAGTAGTAAGTGTTTATTGATATGTCAGCTGGTTCCACAATTAGCTCTGTAGAGACCCTAGGTCACTTGATGTCGCATGTGTCTTCTCGATACGCCGAAAGGGTCATGGTCGAGGAGGCCGATGGTAGGCAGTTCAGCTTTTCCCAAGCCGAGGAGTTAGTCGAGCGCCTATCAAATGGGGTCGCTAAAGAGGTATTGCCTGGTCAGCGCGTGGTCATCAATCTAGCTAATGGCTATGACCTGTTTTTTGCCTGTTTGGGTGTGGCGCGAGCCGGAGCGGTAGCAGTTCCTCTGAGCGACCAGTTGACAAAGGTCGAAGTAGAGCGGATCATCGAAGAGTGCGACCCTGCACTAGTCGTTAGTAGTCTTGACCAGATCTATGGCGATCTTGGCGAACCTGAAATTCACATTGACAAGCATTCGACTGCGGCAATCTTTTACACATCTGGAACTACCGGAAGGCCAAAGGGAGTAGAGCTTAGCCACAAGGCCCTTCTGGACAGATTGAATCTGATGGGCGTGATCGGCCTGGTTGGTCCGCAGAGCGCAGCTTTCGGCCTCCCGTTGTCGCATCTAATGGGCTTCATCTTTGCTCTATCTATGGCAATGGCGGGTTACCGGGTCTACTTCTTCCCGAAGTTTGATCCAAAAGCCGTTCTTGACATAATCGAGCAGAAGAGGCCCCAGATATTTGCGGGTGTTCCTGCTATGTACCGCCTCCTGCTTGAAGCCGGAGCGGAGAGCAGGAGGCTAAATTCCATAAATGTTTGGTATTCCTCGGCGGACGCGATGCCAACCGATTTGGCGAGGAAATTTCAAGATTTTGGATCAGCGCTTTCCTTTGGCTACGCATCTTCTTTCGGGTCAGCTGCTTTTATAGAGGGCTATGGCATGGTTGAGCTTGGGGGAGCGGTAGCGACGCGAATGTTTCCATCGATGCCATTCAAATCGGCGGCCATCCCGGCGGGATTTCGCGAGCTATTGGATAATGCCGGTATTGGAATACCATTTGGAGGAGCCGAACTCAAAGTCTCAGACGCAAATGGTTCCGAGGTGGCCCCCGGTACGGTCGGTGAACTTTGGGTCAAAAATGAAGGTTCGCTGAAAGGGTACTTCAAAGACAAGAGCGCAACTGATGCGATTCTTGCAAATGATGGGTGGGTGCGAACTGGCGATTTGGCTCGTCGCGGCCCATTTGGGACAGTCTATTTTGTTGGACGCGCTAAGGACGTGATCAAATCTGGCGGATACTCTGTCTACGCTAGGGAGGTCGAAGCTGTACTTGAAGACCATCCAGACGTCGCTGAAGCCTCTGTATTGGGCCTCGAAGACCCGAAACTGGGTGAGGTGCCGGTAGCTGCTGTACGATTGATGCCGAAGAGCAAAATAGGTGTTGCAGAGATCGTGTCCTGGTGCCAAGACAACCTTGCCCACTATAAAGTTCCCCGGCAGATCAAGATTGTAGCTATTCTTCCGAGGACCGATACGGCTAAGGTGAAGAGGGATCAGCTCCGAGAGCTCTTTGAACCCGAGAAGTGATCCGTTTTTCAACTTTCAAGCAGGGTTAACCTATTGTCGGGATGTGGTTGGACTTCAGATTTAGAAGGGCAAAAAATGCACTTTGGCGGGCGGGTTTTTCCTCAACTCGATTTGATGGGTAGTATTTGAGGCCGTGGAACGTCGTTATCGTGTAGTAGTCGCAAAACCTGGTCTAGATGGGCATGATCGTGGAGCCAAAGTCATAGCGAGGGCTCTGCGAGACGCTGGATTTGAGGTTATCTATACGGGCCTCCATCAGACAGCGGAGCAGGTCGTCCAGACGGTGGTCCAAGAGGATGCCGACGCTTTGGGACTTTCGCTTCTTTCGGGAGCCCACCTGACACTCGTTCCTCGAATTATTGAGGGGCTCAAAGAGCAGGGGGCGAACGACGTATTGGTTGTCGTCGGGGGGATCATCCCTGACGCAGATATTCCTAGATTGAAAGAAACTGGAGTGTCCGAGGTCTTTACCCCAGGTGCACCGCTACCCCAGATCTCTGAGTGGCTTGAGAAAGCACTTGATGAGAGGGAAATAAGGCTTTCATAGGAGCAATTTTGGCGGCTAGCCGCCTTGTGACAATTTTTTTTAGTGTAGTGGATGAAAGGCTGATGATAGTTGGATCTCTTCGAGTATCAAGGTAAGCAGTACTTTGCTCGCTATGACATACCCACTTCGCCCGGCGGAGTGGCGGATAGCGTAGGCGAGGCGATCGAACAGGCTAAGGCCGCAGGGTTTCCCGCTGTCGTAAAGGCCCAGGTTCAGGTGGGAGGTCGCGGTAAGGCCGGTGGAATCCGACTGGTGAACAATGAACAAGAGGCGAAGGAAGCAGCCGAGTTCATCCTGGGACTAGACATCAAGGGGCACGTGGTCAAGCGCCTGTGGATCGAGCACGCCTCGGACATCAAAAAGGAGTACTATGCCAGCTTTACGCTGGATCGAAATGCGAAGCTTCACCTGGCCATGGTTTCGGCAAAGGGAGGAGTCGATATTGAAGAGGTGGCGGATACCGATCCTGAAGCGATCAAACGGCTTCACATTAACCCCATCGATGGAATCAGCTACGATCAGGCCTTAGAGCTTGCCAAATCAGCTGGAATTGACCAAGAGGCACTCGAGGGTGTTGCAGACGTTCTGGTGAAGCTGTACGAGTGCTATACCCTGGGCGATGCCGATCTAGCGGAGATTAATCCCCTCATACTTACGCCCCAAGGCAAGGTTCACGCGCTTGACGCCAAGGTGACCTTGGACGACGCCGCTGCGTTTAGACACCCCGAATGGGAAGTCTTCAAGGGAGTTTCAGAACTCGACGGCCGGGAGAGACTGGCCAAAGAGAAGCACTTGAACTATATCGGATTAGAGGGTTCTGTCGGAATTATCGCTAATGGCGCCGGACTGGCGATGTCGACGCTAGACGTCGTGAACCAGGTAGGCGGGACCGCTGCCAACTTCCTTGATCTCGGAGGCGGCGCTGGAGCGGACGTAATGTCGGCGGCTCTCGAAGTTATCAACACCGACGACCGGGTGGAAGTCGTCCTGGTGAATATATTTGGCGGAATAACCCGTTGCGATGAAGTGGCAAAGGGAATTGTTGATGCACTTTCTAGCGTCGAGATGCGCAGCCCGATTGTGATTCGGCTAGATGGTACCAATGCCGACGAAGGGCGAAGAATTCTCGCCGACGCCGATCTTAGGGGGGTCATAATCGAAAAGACGATGATAGGAGCCGCCAAGAGGGCGGTAGAGATCGTAGATGAGGGAGCCTCGAAGTGAGCATCTTTGTAGATGAAAACACCAAAGTTATAGTCCAAGGCCTAACTGGTAGCCAGGGTAAGTTTCATGGACTTAGGAATAAGGCATACGGTACCAAGGTGGTAGGAGGTGTCACTCCAGGAAAGGGTGGGACTGACGTCGAAGGGGTGCCGGTATTTGATTCGGTTCAAGACGCAGTTGCCGCTACCGGGGCTACTGCATCGTTTATTGTCGTCCCTCCGAAGTTTGCTCCAGAGGCGATTCTTGAGGCGGCCGCTGCAGGGATCGGTTTTATCGTCTGCATCACGGAGTATATTCCTGCCAAGGATGAGGCGATGGTGTTCAACGTTCTACGTCGTAACTATCCGGGGACTAGGCTTCTCGGACCGAACTGCCCAGGGATCCTTTCGCCAGGAAAGTGCAATATCGGGATCACATCTGGGGACATCGCACTAGCCGGTGGCCCTGTCGGCATAGTTTCCCGCTCGGGGACGCTCACATATCAGGCACTCAACGAACTCTCCTTGAAAGGAGTCGGTCAGACGACCTGCGTAGGCATAGGTGGCGATCCCGTCCCAGGAACTACCTTCATCGATTGCCTTGCGGCCTTCGAGCAGGATCCGGAGACCAAGGCCGTGCTTATGTTCGGCGAGATTGGCGGGTCTGACGAAGAAAAGGCGGCAGCCTTTATCAAAGAGAACGTGACCAAGCCTGTTGTTAGCTACATAGCGGGGGTGACTGCTCCTCCTGGCAAAAAGATGGGACACGCCGGAGCGATCGTTTCGGGAGGAATGGGTACCGCTCAGGCGAAGATGGATGCCTTAGCGGAGGCTGGGGTACACGTGGCCCGTAATCCAACCGAAGCTGGCGAGATCATGGTCGACATCGTAAAGGGCCTTTAGTCAGCGTTCTTGGCCAAGTATTACAAAGAAAAACTAAAAGTTCAAGGATCGGCGGCTGTGCCGCCGGTCCTTTCTGTCTTAGGGTGTCTGTTTGATGAAACTTGCCGTGTTGGTGTCTGGCTCCGGAACGATCCTTGAAGCGATATATGCTTCGGGCGTTGAAGTATCGCTAGTCCTATCGGATCGACCTTGTAGGGCGCTGGATGTCGCTCGATCCAACTCTACCGAGGCGTTGCTCCTTGAGAGAACCCTCTGGAACGAGGATTTTGATCGCGAAGGCTACACGGTCCGCTTGGTAAGCGAGCTCTTATCTCGCGGTATCGATGTTGTGGCAATGGCGGGCTTTGGAACGGTCTTATCGGAAGCCATCCACAGTGCCTACAAGGGAAGAGTGCTCAATACACACCCTTCTCTACTCCCATCATTCCCTGGCTGGCACGCAGTCAAGATGGCCTTGGATTACGGCGTGAAGCTGACCGGTTGTACGGTTCACCTGGCGACATTAGAGGTCGATTCGGGTCCAATCATCGCCCAGGAGGCCGTGCCGGTATTCCCGGATGATACCGAGGCTTCTTTACACGAGAGGATCAAGGCGGTCGAGCGGGTTCTCTATCCGAAGGCCATATTAAAGTTCATTGAAGATATCTCAAAAGATTAGGTCTGTCGATTTTCTGTCGGGTTACTTCAAGCTGAAAATGTGCAACTAACCTGTTTGCGTCACAGAGGCGCACTAACAGGTGGTAAATTTGCGGGCTTTACTCTCCCTATACGACAAGACTGGTCTCGAGGATTTTGCTCGGGGTCTGAGACAAGCAGGCGTTGAGCTCTTAGCCAGCGGTGGCACCTCTCAGCGGTTGAGCCAGGCCAATATAGATCACATCTCGACCGATGTGTTGACCGGTTTCACCGAGATGCTTTCGGGGAGGGTGAAGACGCTTCATCCGAAGATACACGCGGGCATTCTGGCCGATCGATCCAACCCAGATCACCTCAAAGACCTGGTCGAGCACGATGTCACGCCGATTGACCTCGTAGTTGTAAACCTGTATCCCTTCAACTCCAAGCCCGGAATCGAGCTAATCGATGTCGGTGGACCGACCATGATCAGAGCTGCTGCGAAGAACTTTAATTTTGTTGCGGCGGTGGTAGATCCAAGCGATTATTCGCTTGTGCTGGGCGAGATTACCGAAACTGGCGAGGTGTCTAGCAAAACTAGGAGATGGCTAGCGCATAAGGCCTTCACCGTTACCGCTCAATATGATAGGGCAATTTCAACTTGGTTTGAGTCTCAATTGGAGGATAAGGAGCCAGAAGTAGTGGCGCCTTTTTCCAATCAGATCTCGGTCAACCTATCGAAGGTTACCGATCTTCGCTATGGAGAGAATCCCCATCAAATGGGGGCACTATACAGCGATGGATCGTCAATCTGGGACAGAGCCGAATGGATCGGCGGGATCTCTCCATCATATCTAAATGTCTTTGACGCAGACGCTGCCTGGCGTTTGCTCTGGGACCTAGAGTCTGACCACTGTTGCGTCATCGTGAAGCATGCCAACCCCTGCGGAGTGGCCACTGCGTCTACGATAGAAGAGGCGTATGTCCAGGCCTTCGACTGTGACCCTTTGTCGGCCTTTGGAGGCGTAGTTGCCATATCGGGAGAGGTTAGCGCTTCCCTCGCTGAACTCATCGCACAGAAGCCGAAGGCTGACCTTGTCGTGGCGGAGGCCTTTGACCCCGAAGCCGTTGCTATTCTCACTTCAAAGCGTAAGAACACTCGACTGCTCAGGCTGGACAGATCGAGACCTTCTGGCTTACAGCTTCGCTCGCTAAGTGATGCCTATCTGGCTCAGGGTCCCGACGCAATCGACGACGCTTCCTCATGGGAGCTCGTCGCGGGAGATTTCCCAGAGAAAAACTGCATGGGTGACCTCGTTCTTGCGTGGAAGGTGTGTGCCCGCACCTCTTCAAATGCAATTGTGATTGCTAACGACCAGAGGGCGATTGGCGTCGGTGCCGGTCAACAAAACAGGGTCGATTCGGCCCGAATAGCCGTGGCTAAAGCCGGAGCGGGAGCCGTTGGAGCGTCAGCCGCTTCAGACGCATTTTTCCCTTTTCCTGACGGCCTCGAGACCTTAGCCGCCTCGGGAGTGCAGGCGGTGGTTGCGCCGAGTGGGTCGATAAAGGACAAAGAGATTATCGAAGCGGCTAAAAGCCTAGGTATCACTCTTTTCCACACCGGACGAAGGCACTTTAGGCACTAGTTTCGAAGACGGCCTAGAAAAGCGCCAAGAAGAGAAGAACAAAGGGATTTGATGACAGCGCAAATACTAGATGGGGAAGCCGTCGCAAAGAGTATTAGAGATAAAGTCGGAAGTACGGTTGCCGAACTTCGGGGGAAGAATAAGGGGGTAGGTCTCGGGACGATCCTCGTTGGGGACGATTCTGCCAGCGCGAGATACGTCGAGATGAAACATAAGGACTGTGGCGAGGTTGGAATTGGCTCTGTCCATGGAAACCTTCCGTCGACCGCAACCACAGAGGACGTTCTAGCAAAGGTAAATGAGTTTAATGCCAACCCGGAAGTAGACGCCTATATCGTCCAGCTGCCGCTTCCAAAGGGTATTGACGAGCAGAAAGTCCTCGCTGCGATCGACCCGGCGAAAGATGCTGACGGACTGCACCCCTTCAACCTGGGACTTCTGGTCATGGGTCGTCCAGGTCCAATCGCGTGTACCCCAGCGGGGATCTTAGAGCTACTTTCGTACTACGGTGTCGATCCTTCTGGCAAGCATGTGGCGATCGTTGGGCGAGGACTAACTATCGGAAGGCCACTAGCGTTACTTCTGAGTCTGAAGAGGCCAGGTTGTAATGCGGCCGTTTCAGTGGTGCACACCGGTGTAAAGAATTCCGATGCTATTACCAGAACTGCAGACATTGTTATTGCAGCGGCAGGGTCGCCAGGCGTGATTACCGCGGATTCCCTCAAACCGGGAGCCGTGGTAGTTGGAGCCGGAACATCCTGGGAGGGTCGACGTCTGATTTCAGATCTGGACGATTCGGTCTATGAAGTCGCCTCATGGGCAACCCCTCGACTCGGGGGAGTTGGACCGATGACCAGGGCTATGCTCCTCGCAAATACCTTAGAAGCGGCAAAGTTGGCATCTCAGAGCTGAGGGCTTAAACATCAAGACGTCCCGATGGGGCTGGAGTCAACCGTAGAGAGATTCGGGGGCGAGGCCTCGATCGCATGTTAGGGGAGCGCTGCACTCTTGAGCAGTATGCCCTTCGACAGGTTCGGGCTGTCCCTCGGGTCGGGCCTAAAGAGACTCGAGTTGAGGATCAACTAAGCTTTTGCCTTCTACCGCCAGAGGTGTCATGGGAATTTTGCTTTCTAATTTTTAGTCGGTGAAGATACCAATTTAGAATGTGTTTCAATAAGGGGGCGTGGCTGGTTTGCTGCCGGTCGTCGCCCCTTTGTCCGTTGAATTCGTTCTGTCGAAAGGTTGTTTGCAAAGCGACGGGAGCCTGTGAAAATAGCTGCGGAGGCGCCCCGATTAGAGTTGGAGTGCCACAGATTTTCATCGTCGAGATCCAATTATTCGCAGTGCAGGATCGGTGAAAAGGCAAAGTGGTCTATCTACGATTTTCAGTCTTGTTGCAAGGCCGGACCTTCCAAGTGAGCGAGTTAATCTGCCGATCAGATCGAGTGAGAGTCGAATTTTAACCAAGTCCTGCCAGAGAGGGATAATCTAGCCATGACCGTGATGGACCAACTTAATGATCCACGCCCGTCCTTTTCTTTGGAGCTTTGGCCCCCAAGGACCCCACAAGCCTCCGCAAGGCTGAGCGAGGCCATACCACAACTTGCGGAGCTTAAGCCGACCTTTGTATCGATCACCTATGGAGCTGGTGGTTCTACCAGAGAGAGAACTCATGAGCTGGTAGTCGACTTGGCCATGACTCCAGGAATTTTGCCGTTCGCTCATCTGTCGTGTGCCGCTCATAGCGTTGCGGAACTTAGAGACATCCTGTCGAGGTATCTAAATGCAAAGGTGACGAATATAGTTGCGCTTCGAGGAGACCCCCCGCTAGCTTCGGACCTACCGCTACCTGACGGTGAGTTGCTTTTTGCGTCACAACTGGTCGATCTGATCAGAGATTGTGGTCCTTTTACTATTGCAGTGGCAGCTCATCCAGAGGGACACCCTCAATCCAAGGATTCGTCTGAGGACCTCTACCATTTTTGCGAAAAGCTGGACAAGGCAGACTTCGCTATAACGCAGTTCTTTTTTAGGGCGGATACATATTTTGACTTTATCGACAAAGTTAGAAAAGAGCGTATAAACAAGCCAATTCTTCCTGGGATTATAGCCCCTACTTCGATCTCGAGCCTGCTGAAGATGTCGGAGCTTTCTGGGGCCGAGATACCACAGGAGCTCAGAGATGCGCTTTTAGGGGCCTCTTCCGACCCGACATCTGTACGAAAGGTGGGGGTCGAAGCGGCGATAAATTTAGCGCGGCAGCTGTTGGATGAGGGTGTTCCAGGGATACACGTCTACTCAATGAACTCAATGGCCTCCACGATAGAGATTCACGAGGGCATCGCGGATCTTTGCGCTTCTGATTTTGAGTACCCTCAGTGAGGATCGAAAGCTCCAACTTTTTGACTTGTCGACCCGCTTCACCTGTCGATCGTCGGCCGGTTTAAGTTCTGGAAGTATTCAACTAGCCCAGAGATGCGGGGCCGGTCCATTATAGGCAAAGCATCGCGGCTAAATCTAAATGAGCAATTCCAGTTACCTCGGCTACGAGCAAGGATCCGATGGCAGCTAGGTTCACCTTGTCGGTGGCTTGTAATGGGCATTGCGGTAGTGGTCCAATGCGCCAATTTGAGATAGAGGCCCGTCGGAACGCCAAGAAAGCGGGCCATTCTGGTAGGTATTAGAGGAAAGGGTACGACGCTTGATTTATTAGAGGTCGGAAATGCAACTCAACTGAACAGCCCGTTTATAACCCTTGACCTAGCTGTTGGTAGGATCAGGACTATGTCTGAAAAAATAACACAGTCGGCCGACGGGTCCCTTATCGTACCTGACGAGCCTATCATTCCCTTTATCGAGGGAGACGGAACGGGTGTTGATATCTGGCCAGCCGCAAAGGTTGTCTTCGATGCCGCCGCAAAGAAGCACGGGAAGACCATCTCTTGGTTGGAAGTGCTTGCCGGAGAGAAGGCCTTCAAGGAGACCGGTAACTGGCTTCCCGACGAAACGATCGACATCTTCAGGTCTTACTTAATCGGCATCAAGGGTCCATTGACCACGCCTATCGGCGGCGGTTTCAGGTCACTCAACGTTGCCTTGCGCCAGATCCTCGATCTCTATGTTTGCTTGCGTCCTGTCCGCTGGTTTAAAGGCGTTCCATCGCCAGTTTTGCATCCAGAGAAGGTCGATATGGTAATTTTCCGAGAGAATACTGAGGATGTGTATTCGGGGCTTGAGCTCGAGGCAAATACACCTGAGGTCAAAAAGCTGATCGAATTTCTCCATGATGAGATTGGTTGGGATATCAGAGCAGACTCTGGTATCGGGATTAAGCCGGTATCAAAAGGTGGATCTGAGAGACTTGTCCGCGCTGCTATTAAGTATGCGATCAGCAAGAACCGTAAGTCGGTGACCATGGTGCACAAGGGCAACATCATGAAGTACACCGAAGGCGCCTTTATGAAGTGGGGATATCAGCTCGTCAAGGACGAGTTCTCCGATAGCGCCGTTGGCTGGGATGATTGTCAGGGCAAGCCAGGAAGTAAAGTTCTCGTAAAAGACGCTATCGCTGACATCACCCTGCAACAGGTTCTAACCCGTCCAGATGAGTTTGATGTGATCGCAACCATGAACCTCAACGGTGACTATCTGTCGGATGCGCTTGCAGCCCAGGTAGGCGGGATCGGCATCGCACCTGGTGGAAACATCAACTATGTTACTGGGCATGGTATCTTCGAAGCTACTCACGGAACTGCGCCCAAGTACGCCGGGCAAGACAAGGTAAATCCGGGTTCGGTAATCCTTTCTGGTGTCATGATGTTTGAGCATCTGGGCTGGCAAGAAGTGGCTGACGATATTGTTAGGGCGCTCGAGGCAACTATCGCAGACAAAGTAGTCACATACGACTTTGCGCGTTTGATGCAAGGAGCTACCGAAGTGAAGTGCTCCGAGTTCGCCTCAGCTATCACCGATAGGCTTTAGTAAAGATATTCAAATATTGGTCCCGGACTCTGAATAGGGGTCCGGGACCAAATGATGAAAGGACAGATTTCATATGGCAGCTGCCAAGTCGCCAATCCGAGTAGCAGTTACGGGAGCGGCCGGCCAGATCGGATATTCGCTGCTTTTCCGGCTCGCTGCAGGCGAAGTATTCGGTTCTGACCAGCCGATAATTTTGCAACTTATTGAGATTGAGCCAGCGCTGAAGGCTCTTAATGGAGTCGCAATGGAGCTCGACGACTGCGCATTTCCACTTCTGAGTTCAATTGAGATGACCGCCGACCTGAATGCCGGCTTTAACGGAGTCAATTGGGCGCTTTTGATCGGATCCGTTCCGCGTAAGGCCGGCATGGAGCGCAAAGACCTGCTTTCTATAAATGGCGGAATCTTCAAGCCACAAGGCCAGGCGATCGAAAAGAATGCCTCTTCAGACGTGAGAGTGTTGGTGGTTGGTAATCCCTGCAACACAAATTGCGTAATTGCAAGGAGCAATGCACCCGAGGTGCCGGATGACAGATGGTTTGCAATGACTCGCCTTGATCAAAACAGGGCGATGACGCAGTTGGCCAAGAAGTCATCGACGACAGTTACCGACATCAAGAAGATGGCCATTTGGGGAAACCACTCATCTACTCAATTTCCCGACTTTGAAAACGCCACGATCTCCGGGCGTCCGGCCACCGAGGTAATTACCGACGGCGCTTGGCTCCAAGGCGAGTTTATTTCGACTGTTCAGAAGCGTGGTGCGGCAATTATTGAGGCGAGGGGTGCATCTTCCGCAGCATCGGCCGCCAACGGCGTCGTAGATTCAGTTCGTTCGGTCATCAACCCGACACCAGAAGGGGACGTTGTTTCTCTGGCGGTGTGTTCGCATGGCGAATACGGTGTTCCTGAAGGATTGCAGTTCGGCTTTCCGATCGTTTCCGATGGGAAGAGCTACAAGATCGTCGAGGGAATTTCCCACAGCGACTTTGCTAAGGCAAAGATTCTTCTAACCCAGACAGAGCTAGAAGAAGAGCGTGCCGACGTCGCCCACCTCATACCGGGCGGGATTTAACTACTTACGCCACCGCCAGAGTAACCTCTGGGTTCAATAAGCCGAGTCATAAGCCGCACCGGGCCGAAAAACCAGCCCGGTGCGGCTTTTACGCTTTTCATAGCCCGCAACATGGCGGGCAGCCACCTGGGCCAGGTGTTTCTCTCGGCCATTGCTTCGCATAGATGGCCAATGGTAACTGCTCCTGGCCTGGGTACAATTCTCAGACTGAGGTGGTCTGTTTAGATCGCCCTAGGTCGGGGAGGGTATCCGCCCAGTTCGGTCCTAGGAGCGAAAGACCACATTTTTCTAGGTAGGAAATCTTGGCCTCTATCGCCTTACGCCAAAGCGCCAGGTCATTCTCGAAATGAACTCGGTCGCCGTCTTCGAACGCGTGCTCTACTTCGTTGAATGCTGCGTCTTCTTGGTCGAGGAGCTCGCGATAGCGGGCTAATACGTGGTCGTCGATCACCCCATCAGTTGTCATTGCAACCCCCTATTCCTACTAGCCAATCCAGTAGATGAAATCAAAGCTACTCGTTTTTGCTGGGAATTATCTTGAAATTTCCCGTTTCGATCGAATAGATGTGGCAAGGACTTGGGATGGCCTTGGCTATCTCGGAGGAATTGCAGTGGGCGGCGTTTTGCCTTCCCAGAGGGGCAAGTAGTGATTGCTTAGCCGGGAGTAAGGGCGAGCAAGCTAAGTCGTTAGCTAAGCAAGAAGCGGCTGCTGCTATTCCAATCAGAGGCTCCCTTGGCAAACGACGGGTCGTTCTATCTGCGGATGCGTGGCACTGCCGATTGAGGGGGTCCGCCAATAGTCAGAGGGCGACATCGGGTATCGGCGTGAAATGGCACCCCAATCCTACCGCTCGAGTCATACCGCAGATGCACCGTACGAGTCGGCTCAATGCCGAGTCACCACGAGTTCGAACCATCTCGGTCTTGGACAAAGCGTTGTTGCTCTCACTTAGGGCATTGTCATAGGAATCACCGGTAGTTCCTACCGATGGTGCGATGCCGGCATCTAATAGGGCCTGGGAGTAGCTGACCGAAAGATACTGTACCCCGTGGTCTGAGTTAAGCCGAATTCGGCTTAACTCAGATTATGCCGAGGTTTTCATTATGCCGAGGAATCAAAGTTAGACCAGCGTAGGAATGACTTATTGAAAAATTCCTCGGCTTAATAATTTGACCT
>JABEUM010000111.1 GCA_013044475.1 Acidimicrobiaceae bacterium | reverse complement strand
CAGCTATAGGTGCGATCTCCCGCCGCACGATCAATTATCTTGACCCGGCTAGCTTAACTGGCCGAGGTAGGATCATGCTGCAAAGACCACGGGCCGAGGTGTCTTAAAGAGCCAATGCTGGCCTAGCCGTGACCCATGCCCCTCGATTGTCGTCTAGTTCTGGAGGTGAAGCATGAGTGTATCGTCACCGTATCTCGTGATGGCGAAACCGGTTGGTCCCGTCTGCAATCTGGCGTGCGATTACTGCTACTACCTCGATAAACGCTCTCTGTTTCCAAAGAGGGAACCGTTCAAGATGTCCGACGAAGTACTTTCAGCCTTCATCAAGGCCCATATCGAGGCTAGCCCGGGGCCAATAGTTCACCTTGCTTTCCACGGTGGAGAGCCGACGCTCGCTGGACTCAGTTTCTTCAAAAGGGTTATGGAGTTAGAAAAGCGCTATCTTCCAGATGGGTGGACGGCATGGAACAACCTCCAAACAAACGGAACTCGGCTCGATGATTCGCTATGTGAGTTCCTCAAAGAAAACAGTTTTAGCGTAGGGATCAGCATCGACGGGCCTGAACGCCTCCATGACTCCCACAGGCGAGATCGTCTCGATCGGCCGACCCACAAAAAAGTACTCAACGGACTAACCCAGCTTCGCTCACACGGAATAGAGCCCGACGTGCTGTGCACGTTGAACTCCACCAACGTCAACTACCCCGAAGAGGTATATCATTTTTTTTTAGATCTCGGAGTCAGCTGGCTGCAATTTCTTCCAGTCGTTGCGAAGGACGACTCGGGCAAGGTCCTTGCACATTCGGTCGACCCCAAACTGATGGGTAAGTTTTTAATCAGTGTCTTTGATGAGTGGGTTCGTTACGACCTAAGGCGGATCGGGGTACAGAACTTCCTTGAATGCCTGTTAATCCTGGATAACAAACCCGCAAATCTGTGCATCATGTCTCCAGAATGTGGAAACGTGCTGGCGATGGAGCACGATGGTGGAATATACAGTTGCGATCACTTTGTCAACACCGAAAACTACCTTGGTAACATAAGGACGGACAATCTCGAAGCACTCCTCACTTCACCACACCAACAGGCCTTTTCGGTTGCCAAATCGGCTTCATTAGTAGATCAGTGCCGCAGCTGCCCAGTGCTAAAAGTCTGTAATGGCGGTTGCCCGAAGGATCGGTTCTCCACCAGTCAAGACGGTCAGGCGGGAGTTAACTATCTATGCGAAGGCTACCTAGCGTCATATTCTCACATCCTGCCCTACATCGGTGAAATGGTAGAGCTGATGAGGGAATCGAAACCCCCTTCGCTCCTTATGGACCGACTCGCCAAGCGGGAAAAAGATGCTCGCCTGCCTTACAGAAAAGCACAAAGAAATGATCCTTGTCCATGTGGAAGCGGAAAGAAGTTCAAGCAGTGCTGCATCGCTAAGCGCAAGGGTTGAACATAAGAGACGGTATCGATCGAGGTAGTCGATGACAAATGTCCTCGTCGGCTAATCAGAAGTTCAGGTCGCCAACGTAGTGGAGATTAGCGAGGATGGAGACGCAACCACACACCCGAGAGGCGAGCGGCCCGCTGGCTTTCAAGTCGCAGCGGACTGTGACGCTCACGGTAAGGTAAAGGCAAGGGAGCTAGCTTAGCCCAGGGCCTTTGCGTAATGTCTGCCAGGGTATTATCGGATCTACCTTCGGTTGTATTCTGATATTTGGATCTCTTGTTGCTCCTTTGCCTGCCAATTGCCGGAATCGTTGTAGGGCATGATGGTCTATCCCCAAAAGCCGCTCTAGCCACAGATCGACTTCTAGAACATCGACGCTGCCCGCTCGCAGCATCTCACTTATGTCCACCCAGTCTTTGGGTCGATTAAACAAGGCTTTGAAGACCGTCAGATGTGCGGCGGAAATTATCGGAATCAGGTACTCCTCAGTACCAAATGGATGCGTCGACACCGCTGCCGCTACCGCATCATGAAACTCGTGTTGTGCGAAAAAGAGATCTACGGGTATTCCCTTTTGTGGCTGCCCGCACCACAATCTGATTTGTCCGTCCCTCTTGCACTGAGCAATTGAAGCTGTGTCCCACGAGATGGCGTGGGGTAGTACTTTGAACACCTCTGCGACCATCTCGACGGACGCAGCGATGTTTATGTCAATGTCGCTTGTGGTTCGCGGCTGAGAGGTATAATACGCCAACGCAAGCGCCCCGCCGAAACCGTGCCCCACCCCCGCTTCACTTAGGCTATCGTTCAAAGCGATGACTAGTCCTACCAGCGACGGTCTCTTATTAGGTGTCGGCACCATGCACCAGCTCTAGAAAACTCGGAAGTCTGTCGTCGAACTTCCTCTCCGCTGCTCCCACGGAGATTGCGTCGGCAAGATCGAGCAGGCGCCCCAGCATCAAACCATTATCATCACATGCTGGCTCGACGTAAACTACCTCCATGGTGCAGTTCATCGCTCGCAGTACCCTAAATAATTGGCCTACACTCGGGTCGTGCCGTCCGCTTATGTAGTCGCTTATCCTGCCCTCGTTGATTCCTGAAAGCGAAGCGGCCTCGCGCGCCGTCATCCCAGAGCGTCTCAGCGCCTGCTGCAGTAGATGCCCCGCAGCAGCTCTCGTCCGTGTTGGTTTATCCGAGGGTTTCATGAACTAGAGCTTACCATATGTGGTAAGTCCCTTGTACTATGCCTATCTGGTTTGACGCTCTTGGCACTAATGACCGAGTCTCTCACCCTTAGCAACGTTGTCTCCCACAATCATGCTGTATTTCGGGCCGCAGACGATGGATGTAGTGGTTCCTGACGAGCACCTCTGTCGGACTTGAGGAACCGCTTGCGCCGCACCTTTAACCGCTCCAATGGCCGCTGCGACGGGCGATGCTGCCTCCGAACTCGGTGCTTGGGTGTATCTTCACTGGGCTTCGTCAGCCAATCAGCGTCGGGATCGGTGGACCACTCCTTTGATGCGAGGTCCAACAACAGCCCCCAACTTAGGGCTTTTAATCGACCACTCAGTCGCAAACCCCCTCAAAAAGGCTGTTTGTATGGCAACAGTTTTGGTCCCGCTTTCTAGAAAGGCCAACGGTTATCAGCAGACAAGTGTCAAGCAAGAGTTTGTTGAAGATGCGTTCTTGCTATCTATAAGAAAATGGGATATTCCGATAGTAAGATATTTACATGGCACGTATGACATTGCGAGCAAAAGGCCAATTAACGTTGCCGGACGAAATTCGCAAGGCTGCCCATCTTGTTGAGGGCGATCTGTTTGAGGCAGAACTTACCGATGAGGGTATATTGCTTCGCCCGAAAAAGGTTATTGATGCTACACAGAGATGGTTCTGGTCTGCTGAGTGGCAGAATGGGGAACGTGAGGCTGATGAAGATCTCGCGGCTGGAAGGATAGAGGTATTCGATTCCGGCGACGAGTTTCTTGCCGCCCTCCGGCGAGGAGCGAAATAAGAGATCGTGCCCACCTATGCTTGGCTGGCGCGGTTTTGGCTCGACTATAAACACCTTTCTCCGGTCGAGCAGACTGAGTTTTTGGCCGCGGTTAATGAGTTCGTAACTGACCTGAGCCAGAAAAACCCGTTTCGAAAAAGTCTAAGAGTCAAGGGCGTCCAAGACAAGCCCGGTATTTTCGAGATGACTTGGTCAGGAGACGGGAGAGCGACGTTCGAGTACGGCGAACCACTGCGTGACAATGATGTGCATATCATTTGGCGAAGAGTCGGAACACACAACATTTTTAATCAACCTTAAGCCAGTGCTTTGACATTCGTGCCAATGGAAAGATTCACAAGGGTGCAAAGCTGGGTCGAAAAGAGAATCGTGCCAGGTTCAAGACCCCCCAGCACCGATTAGAAATGATGACAGAGGAGATTCTGAGCCTGTTTTAGAGCCGAACTATGCGACCGACAGCGAGATGGACTGCGCCAAATGGACAGGGCCGAAACCAGAGAGCTCAACCGCCTCTGTGGTAGATCTAACGTACAGCGCTGGTTAGCTACCGTAGGGGTTGGGAGGCTGGTAGAGGTCTACCAGGCTTCAGGTTCAGCAAGACGATCTCGTGGTGGATGGATCAGAAGGGCGTTTGAGGAGAACTGGATGCTTGAGAGCTCGGGCGTTCCTGGCGTCCCGCAATCCGGCACAAGCAGGAAATATGGGCTGGAACAAGCGCCTGAAACAGGGGCCAGTTCTACAATATGGATCACAGGGCAAGCACGCTAAGGGCCGCGGAGTTAGCCGGCATAGAGCTCGACGAGGACGACCTAACACTGCCAAAGAAGCTAACTCCTGGGCTTATCGGTACGCTTCGGGCTTCGCTGCGGTAGGAGGGCCGGCTTAGCGCACTTGGCTAGAACCGCCAT
>JABEUM010000110.1 GCA_013044475.1 Acidimicrobiaceae bacterium | reverse complement strand
GGAAGAAAGGTCCCGGTCGACCTCTGTGCTTAATAGATTCCAGCCATTGCTCACTACTCCAGCCAAGCGAACGAGTCAAGCGAACCCCTAAAAAGAGACAGCCGTGATCAGCGATCGTCCCAGGCCTATTCAAATGTGATCTCGTTCGAGTCTTCGCCGAAGTGGACGAACACTCACTTTGCCCTGAAATCGGCCGCACGGAATCAGCGAACTCACGGCAGATCGCCACCCTTTAATGCAAGATATCTCGCTAGATGCCACTTGATGCAACCCATTTGCAACGTGGGAAACCATATTTTCGCTGTGGTACTTACCTTCGCCACCGTCTGGGGCTGGAGAAAATATGGAGGCAAAATGTCGGCATACGCCGCACCCGGTACTCCGGGGAGCATAGTCAACTTTAAGTCGAGGTACGAAAACTGGATCGGCGGAGAATGGGTCGCTCCAAAAGCGGGCAATTACTTCGAAAATGTCTCCCCGGTAAACGGCAAGCCATTCTGCGAGGTCGCCAGGAGTAACTCCGACGATATTGAATTGGCGATAGAGACTGCTCATCGTGCATTTATTGGCTGGTCAAAGACGTCCGTCGCCGAAAGGGCAAACATCCTAAATCGGATCGCCGACCGAATGGAAGCCAATTTAGAGTTGATCGCAGTAGCGGAGACTTGGGATAATGGTAAGCCGGTTCGAGAGACCCTCGCAGCCGACATCCCACTCGCGATAGATCACTTCAGGTACTTCTCTGGAGCAGTGCGCGCCCAAGACGGGACACTCGGCGAACTTGACGACGACACGGTCGCCTACCACTTCCACGAGCCACTGGGAGTAGTCGCCCAAATCATACCGTGGAACTTCCCAATCCTCATGGCCGCATGGAAGATCGCCCCGGCACTCGCCGCAGGGAACGCTATCGTGCTGAAGCCCGCTGAGCAGACTCCCGTCTCGATCCTGGTGCTAATCGAACTTCTCGGCGACATCCTGCCCGCAGGAGTACTAAATATCGTCAATGGATTCGGACTCGAGGCCGGAAAACCACTCGCTTCAAACCCGAGGATCGCAAAGGTGGCATTCACCGGCGAAACGACTACTGGCAGGCTGATCATGCAGTACGCAAGCCAGAACATCATCCCGGTCACCTTGGAACTCGGAGGAAAGAGCCCCAACATCTTCTTCGAGGATGTAGCCAGTGCACGCGACTCCTTTTACGACAAGGCCCTCGAAGGATTCACAATGTTCGCCCTCAACCAAGGTGAAGTTTGCACCTGTCCATCTCGCGCGCTAATTCAGTCCTCGATCTATGACTCCTTCATCGCCGACGCTTTAGAGCGTACCAAGGCAGTAAAGCAGGGAAACCCGCTCGATACCGAGACCATGATCGGTGCGCAAGCCAGCAACGACCAGATGGAGAAGATCCTTTCTTACATAGAGATCGGGAAGGCCGAGGGTGCCCAAGTGCTTACCGGCGGCGGGCGCTGTGAGCTAAAAGGAGACCTTGCCGAAGGATACTACGTCACACCAACGGTCTTTTACGGCAACAACAAGATGAGAGTCTTCCAGGAGGAGATCTTCGGACCTGTTGTTTCGGTAACCCAGTTCAAGGATTACGATGACGCCCTCTCCATTGCGAACGACACCCTCTACGGGCTGGGGTCGGGAGTCTGGACTCGTGACATCAATACCGCATACCGACTAGGTCGTGGGATCCAAGCCGGAAGAGTTTGGATCAACAACTACCACTCCTATCCTGCTCACGCAGCATTTGGAGGCTACAAGCAGTCGGGAATCGGGCGTGAAACCCACAAGATGATGCTAGATCACTACCAGCAGACGAAGAACATGCTGGTCAGCTACTCTCCAAATAAGCTTGGTTTCTTCTAAATTGGCCAGTCCGTCCAGAGTGGCGGTCAGCATAGAGGCGGCGGAGGTATTCCGTCGCCTCTATGACGCTAACGGTCCTCTGAAGATCCATCAATCGGGTGGTTGCTGCGACGGAAGCTCACCAATGTGCTTCTTGGAGGGCGAGTTTATCCTTGGTGACTCAGACATCAAACTCGGCGATCTCGATCTTGGAGACGGGCGCTACATAGCAATGTGGATGTCGAGGTCACAGTTTGAATACTGGAAACACACGCATCTAACGGTCGATGTCGTCGAAGGTCGAGGCGCAGGCTTCTCATTAGAAGCACCTTTGGGAGTTCGATTCCTAATCAGATCACGTCTGCTTAGCGAAGACGAGTTGGAGGGTCTAAGCGACTAAATCAGTTCCGCTGGTATGTTCTGCGGATCAGATCAACTCGTGCCAGTGCGGTCGCACGCTTCGAATCGCCACGCGGGTAGAGGTCCGCGATACGCTGGAACACCTCTACGTCATAGCGAGCCCACGGTTCGTTGGCCCAACGATCAAGGCTCACCAAGTCACCTTGGTTGAGCACCGCCGCCCTCAACTCCCATTCAAGGTTCATCCTCTCTTCGGAGATGCATGGCGAGTCAGAATTTCCTAGTACCGGTCCGACATAGCTTCGGATCGCTTCCGCAACTCTCCCTTGACTCAGCTGCGCTCTGACAGACTCGAAATCAAAGCACACTGGCTACAAGAACCTATACGGCTTAGAACCCACTACTTTTGGCCCAAGAAGCTTCCTCAGGCGCGACATTTCCGCCCGGACGGTTACGGGGCTTACTTCATTTCCGTAAAGAAATACCGCCACCTGCTCCGCCGTGACCCCAGTGGGGTTTAGCGCCAAGATCACCGCTATCTCGCTCTGCCGACAGGAGAGCTTTATCTCCTGTCCCATCAAGCGAACTACCGCTTCTTTCCGGCCCAGCGTCTCAATTCGGACTTCGGGGTCAGAACCAAAAGAGAGGTCCGCTCGCAGCAAATACCCCTCATTACCAGTTAACCTTTCGACAGGAACCTCATACCCACCGGACAAAGTGGCGCTCATGCGAGTAGTGTCGAGTTCTATTCTCCCCGAAATCCAGCCTTCGGGAGACGTAGAAATGACCACGCCATAGCGATCCAAAAGTGCCGATCCCACCTTTCGGTCCGCCCGCTGAACCATAGATGCGAACCTCGATGCGAGGAGATTTCTTTTAGACTTGATTTCGGCTTGACACGCGGCCGAAGCCGCCTTTACCAGAGCTAAGCAGTACGGGCTCTCCACCATCTCGTTACCGGTCAAATCGATGCTGCCGAGCAACAGATTTGAATCTGGATCTCTAATCGGTGCGGCCGCACACGCCCAGGCCCTAACCGGGTCGCTATAG
>JABEUM010000109.1 GCA_013044475.1 Acidimicrobiaceae bacterium | reverse complement strand
TACGATCTGCGTTGGAAGGTCGCATGTGGTCTTGCGATCGACGCAGATGTCTTTGACTTCAGTGTCTTATCGGTACTTAGAACACGCATTGCCGCATCTAAAAGTCCAGATCGTAGCTTCTCTCGGGTGCTCCGTGTTGAGCGAAGCTTTCATTGATTCTGTGAGGCGCGATTAGCGTCACTGAAGGCGCATTTTAGAATGTCATGTGAATAGCATTTGCGCACCCAGTCGGCCATACCCGTAATTTCCTCAGGTTGACTGATAGCGCACGCCAAGGTTGACTCTTTGTGTGAACTAGGTGTGAAGGTCAAGGGCGTTTCGCTCCTACGACATGGGTCGGGCGGCCCGACGACACGCGGTGATGCGGTTCAGACGGGTCGCAATCTGCGACGTCGTCACCAGCGAAGCGGACTTAGCAGGCAAACACGGCAGACTCCGGCTCCATAAACGGTGCGCCTTCGCAACCATGACGTGGATGTCGAGGTTAGAGGCGCTGGAGTGCGCCTCGGTCAGACAAAGTTGTCACCAGACCCGTTGGAACCCAGACAGTTTCAACGCGAACGTCCATCCTCGGCTCGAGCGACCATGCGAATGCCGTTCATCGAGACATGACTTCGGCCTAATCAATTAGATTTGGTCTTCAGCTCTCTGAGCCATGATGGCACAACTCGAGCATGCGCGTGAAAATGGTCTGGGATCTGCCTCATCTTTTGGTCAATGAAAAACTCTCCCCCGCTGAAATACTCATTCCCAACTAGCCTCAATTTGGCCAGCATCGATTTCACCGTAGCGTCGGGTGGATTTTGACCATGGCGCTTCCAAACCACCATAGGTACCCCGCAAGATTCGCACTCCGCTATCCAGCACTCTTCATCCTCGTAAAACCGCACCGTTACTTTTGCTGCTTCGCAAAGTTGGCACGAATCCGATGCCTTAATCTGAGAGTTCATCGAGGGCATGGCGTAGCTCTGAAACAAACTTAAAGGCTCCATCAGGACCTTCTCCAGCCAATAGCCGCCTGACAAGTGCCGACCCGACTATGACCCCGTCAGCTGACTTCGCAGCCTGCTGCGCCTGCTGAGCATTTGAAACCCCAATACCAATCAGTACTGGTTTGTCGGAAAAACCTGCAAGACGACTACCAATCAGTGTCGCAGAGTCGGATAGCGCGCTGCGTACTCCGGTCACACCCATTGTTCCTACCGCGTAAACGAAGCCTTCTGCTTCTTCGCAGAGCATCCTCGCTCGAGAATCCGGAGTGGTAGGTGCTACCAGCTGAACCGTCTCGATCTTGTGGGATTTAGCAACAGTTCTCCAGTCCCCCATCTCTTCGATAGGAAGGTCAGGTAGCACTACTCCACCAACTTTGGCCTCGTCTAGCCAGCCCGCAAAACGCTGCAAGCCGGCATGATGAACGATGTTGAAATAGGTCATAACGGCTAACGGGGCACCGAAGCTCTGCTTAGCCAAGGCGCCAAGGATGCTCGAAGGTGTAGCTCCCGACTCGATCGCCTTCTGAGATGCTTCTTGGATCACTGGGCCGTCCATAATTGGGTCCGAGAACGGGATTCCTACCTCAACGGCGTCGGCTCCGGCCGCTATCACCGCCTCCAAGACCTCTAGCCAATTATCGCCGAGGCCACCGGTGATATAGGGTACAAGTATCTTCTTTGACTGGTTCTTCTTCGGATTCAAATGAGAGGATAACGAAAGGGTCACGCCAACCTGTCCTTCAATAATTCAGCAACTACACTTGCGTCTTTGTCGCCTCTGCCGGACATGGTGACAACTACCTTCGACCCGAGGGGGATGATCTTTCCTGCCTCCCTCAAAACCCACGCTACGGCGTGCGCTGGCTCTAATGCTGGGATTATCCCCTCAGACTGCGATAGGACCATCGTCGCTTCGAGGACTTCATCGTCGTCGACCTGGTAGTACTCAGACCTTCCGATCGAGTGTAAAAATGAATGCTCGGGGCCTACGCCTGGGTAGTCAAGGCCTGCGGACACAGATTGCGCCTCGCTGACTTGTCCAAACTCATCTTGCAGAAGCATTGTTCTCATCCCGTGCACTATCCCTGGCGAGCCTCTGCCGATTGCAGCGCCCCCAGAAGGCTCAACTCCAACAAGCCTGGTATTTTCCTTCGAGGCGAAACCGGCGAAGGTACCTGCGGCATTCGAACCACCCCCGACGCAGGCCACCACAAAGTCCGGGTCTCCACCGATCTCCTCGTCGAACTGTGCCTGCGCCTCATCCCCAATGATTCTCTGAAACTCTCGAACCATATATGGATATGGATGTGGCCCCATTACGGACCCTATGCAATAGTGGGTAGATTGGACATTAGCGACCCAGTCGCGCATTGCCTCGTTTATTGCGTCTTTAAGAGTCTTTGAACCTGAAGATACCGGAACCACTTCAGTCCCAAGAAGTTTCATCCGGAAAACGTTGAGTTCCTGCCTCTTTACGTCGACCTCACCCATGAAAACGGTTGCGTCGAGTCCGAACAGCGCCGCTGCAGTAGCGGTGGCAACACCGTGCTGTCCCGCTCCTGTTTCGGCAATTATCCGTTTCTTTCCCATCCTCTTGGTTAGAAGTGCCTGTCCAATCACGTTGTTAATCTTGTGCGATCCAGTGTGATTGAGATCTTCTCGTTTTAGATAGATCTCTACTCCCAGCTTCTCCGAGAGCCTTTTGACGAAGGTCAGAGGTGTGGGCCTTCCGGCATAGTTTGAAAGAATCCGATAATACTCGGCTCGAAACTCTGGGTCGATCCACGAGGATTCGAAAGCCTCCTCCAACTCTGAGCACGCCGCTATCAGCGATTCGGGAACGTAAACGCCTCCAAACTCTCCAAAACGACCCCTCGATGTTGGCCTACCCATTACGTTCAATCCGACTCCTCCCAGTTGTAGGGCGTATCTTCTGTTAAAGCGCCATCGTGGTGACCGAAATCCTGTTCAACAAATTCGACGGCTTTTGCGTTTTTGATAAAAGCCCTCAATTTAGCCGGGTCTTTTCTACCTGGACTGGCCTCCACTCCAGTAGCTACGTCGACACCAAAAGGTCGAACCCTTTCAATTCCAACGGCCACATTTTCGGCATTGAGTCCACCTGCTAGCAGCATACGCCGGTCTGGCGACATCCCCTCAACCAACGACCAGTCAAAGATAGAGCCAGATCCGGGATTTGAGCTATCAACCAAAGTCGCCCAGATTCGATAGGCATTTAGGTTACTTAGCTGAGAGTGGCCAGCGGGAAAACTTTTTATCACATAGCGAACCCGGTCAGAGACAAAGTTCGTTGCCGTTGGTCCCTCGTTGCCGTGCAGTTGCGCTCCACTGAGTCCAATCCTGTTCACTAGCTTTGCGACTTCTTCGGGTCTTTCATTGACAAATACTCCAAATGTCAAGACCGATGCTGGTAGCTGGTGAACGATCTCGGACACGATGCGCTCATTAACCTGTCTTTTTGATGGCGCAAAGATAAAGCCGAGGGCATCGGCTCCGAGCGCCACCGCTAGCAGAGCATCTGACTCGTTGGTGATACCGCATATCTTGACGAACACAGACATCAGGAGCCTTTTCCTGCTGCTATAAATGCGCGCAGTAGCTGCTCGGGAAGTTCCGACCGCACCAAGGCCTCTCCGACAAGAGCGCCGTCGAACCCGGCGCTCGACAATATCCTTAACTGATCTGGATCGCTCACTCCAGACTCGGCTATCTTTACCAAACCTGCCGGAATTTCGCCACTGAGCCGTATCGCCCTAGAGGTGTCCACCATAAAGGTCGCCAAGTCTCGTTGATTAATACCGACGACCTCCACGACTGAATCCTCCAGCAGTGCCAACTCGTCAGAATCATGTATCTCTAATAGGACTTCAAGTCCAACACCGTGGGCGGCTTCAGAAAAGCGGCGAACTTCGTCCGGAGTAAGCGCCGAAGCGATAAGGAGGATTGCGTCCGCTCCAATGAGCCTCGCATCGAGGACATCGAGTTCTGATACCGTAAAGTCCTTGCGTAGAATGGGGAGGTTCGTGACGCTTCTTGCCAGGGTTATGTCATCCAGCGAGCCAGCGAAGAACTCACGATCTGTCAAGATCGATATTGCCTTCGCCCCACCTTGGACGTAGCTCCTAACCTGGTCGGCGACGGACAAGTTAGGAGCCAACTGGCCTTTCGAGGGAGACTTGCGCTTAACCTCGGCGATTATTGAAACACCGTGCTCCGCGACAAGTGCTTTCGATAGAGACCTAGTTGGTGGGAGATCCAAGGTCATTCTGCTCAGGTCTGCGAAGTTCCGCTTATCATTCTCTGCTCTCGCGCGATGCCACTGCACGATTTGATCGAGGTAGGTCTTCATCTACCTCAAATCCTAACCGCACAATTCATCGCGTCAACGAGTACGAAGGCAATGAAATGACCCCCAGCCAGTATCTGTTTGAAACTGTTGATAAGGCGCAAGGCCAAGATCGACACGCTGGTGAAACGACCCAAGTCTTAGTCGATTTCAGTTAATAACGAGCTAGGTATGACCTGGGAGAATACAACGAGCCATTTCGCCAACGATGCAAGCTTGCCGAGTTTGCCATTCGGGCCTCAGAAATCTTCAGTCATACTTCTCGACTCGCACTCGATCCTCTCGTAACCCGGCGGCCAATAGGGTGGCTTGCGCCATATCCACCAGGTCTGGCGAGCCGCAAACGTAGCCGATTGCCTTTGTAGGGTTTCCAGAAAGTTCATTCAGGCACTCTTGCACCATCTCAGCGTCAATGCGGCGGTGATAGCGAGATCCGGGGTGTCCCGGAGAGCGGGTAAAGGTGTGTACCACTCTAAGCCAACTGTGTTCCCTTTGAAGGCCAGCCAGTTCATCAGCATAGATGACTAAATCTCCGGTCTTTGACGAGAAAAGCAACAGCATCGGAAAGCTAAGTTCCCTGATGGCGGCGTATCTAATCATGGACATGAAAGGAACCACTCCGCTGCCGGCTGCTATCAGAAGAACTGGGCCGTCGTCCTTTTCGGTCCAAGTGAAATTGCCGTGCGGGCCCCTTACCTCCACAACATCACCGACTCGTAAGTCCCTAGTAAGTCGCGGAGACACCAGGCCACCCGGAACCGCTCTAACGGTGATCTCGAATCTGGAGGCATCCGGAAACGGAGATGATCCGATAGAGTAGGCCCTTTGTATCGGGCGCGGTCTGCCTGGAACGGAAATACGAACGTTGTAGTACTGCCCGGGTAAGAACTCCGATGGGTGCTCGGGCTCAAACTGTATTGAGGTAGTCTCGGCGGTCTCCTCGGTTAGCTTCACGACTCGGGCATTTTGCCACATAGGCCTGGGTTTGGATTCCCTGATTCGGGCGCCGGAGAGCCGACTAAGCCGTTCAGCTAGATCTGTGCCTCCAAACCCACCGCTTGACAGTTCTGTCGTCGTAGGGGACTGATTGAAATCAGCAGATGACAATGAAACTTCTCCTTTTATTAAGCGCGATTAACGGATAACAATTGCTACTCAGCCACGGACCCAAATGGATTTGCCTGCGATCTCGCCCGCTGATAACTCAAGCTGACCGTCCTTCACGGTCAAAGTCGCCCAAACCTGCTGGCATAAGATGTGAGCAAGTGGGGCAGGAAGCGTCACGAGAAAGTTTGAACCGACGGCTTTCCATGTCAGCGAGATCGAGGGTGAACATTGTGCTTTCGAGAGTGATACCCCAGTTGGTGAGAACTTTAATTGCTTCTGCAGCCGCGAGGCAGCCGATAGTGCCGGCGGCTACACCTATCACTGGGAATCCCAGTGGGTCCCAGCCGGGATCTCCCGGCCCGACAATACATTCCAAACAGGGAGTGACACCGCCGCGTATCACCGTAACGTATCCCCATGCTGCGTCCATCGCAGCCTCGACAAGAGGTATTCCGGCGCTGATGCACATCCGATTGAGCTCTAGCCGTTCTACGAAGTTATGGCGACAGTCCAAGACAACATCCGAATTAACCAGCCAACGAGAGACAGCTGGGCTAGCGACACCGGCATCAATGGCAATGACTTCGACGTCTGGGTAACGAAGTGAAATCGCTTCTGCGGCATTGAAGACTCGAGGCTCGCCAATCTGGTCAGCCGTTAGTAAAATCTGCCTATTTAGATCCGGCTCTTCTGCCACCCCGGGATGACACAGTATTAGTCGACCGATTCCTGCGGCTCCCAGGTACAAGGCGGCCGTTCCGCCTAATCCGTCGATTCCTGCTACAAGGGCCGTGGATCTTCCTAGCGTAAGTTGGGACTCCGCACCAAAGCCTTCGACGCCGATTTGACGCTCAAAGCGACCTAATATCCCAGGGTAGGAATCAGCCGGCCGGGTGTAATTAGAAATTCTCGCTTTCAAACCGCCGCCCTGTCACCGTTGGTGGATGCTATCGCCTCGCCGACCTCTGCTACGGTCTTTTCTATAAGGTCATAGGCTTCGATTGCCTCGATTCCCGCCAATGCCAAGGCCCGACGCGGCTCCTCGCCAATTTTGGAACAGATTACTGCTGCGCAATCTCTGAGCAAACTTATGGATCGATCAAGCGGAGAACTGTCATCGTTACAAGTTTCGGGGCCAAAGCAGTATCGGTCCACGCTTCTAGTTTGTATAAATCGTGCCCAACGCTCACCTGCTTCGTAAATCCAAAACTCCCTGGCCTGACCAAAGTGTTGATTCACCAAGCCGCTCCCCTTGGTGGCAACAGCAACCAGAACTGTCGAATTTGGGCGATACCCAGTACCTAAGTCAATTCGGAGGCTTTCTCGCTGAGCACGCAGCTCTTCCCTGCCCCTCTCTATCTCTTGATGCAATGCCCTGCGCTCATCGGCATCGTAGGCCTCGGGCGCCAGAAGAGCTTCATCTCCAGAAAACTCCTCGCTACGATCCTCACCGAGCATGCCGACTGCGTCCGCCCTGCACTGTCTGCAATGACGCATGACTTTCATCTGACCATCTCCTGAAGAACACCTGTCTTGCAGTATCGCTAGCTCTTGTGGCGAGGGTCCACGGTATCCATTTAGACCGAAATAGGTTCCGTGTTCGGGTGAGGAAACCAAGGGCATCACATTGTGCAAGAAAACGCCCATAGAGCGTACCACGCGTGAAACCTCCACCAAATGCTCATCGTTGACTCCTGGGATCATTACGGAGTTGACTTTACAAAGTATCCCTTTCGAGACGAGGCTTGCCAAACCTTCCAATTGCCGCTCAGATAATATCTGTGCCGCTTCTTTACCGCTTCGCCTCTTGCCCTCGAAATAGACCCAGGGATAGATCCGTTCTCCTACTTCGGGATCGACCATATTAATGGTGACGGTAACGTGATCCACCCCACTGTCCACTATGCGATCTATATGGTCGGGTAATGCGAGTCCATTGGTGGAGAGACAGAGACGCAGGTCAGGCGTTTGCTCGGCAATTAGCCCTAGGGTTCGAAAGGTTCGGTCGGAGTTTGCAAGTGGATCGCCAGGTCCCGCGATTCCTACGACGCTCAATTGTGGCACTCGATTTGCCACATATCTAACTTTATTAGCAGCCTCTTCAGGAGAGAGAAGGCGGCTGGTCACTCCGGGACGACTTTCATTACTGCAGTCAAACTTTCGATTGCAGAAGTTGCACTGGATATTGCATCCTGGAGCCACAGCTACGTGCATTCGAGCGTAATATTGGTGTGCCTCCTGACTGTAGCAGGGGTGATTCGCAACCTTTTCACGCACCGACGGATCGAGCGGCATCACTTTCGACCCGCAACCGACGTTCGTATTCACTCCACAACCACCGCCAGCCTTGCGACTAGGAATCCCCAGCTCGACTTCTTGTGCCACGTTTATACCGCTACTGGACATATCAACTCTCCTTGCCGTTTAGTGACACTTCATCAGGTTCTAACTCGTGTGAGAGGCATCCAACAAGCCGCCCGTTCTCAAAGCTGACCGCGTAGACAACGCGATCTATTAAAAAGGATCCCACGCTTGAGACCGTGCCCCGAGCGCCTTTTTCAACCAGTACGCTTCCTACCGGCAGCTCGGGATCGGGGTATGTGCCGTCATTACGAAGAGGGCACCTTGCCACGACGTCTTCACCAAGTTCAAATGGCCTGTTCATGATTTGACACGCCCCCTAGTTTCCCCGAGAGGTATTCGAACGCCTTCTCCGGCGACTTGCAGGACCCGAAACACCCGGTAATCAAGAGCACCGCCCACTAAAAACTCGTCGTATGACTCGACCAACGCTTCGCGAAGTCTGCCAAAGCGGGTAGCGGACTCACTATCGGAACCGACCGTCTCGAACTCAGAGTCGATACCGATTAATCGCTCTCCAAAGCGACGAAGGATGTGCAGCCGATTTACGGCGACAACAGAGTCGTCATAGGGAAGTCGGAAGAAATCGAAGAAATCTTCGGCACTAACGCACTTCGAAATTGACTGCCGCTGTTCGCTTGGGATTTGGAAATCTCCCGTTTCCTCCTCGACCACGCACCCTGCCGGGCGTTGTGCAGCCCCACATTCGATCTGGCTGCTCGTGACGCCTACGCCTTCCTTCATCAGAAGGCCTCTGCTTCGGTAGCCAATAGCCTTCGAAGCCACGGCGGTGGGTTACCGGCTAATAAAGCCTGGAATCTCAAAAGGAGTGAATCAATC
>JABEUM010000018.1 GCA_013044475.1 Acidimicrobiaceae bacterium | reverse complement strand
TAGTTCTCTATCCGGTCACCGATATTGTCCGTTTGGCCGAGAGCACCCACCGCTTTGAAGAGCGATACTTTGACAAACTGATCGGAAAGCTTCCGGATCGGCTGGCTACCCACGAGGACGAGTTGCTCTAAGTTGAAGGTTCGTTTTGTCATTTTCTGGTAGATGTCCCTCTAGGACAAGAGTTTCTGAAGAGCGAAGCTAACGGTCCTTTTTCTCGCTGATTCTCAAGCACTAACTTACGAGAGACGGTGAATAAGCACTAATTAATATTGTCTATGGAGGGTGAAACGAAGCCAAGAGATTGCCTGTGGTACAGTGACGCCGGGGACACCCTTATTTGATGAGAAATCAAATGACCAGATTACAAAACCAGCCACTGTGCAGCGTGCGGATATTTCGCTGGTCCCGCTGAGTAACCTGATGGTTCCTCCCGATTGCTAAGTCAAGATATTCAATGTCTGTTGGAGTCCGAGACCCATTGCATGAAGCCGAAGAAACCTCCGCTCCGTCTGAGGATGTGCCAAGTCACTATCGAAAAGACGGTGGCGAAGATAAAATCCACTTAGAGGCGGTCCTTTATCAACTGGCTGGCTCTTTTGAACCCGAAACGCTGCTAAGCAGGGTTGAGCAAATCTCAATCGTGTTGAAGCAGAACTTCCCTTTTGAGGGAGATTTGCCGGAAAGACGAGTCGTCCATTGGCCAGATCTCGAGTCACTCACAGTTACCTTGCGAGAGGTTGCGCAGCTTTTGTTGGAAGTGAACTTGGTCAGGCTTAAAAGCTTTGAAACCCCTTCGCACCTCCGTGGCCGAACAGCAGACTCTCGGCGGGAGATCGCGATCTGTCTGGCCGAACTGTCTTCGCTGTTCGAGGGGTTATTTAGCCTCCCACTTACCGCATTCGGTTCGAACTCGGAGATCGTGGATCTGCTACTACTGCTCAAGGCCAGTCTTTGTGTCTTGACTAAGCACGAAGGCTACAGATAACCACCCAGGACTCGACTCAGGGTATAACGGCGATGGACCGTCGGCCAGATCTCTGCCTAGTGTTAGGGCTATAATCTCTAGCACAAGGCTAGTTCTATTAGCGGGATAGGCCCGTCTATGAGGATGGTCGCAGGGTCGAGTTTTCCTATAACACACCCTCGGATAGGAGAAGTTTTGGAGTCCACGAAGCTAATTGTCTCCCAGAGTGGACCCCTGTATGGAACGGTAAAAATCCAGGGAGCAAAGAATTCGGTCTTGAAGCTAATGGCCGCCACCTTGCTATGTGAGGGTGAACACCTTATTCGAAACGTCCCGGAGATTACCGACGTGGCTATCATGTCTGAACTGCTTTCGTCTATGGGTTCCAGGGTGACCTGGAAGACCCCAAACACCCTTTCAATTTGCACCCCAGCTACCAAGGACCTCATTCCCGTCGCTAGCTACGAACTCGTCGACAAGATGAGGGCCTCTATTGTCGTTCTTGGGCCCCTGATGGCCAGGATGAAGAGAGCCCAGGTCTCTCTTCCGGGTGGCGACGACTTCGGTCATCGACCAATCGATATGCATCTTGATGCCCTAAGCCATCTCGGATGTACTTTTTCGGTTAGCCACGGGTACGTTAGCGGGGTTTGTGAGGAGTTGATAGGCCAGGACATTGTTCTTGAGTTCCCCTCCCATACCGCTACCGACAACGTGCTGATGGCGTCGGTGCTGGCCGATTCGGTTACAACCATTGACAATGCAGCAAGGGAACCAGAGGTACGCGATCTGGCGACGATGCTTCAGGAGATGGGGGCGAAAGTCGAGGGGGCTGGTACATCCCACCTTAGGGTGATCGGCACTAAAAGTTTGATCCCAGCGGATCATGAGGTAATACCGGATCGAGTCGAGGCGGCAACCTTTATCTGTGCCGTGGGGGTGCTTGGGGGCGAAGTCCAGCTCGATGGTGCTCGAAACGACCATATGGACATGCTGGTCCGAAAGATGCGCAAGATGGGGGTCGACATAACGGAGAACTCGAGCGGCCTGCTGGTCCGTTCAGATGGCAGTGTTCGGGCGACCGACGTGGCAACGCTCCCTTATCCGGGTGTAGCCACCGACTACAAGCCGATGATAGTTGCAGTTCTTTCGGTCTCTGACGGAGTATCTATAGTAACAGAGAACCTCTTTTCCGGAAGATTCCGCTATATCGATGAGCTTCGTAGGATGGCGGCCGATATCCGAACGGAAGGTCACCACGTAATCGTTAGGGGAGTAAATAGACTTTCTGGTGCTCCAATTAAAGCCCCAGACATTAGGGCCGGGGCCGCTCTGGTTATAGCCGCGCTAGCCGCCGAAGGCCAAAGCGAGATCTCCGGGGTTGCTCACATTGATCGTGGATACGAAAGGCTGGACGAGAAGCTCAGCGCTTTAGGTGCCTCAATCGAACGTGAGTAAGGTAAATCTGGGACTGGCTTGGAGATGCGAGACCTTTCCCGCTTATCACATGGTGTCGCTTTGGGTTTGGCGTAGCGAATTTTAGGAAGAGGAAATCAAGGAAGTTGTCGATCTCGAAGGACCCCAAATCGTTGCTTGACCTTGCTAAGTCTGGTAACAGAGCCGCATTGGCCAAGTTAATCTCTGCGATTGAAAGGGATGGGGACTATACAAATCAGGTGATCAAGGCGGTCTTTAGCGCCGATTCCAAGGCCTATCTGGTCGGAATTACCGGGGCTCCCGGCGCCGGCAAGAGCACATTGACCGACAAGCTGATCAGGCGGTATCGCCTCCAGGGTTCGGAAATTGCGGTACTGGCGGTCGACCCGTCCTCGCCCTATTCAGGTGGCGCAATTTTGGGAGATCGTATCCGCATGGGCGACCATGCCTCAGATCACGGGGTTTACATTCGATCTATGGCAACCAGGGGCCATTTGGGGGGCCTTTCCACTTCGGTTCCGCTAGCCGCAAAGGCACTGGCCGCAGCCGGCTTTAAAGATGTGCTCATTGAGACCGTGGGAGTTGGTCAGGTAGAGGTAGAGGTAGCCGGTGCGGCCGACACCACCGTAGTGGTAATAAATCCCGGCTGGGGGGACTCAATCCAGGCGAATAAAGCGGGATTGATGGAGATCGCAGATCTTTTTGTGATCAATAAGGCAGACCGCGAAGGCGTAAGGGCGACGAAGAGGGATATCGAGGCGATGCTGGACCTAGCCCCCAAGGGCGCCTGGCGCCCAAAGGTGCTCGAGGCCGTGGCGTCATTGGACCGCGGAGTCGACGAGGTTTTTCGAGCGATATTCGAACACCGCAACTTCTTGGAGACCTCTGGAAGACTTGAGGAGATTCGGACAAATCGAGACGAGGAGCAGACCATTCGACAGCTAGTTGAATTGGCGAAACTCGAACTTGTAAGCTTCTCAAAGGGATTCTCTCCGACAATGTCGGACCCTCTATCGAGGGCAGAAGAGGTATTTTCCGCCTGGATCGAATTCATCTCACACCAAGTGCGAAATTCATAGCACAACCAGGTCAAAATGCGGTCGGATCTGTTGGTCACCTACTATGTGTGTTAGTTCAGATAACGATATCCCCTTTTAGTAAGGGGCTTGATGGAGGTCGAAGTGTCGAACCAATTTGTCAGAGTAGAACCACAGGGCAACGGTGTCGTGGTGTTGAGGATAGATCGGCCGAAGATGAACGCCCTATCAGCAGAGCTACTTTCCGAATTGAGAGACGCATCCAAAGAGCTCTGCGCAAATCCTCCGGGAGCTGTCGTTGTCTATGGCGGCGAAAGGCTCTTTGCCGCTGGAGCGGAAATCTCTGAGTTTGCAGGGCCAAAAGAGGCACTGACCGTGGGAGGGATGTTCCACGAGACGCTAGACGCTATCGCCCAGATCCCTAGGGTAACGATAGCAGCGGTCACCGGATTTGCCCTGGGAGGAGGTTGCGAACTTTCTTTGGCGTGTGATTTTAGACTGGCAGCGGAAAATGCTAAATTTGGTCAGCCGGAGATCCTTTTGGGTATTATTCCTGGTGGCGGTGGCACCCAGAGACTACCTCGGCTCATTGGTGCCTCTAGGGCGAAGGATTTGATCCTTTCGGGACGCCAGGTCGGCGCCGCCGAGGCACTCTCTATCGGGCTCGTTGATCGGGTAGTGCCCAAAGAGGAGGTATTGACCAAAGCGATCGAATGGGCGTCGGAGTTCGCCAAAGGCGCTCTTGTGGCCCAAGGACTAGCTAAGAGGGCCATTGATGTCGGCTTGTCAGACTCGTTGGCACATGGCCAGGGACTAGAAAGGCGCCTTTTCGCAGAGGTATTCACTACGCAAGACGCTGCAATCGGAGTTAAGTCGTTCTTCGAATCTGGACCCGGGAAGGCCGTGTTCAAAGGCGAGTAGCCGCAGTTTTTTGGAGCATAGCAGCGGGGATTAGTCAACTCCCCACTGCTATCACCGTGAGTCTCCCTTTAGGAGAGTGGACTTCGCTGTTTTGGAGTCCTCGCGGGCAGGTAATTGCTCACTGGCAGGTCTGTAAGCGTCAATAAATACTGGTATCACGTATCTATATCAACGCATTCCCGACCTAAGTAGTTGTTCTCTATTCTGCGGCACGTCAAATTATCTGACGCTCTCGGTCGTTTAGGGCCGAGAGCGTCACCATCAGATCTTTCGGTTTCGTACAAGCATAACAATGCACCCTTGACCACAAGCCGTCCCCTAAGCGGGCGTAAAACTCTTGTTAGACGCTGTAAGGCGGACTATACTCCCTGTTATGAGATCACCAACGCCATCGCTCCAGGCGCGTACAGAACTTCGTAAGCTTGGTGACGATATCTCCATAGCTCGCCGGTACAGGCGTATGACTCAGGTGCATCTCGCCGAAGGAGCAGGTATCGATGTCTCCACATTGCGAAAACTGGAGCACGGTCACCCAAGCGTCTCACTCGGGACGCTTGCAATGGTGCTCCTCGTGCTCGAAGAGACTGGTCGCTTAGGTCAACTTATGGACATCTCTAAAGACGACGTCGGACTTGTGCTCGGGATTCATGGACTCCCCAAGCGGGTGAGAACCGCTCGTGAGCAGCCTCTAGCGGGTGCAATGGACAAAACGACTAATGCGGACGACGACGGGGTATTTTGATGGCTGGGGCTCCCATTGCACTCGAGGTTTGCATCGGCAAGAGTGGTGATCTCGTCGGAACCCTGTGGCTCACGACTGAAGGCACACGATCCTTTTCATCCTTCCAGTACGCGCCGTCTTGGCTCAACCATCCGCGAAGCTTTGCGATCGCCCCGAGTCTTCCGCTGAGCGCAGGACAGTACCACTTTCGCCCAGCAGAAGGAGTCCCTCACGCAAGCGCCCTGCCGCCTCCTTTGTCTGATACTGTGCCCGACAGTTGGGGGCGTCGGCTTCTTGACACCAACGCACGGGTGAATCGCCGGGGAGTCTTGAACGAATTCGACTACCTCATCTCCGCAGACGACTTCAGCCGCATGGGAGCACTACGGCTTCGCTTCTCGGAAGGTACTCACTTTCTCGGAACATCTGAGGATGGACGTCCTACGGTACCTCCAATACTGAAGCTCGATTCGCTTGTCCGGGACATTGATCGATTCGAAGCGGCTGATCCGGATAGCGCCGTCTTGGCACGTCTCCTGGATGCAGGTATATCTCTCGGCGGTGCTCGCCCGAAGTGTTCGGTCATCGACTCCGATGGATCGCTTAGTTTGGCGAAGTTCGCCTCAAAGCGCGATACGCATCCGGTCGAGAAGGCGGAGGTCCTTGCTCTGCATCTCGCTCGCACCTGTGGTCTCACCGTTCCGCTCAGCGTGCAGGTCAGCTCAAGACAGCCATAGACGACTCACGGGATCCGACTGCATCCGTCGAGCTCCTTGTGGAGAATGCCGAGTTTTTCGATCTCTCTGCCGATGAGGGTCGCGCTCTTGTGCGGCAACAGGCTCAGCTTATCAGCGACACTTGGCGACCCCTCGGCGTTTCTCTCGGATTGACCCCCGAGGAACTGCGAGAGTACTCTTCGGCATTCATACATCCAGAGATTGAAGTCGCCCAGCGTATAACGGTGACACTTGACATCTCATTGGAGCCAACTCTTTCCGACGATACAGGTAAATGTATGTCCTAAGGCTCATTTACAGCGTCCATTATTCGCTGCACTCGCCCTCGAAAGCGAACCAGTCGACTCGAAGCTTTAGCTGTAGACCGTTTTTCGACGATCAATTCGGCAACGGTCCCTCAGTCGTTTGGAGGGGGACCTGGAGTGTCTGGGGGAGTAAGTGGTCGTGATGTCGCATTGGAGAAAGTCGACGATCGCCGCGGACGATCGTCCAGCTCATTGCCGGTTTCGAAGACAAATTTCACTCCAGTCGGCGACGCCACCAGCAGGGAGGCCCTCACTGCTTCGAGCAACACTGTCGTCTATCTCTGAATCTATTTGTCTATCGGAAGGCCCGCCAGGGAAAGTCTCTTCGATATCAGCTCCTCAAGTATTGAAGCTGGACCGTCTTGTTCATTGGATGCACACACGATATCGCAGGCGTAGAGTAGGTCCGGATGAGCATTTGCGACCGCTACACCTAATCCGACTAGCGAGACCATTTCGATGTCGGTAGGCATGTCGCCGAAGGCAACTGCGTTTTCTGCGTCGATATTGAGCATCTTGAGTAGGCGTACCGCTCCGGATCCCTTCGATACGCCCCTTTTTGTCATTTCGACTAGTCCGGTTCTGGACGAAGTGGTCACCTCGACGAGGTCTGAGGCGATCGCTCGGACCTCCGCAAGGAACTCTTTCGGCGACATCTCAGGATTGCGTGCCAATATTTCGGTCACGGGTTGGGTAATGTAGTCTTCTGCTGGACCGAAACTTACATTGTCCGGCGACGGCCATGAAGGACGATAGCCGGGCTCGACGTGAAGGTCAAAGCCTCTCTGGACGCCGAAAACAGTCCCGGGCATCTCTCTTTTAAGCCTGGAAACGGCCTCCAATGCAGCCCGCTCTCCGATCTTCTCCTCATCGACTATTGTGCGATTTTTACAGTCGAAGATCATTGCACCGTTCATCAGTACCGATATTGGCGCAATTGAGGTGAGGTCCACTATTTCACACATCGCCCTAGGCGGCCTCGCTGTTACAAAGAGTGGAGTAACACCCACTTCGGTCGCTATCATCAGCATCTTTTTAGTCAGATCGCTCAGTGTGTGGTCATTTTTAATGAGTGTGCCGTCGAGATCCAATAAGGCTGCTCGTGGGTAGAAGCCTTCGAGAATCGATCTGTCCTTGGTGGCATTACCGTAAGCCGATGCAAGAGCGTTAGAGACAACTTGGGGACTGCACAGCTCCAGTGCCTCCTCAAGGCTCATCCACCTATAGTCGTCGTGCTCGGCTGTATCGATAACGATATTCGTTGTCTGGACCTCTTTCTGGAAGAAGTACCAGTCGTCGACTAACGAAGTGAGCGTAGCTTCGGAGTCCAGTTCGATCCCGGTCTCCTCCTTTAGCTCTCGAAGTGCACACTCGAGAGGGCTTTCTCCATCGATCCTCCCGCCACCGGGGGGAGTCCAGGCCCAATCGGCGTCGTCTCTCGGGTACCCGACGCGGTGCAGTATTAGAAGTTCAAAGCGATCCTTTGTCGTTCGGTATATGATCACGGACGCACCTATGAAGTGAGGCAACTTTTCACCATCTTCTCCCCCATTGGCTATCAAATATAAGGTTTAGAAGGTCTGAGGGTTCCATCTCTCGACCAATATGGGCCTTAGGCCCTATTGAGTTCGAGTGGATCTGTTTTTACCCGTTCGTTGAACCTTTTCAGGTTGGATTTCCAGATTCGACCCAGCACTTCCTTTGCCACAAATGGGCCGATCGGAGTTATAAATATCGCAGGGAAACTCAGATCCTCCCGCCAGGTCAGAAGGGTATGTTTTTCGTCGATCTCATCCAAAGATAAGGTTCCCGAGCCAGAGACGATACCCGAGTGCCGGATTGTTATCCCAGAGCCTTCTATCCAGTTGGTAATTTCCATCCTGTCTCTGAGTCGAATCGGGCCGACCCTTGTGAGGCAGACAAATTTCGTTCCAATGCCCGAGGTCAAAGACGAGGTGAATGTGATCGATTCGGCGTCAGACATCCAGTCGACATGGTCGTCAATGTGCGACAAGTAGCTCCAGACCAGCTCCTTTGGCCACTTTATCACCTGGGTAATTCTGATTTGGGTACTCAAGACCTTCTAACTTGCCTCCTGGGCCGCTTCGCCCTTGGTGAGATCAGAAGTTGCCTGTTCGGGAGAGACCACGTTGATCGCAACCCCGGTACCGAGCTCGAATCCCGCAGTGGTGGTTAGCTTGGGAACCAGATGGATATGCCAGTGGAAATTGCCAAAGCTTCTATATGGTGCCGAATGGAGAACGAGGTTGTAGGAGATCTGGCCAAGGGCGGACTCTAACTTATTGATTGCACCCTTAACGGCCCTCCCCACGGAACTTAGCGCGGATGTTGAGCTTAGGTGGAGGTGAGATCCATGAGTCCTCGGAATGATAAGCATCTCATAGGGCGACGCCGACCAGTAAGGAGAGATAGTTATCGAATCCTCATCAGAATCAATTAGTCGATCTCTTACCGTCTCTTCGATTTCAGTTGTCGCACAAAGTAGGCAGCCGCCTACGAAGCGAGAGAAGCCGGCCATCTCCTCAGCTATTTCATGCGGAACAAAGGAGATGCCGATGAGTTGCCCATGGGGGTGTTCTACCGAGGCCCCGGCTTCCCTGCCATAGTTAAGGAGCAGCTGGGAATAGCGGATCACCTTAGACCTTGAGTGAGCGTCGAACCTGTCCCTAATCGCCGCCATAACGGTACCGATCTGTGTGTCTTCGAGACTGGACCAGCTTGCTGAATGATCGGGTGTTAGAACGAGTACCTCGTGCAACCCAGAGGCCGGAGCTTGGGTGAAGATCGGCCCTTTGTTTATCGTAACCATCGGCTCGTCTCCGGCGAAGGCGGGATAGAGGTTGGGCACTATCCGAACAGTCCAGCTGCCGCTGGGTCCGTAAGTTTCTAAGGCGGGCGGAGTCTCCTCCTCGAAGCCGGGGCAGAATGGACACGGTTTTGACGGGTCCTGCTGAGCCGGAAGTGAATGGCTCAGAAAGGCGGAGGGACGGTAGGCTCTCTCCTGTGATACCGCTACCCACCTACCGGTGAGCGGATCCAATCTAAGCTGGTTAGTGATCGACTGCACCTGAGCCCTCCATACGACTAAAAAATGACGCGCCGTCAGGGCAGGCTAGTGGGAACTATAGCCCATCTTGCGCGGATACATCTAGTATCTCCTACACGGTTCAACAACAGTTTCGACATATGATTTCGTAACTTAACAACAATGTCATGAAGATCTAAGCATCCTCGGTGCTTGTTCTACTATAAGGAGGTGACAAGAGTCATGAAATCGATCTATTTCGATTGTGCCTCGACAGTTGCCATGCGGCCCGAGGCGATTTCGGCCTACTGCGATACTGCAGGCCAATTCTTTGCGAACCCATCGTCATCTCATCTTCTTGGCTCCCGGGCAAAGGCGGTATTGGAGGGCGCGAGGGAAAGCGTCGCCACGATTTTAGGGGCTGATCCTTCACAGATAATCTTTAACTCTGGAGCCACCGAGTCCGCTAACACCTTTGTCGCCTCGGCACCAATAGATACAGCCGTTATCGTAAGCCCGATAGAGCACCACTGCGTGCTTGACCCAGCGATGAGGTCTAACTCCTTATTGATGAATGTAAATCGAGATGGCAAAGTCGACCTAGCGCACCTCAAGGAGATTTTCAAAGAGCGACGCAATGGTATAGGGATGGTCTTTCTGATGGCCGTGAACAACGAAACGGGAGTTATCCAGCCGATCGACTACGTGGCGACCCTAATGAAGAAGTACTCGCCCTCTGCCAAATTGATCGTCGACGCAGTGCAAGCAGCAAATTGGCTCGAGCTGAAGGGACTTTTACACCTGGTAGACGGTGCATTTCTTGCGGCCCATAAATTCGGAGGACCAAAGGGCTTTGGGATCCTCCTCAAGAGGGGCGACGGATGGGTAGCACCCCTCATTGTCGGGGGAGGTCAGGAGTTTGATCTGAGGAGCGGTACTCAAGACCCGGCCGCAGCGCTAGCCGCCAAGCGGGCGCTCGAGATGGCACAGAGCGAGATCAAGGAGCACAACGAGAAGGCAACTGTGATGCGTAAAGCGATAGTTTCGCAGCTGGACGAGGTTAAAGATGACGTCATATTCTGTGCCGATGGACCTGAAACTGTGCCAGGCATTCTCTCGATGATCGTGCCCGGTGCGAACTCGGAAGAGCTCCTTTTTCTGCTAGACGAGGCCGGACTTTGCGCTTCGGCTGGCTCAGCGTGTGCTTCGGGTGCGCTCGAGCCGTCCCACGTCCTGGTCTCTATGGGTTATACCAAGGCTCAGGCCCGCTCCTCCCTTAGGCTCTCCTTTACCGGAGATGAGGGTGAAGAAACTGCGATAGCCGCCGGGAGGATCGTCGTGGATGTTATCAAGAGGCTGGTCAGAGCTTGAATCTTGGCGTTGGGAATCCTATTTATGACATCTTGCTACTTGCGCACGTGATCATCGGAATGGTCGGCTATTTTTCTACCTCACTGACGAGCTGGATGGCAAACCTCTATCTAAAAGACCGCGGCCATCCAGGGCTCGGGAGATATTTCAACGGCAAAACTAACTGGGCATCCCGGATGATCGTCTTCGTCCCCGTCTTTGGCCTTGTGGTTGCCTGGGCGGGATCACTCTGGTCCGACTTCTCGCAAGTCTGGTTTATTTCGGCGATTGGGATCTGGTTTGCTACCGCAGCAATAGTTTCAATCTTCGTCTGGCCGGTGGAAAGGTCGATATACCTTGCATTGAAGGACGGGAACTACGCCGATGGATCACGGGACCAACGGGTGAAAAGGGCGGTATTCGTCGGTGGCATCAGCTCCATCGGCTACGTGGTGGCCTTTTATCTGATGCTTTTCAAGCCATAGCAGCTACGGTTACTTGTTGGCCGCTTGTCTCACCAACCGCCGGACAGCGTCTCTCGCGAACTTCAACCATAATTCGTATTGGCCCAAAAGGCCGTACGTGGTCTGGGTGTGCAAAGCACCTCGGCGACAAGACCGTAGCTTCGGCGGATCCGAAGGAGTCCCGTGGTCAAATACCTACCAAATAAGCCCTATCGGTAAATCGGAGTACGATCAGACCCCGGCCAATAAGGCTATATTTTGTTAACCTTTTCCGCAGTTCGGCTTCTTGCCATGGTTGGCCTTTTTCTTCGTACGTAGCCTGCGCTTATTGGTTCTTTTAGACATAGGCAGAAGAGCATAGTCGATTCCATTAGACCAACGACCAACTTTTGATGGCGAAAATGTGGATCAGCATTTCTTGTTTTTGTCACTGTTGCCTAGGGATCTTTGTCAAACTTGTGGCGATGCAGTTGTTAGTTAGTGCCGATACTTTAGTTTCGCTGTTCGGGCAAATTGGCCAGTAAACTGCGAATGGGGACCGATGCTAGCTGGGTGTACGCTCACAGAGTTGTTCCCGATATAGCTGGAGGGTCGTGTGGCTTGGCTATTGCGAGATGTTGACGTTCTGGGTAGCGTCGAGGTGCACTCCGCCTTCTATGCCCTGGTTGGTCCGTCAGCTATTGGGGACAGCGAAAAGATAGTCGCCTGCTCGAATGGTAAGATTGCCCACTCCTTTGGGTGTCATTGTGAAATTGTCGCGGTGTTTTGCGACCGATCCATGAGGGTGATAAGTGTCCACCACCTCCGAAAGGGCCGAGTTTCGCCACCGTCGCTCAGGTCGAGTTGGCTGCTGCTCGCTAACGAGAGGGTCGCCCAAGTATGGTCGATCCATATCGGGGATCAGCTTGAACTTCGCATATGACGCTGGAGGTTGTACAGGAAGCATTTGGCTCGGCCGACGCGATAGACCTGCAAAGTCGGTAGGAGCTTCGACTTTGGCAAGATAAAGGGACGTGCCAAAGCTTTTCCGGGTAACGCCATCTGACTATTTGGCCTTGTCAGCATCCAACTAGCCTTGAGGCGGTTGGACTTTGCGCTTGGAGGAAGAGTTGGGAGTCGCTGCTAGTCATTCTGGCGATGCTGTGGAGGAACCTCGTGTGGGTTCCTTGGTGCTAGTCGGGACTCCGATCGGTAATCTTTCCGACCTCAGCGAGCGGGCGAAGCATACGCTGATGTCGGCCGATTGTCTCGTGGCAGAAGATACGAGGAACGCCAAGAAACTCCTCTCCCACTTAGGCATCAAAGGGAAGAAGACGGTTTCGCTCTATGGCGAAAGACGGGTGGAGGCTAGACGTATAGCCGAATGGGTAGTCTCGGGCCAGGTAGTCGCCTTGACTTCAGACGCTGGAATGCCCGGAGTATCCGACCCGGGTGGAGAAGTGGTCAAAGAGGTGCGACTTGTCGGCGCAAAGGTGACGGTGGTGCCGGGTCCATCGGCATTGACCTCGGCGATAGCGCTGTGCGACTTTCCGGTCGACGATTTTCGCTTCGTTGGCTTCTTGGACAAAGTCGCCTCGAAACGGCGAGAGTCTCTCAAGGCGTTTAGGGACTCACAGATAGCTACAGTCGCCTTCGAAGCTCCCCATCGGATAGCCCAAAGTGTGGCCGACATCAAAGAGATCTACGGCGAGAACCATCGGATGCTGCTAGCTAAGGAGTTGACGAAACTCTACGAGACTTCACTGTCGGCAAGCGTAGGGGAGATCGAGCAATCTGAGATGGTGGCTCTGCCGAGGGGAGAGTATGTCATGGTCATCTCGGCCCTCCCAAAACAAGTGCTATCTCCGCCAGAATTGATCCGAATTTTTGGACTTTTGAGCGATTTGAATCTAGGAGCCAAGGCGACCTCAGACCTCCTTGCGAACTTGACCGGTATCTCAAAGAACGATGCTTATGCCCTCTATCAGGTGGAGAAGTCAAAGCGATAGCGCTATGGCGGCTAATTTCGCTGTGTTCTGGCGTCGGTGGGCCGATCACTACGACGACATCTCTGCTAAGACCTCTTTAGCTAGAATTTATCGTTCTGGGCATAGACATTTCATATCGGTCTATTTTGGTAGCGAAGAAGCTGTAAATTCGCCGGCTGGCAGCTCGCTTCGGGCCAAATCGAAGCGAGTTTTGGCCATGGAAGCCATCCGGTGTCGTAGGCTGTCTATTTGTGGATACGCAGGGACATGATATGAATCAAAATGCTAAGGATCGGTTCTTTATAACCACTCCAATCTATTACGTAAACGGTGTTCCCCACCTGGGACACGCTTATACCATGGTGGCGACTGACGCCTTTGCAAGGTGGCACAGACTGAAGGGTGAGGATGTCTTCTTTCTGACAGGCACGGATGAGCACGGTTTGAAGGTGGCTCAGTCGGCGGCCGAAGAAGGATTGACTCCCAAGGAGTGGGTCGACCAAGTCTCTGTCGGTTTTGTCGAAGCCTGGGAAAAGCTCGGGATTGACTACGACGACTTCATCCGCACGACCGAAGACCGACACTACAAGACCGTTTCGGCCTTTCTCCAGGCTATTTATGACAACGGCTACATCTATAAAGATCTCTATAAAGGTCTCTACTGTGTGGCCTGCGAGGCGTACTACCAAAGATCCGAACTTTTGGAGGGCGATCTCTGTCCAACTCACCTCATAAAGGTCACCGAGATGGAAGAGGCCAACTACTTCTTCGCCCTCAGTCGCCTGCAAAATGACCTGCTAGCTTGGTATGAGGCAAATCCCAACGTTGCCATTCCCGAATCGAAGAGGAACGAGGCCTTGGGCTTTATCAAGGGGGGCCTTGAGGATATCTCGATCACCAGGACCTCGATGACTTGGGGTGTTCCCGTCCCATGGGACAAAGAACACGTCTTTTATGTGTGGTGTGACGCCTTGGTCAACTATGCGACCGCCGTGGGCTTCGGAGTAGACCAGGATAGATTCGACCAGTGGTGGCCTAGCGTCCATCACGTGCTAGGCAAAGATATCCTAAGATTCCACCTCGTCTGGTGGCCGGCGATGTGTATGGCCGCAGGAGTAGCTCCACCCAGCCAACTGATAGTACACGGCTGGTTGCTCGTTGGTGGAGAGAAGATGGCTAAGAGTAGGGGGAATAAGGTGGACCCCCTCGAGCTGGTCTCTACTTATGGACTCGATCCGGTTCGTTTTTACCTGATGAGAGAGACCCCATTTGGTTCAGACGGAGACTTTAGTTATGAAGGGCTCGTTCAGAGGTCAAATTCGGAGCTGTCGAATAACTATGGCAACCTGCTCTCTCGGGTCATTGCCGTTGTGGTTTCCAAGCTCAACGGAGTGGCACCAAAGGCCGCACTCGACTCCCCGATCGGAACTGAAGTTGAAAGGCTAGCGCAGCTGGCCGCGTCTAAATGGGACTCATTTGCCCCGAGTGAGGCGCTCGAATCCTCATGGGAGATCATAAGGGTGGCAAACGCATACCTAGAGGCGAATGAGCCTTGGAAGATGGAAGAGTCTGATGAACTAAGGGAGATCCTAGGTTCGGCTCTAGAGGTCCTAAGGATAGTTAGCCTCCTCGCCTATCCGGCGATCCCTACTACTGCCGCCGCCGTCTGGAAAAGGATAAATATGGACGGAGAACTGATCGATCAGAATATTTCTAACTCCCTGCGTTGGGGACAGTATCTGGGCGGTTCCACATTGGAAAAGCGGGAGCCGCTCTTTCCGAGACTTAGCCTGGAGAATTAGTGGACCTGAAAACAGTCCAAGATCCGGCTCGGGCCCGATACTGGTTCGACTCTCATTGCCACCTCGACCCATTGACATCTTTAGATGCAGCGCAGTTTGCAAAAGAGAACTCGGTGCTAGGAATGGTGGTCGTCGGGACTGACTCTTTATCTAGTACCTCTGTCATCGAGGTGGCTAATAGGGTCTCGCACTCGGTTCCTGGGATAGTGGCCTTCTCATCTATCGGAGTCCACCCCCACGAAGCCGCTGACCCGCTGAAAGGAGACCTCGCTTCACTCGAAGCCGTGTTGGCAACTAGACCGGAAGGACTGGTAGGTTTGGGCGAATGTGGTCTTGACTACTATTACGAGTTTTCTCCTCGGCTGGCGCAGATCGAGAGTTTTGCTAAGCAGATCGAATTAGCTAAAGAGTACGACCTTACCCTAGTCATCCATACTCGCGACGCATGGGATGACGCATTTTCTGTACTCGATGAAGCGGGCTGGCCAAATCGGGTGGTGTTCCACTGCTTTGTCGGTGGGATCGCCGAGGCTAGAAGGGTTCTTGATAAGGGCAGTTATATCTCGATATCCGGGATTGTCACATTCAAGAACTCGGCCGAAGTTAAAGAAGTCGCGGCATTCGTGCCGACAGAACGGATCCTAATAGAAACGGACTCACCCTATCTGGCCCCAGTTCCCCACAGGGGGAAACCCAATACACCCGGATACGTTTCTTTCGTGGGAAAAGAGGTTGCAAAGCTCCGAAATTGTGACGCAAGTCACCTTCAGCGGGCAATCTGGGAAAATACCCTCAGAGCCTTTAATGCCGAACATGCTGCCAATACTCTATCCTAGTGTCATGTTGCCGGACCTAGGCACACTTTTTAAGGGAATTTAGGGCTAAACTTCTGCGAAGCGTAATTGGCTTCTCATATGAGTCTTATACGCTCCGTCGTCGGCATTTGGTCGATGGCCTGTTTTTATCCCCCAGTGGAAGGATAAGGTCCTGGAGGCATTCAGCCACAGGAGGAAGTTCGCTCTAGCACCCTTGGGTGCTGGAATTGCGGCCTTAGTCATTCCACTCTTGCCGGTAGGCCAGAGTGGTTGGCAGTCGGGCCAAAGTGATTACGGAGCCAATAGTGGCGTCGTAATGGCAATTTCCCCCTCAAAGTTAGTCGCTGACCTGACACCGGTTGTAGAGACGGAGACGCCACCAAGTGCGTTGAGTCCGGCAGCTGGATCGGTCGGAGGTTATTCGGATGTACAGCTTTCGGTATCTACGGTGATTCAGTCGACCCTAGGTGTCAGCTCACCTGCGCAGATGATTGCGCAGGCAGATACTGCATCTATGGTTCTTATCGCCCCGAAAGGCCCGGTTGCACCACCGCCAGCAGTCGCTACTGCTGCGGGTGGAAATATGGGTTCATCGGAAAATCAGCATGTAGTAGTAGGGATGGCCTCATGGTATGGGGCTCCGCCGGGTACTTGTGCATCGCCATATTTGCCATTTGGCACTCGAGTTAGCCTGGTCAACTTGAACAATGGTGCTCACACAGTGTGCGTCGTTGCCGATAGGGGACCATATCTCGATGGCAGAATCTTAGACTTGTCAACGTGGAGCTTTTCGCAACTGGAAAGCACCTACATAGGCGTAATTCCAGTGAGGGCTAGTTGGTGATCTAATTTGGCGAAATCAAGTTGTCGGGACTGACCAAGTCGGAACTACTTAGGCGACTTGAAGCCGCTGGCATGAGACCATCGAAGGCCCTCGGACAGAATTTCCTAATTGACGCTAACGTCGCCCAACGAATTGCGAGACTCGCTTCGGATGGTGGCGATCGCAGATATATTGAAGTCGGCCCGGGGGCCGGAGCTCTGACCGTCGCTTTAGCGCCGTTGGCAGAAGCCGTCCTTGCGATCGAAGCGGATCGGTACGTGATTCCGATCCTCTTCGATGTTCTCGCCCAGCGTGAGATTTCTAATGTCAGAGTTCTCCATCAAGATGTGATGGACTTCTCCTGGCGTAACGAATTAGGCCAGGGTGCGTCCTATTGCCTGTGCGCAAATCTTCCCTATAACATCGCTGCGACGCTGATAGTACGGATTTTGGAGGAGGTCCCCTCTATAGATCGTCTCGTGGTAATGGTCCAAGACGAGGTTGGAAGGCGTATTGCTTCAGATGCAGGAACGAGGCAATATTCGGGTGTTTCGGCCAAGGTTGCCTACTGGGCAACCACTAAAATCGCATTTTCGGTCTCACCCTCAGTATTTTTTCCTCAACCTAACGTAGAATCTGTTGTGATCGATGTCACTAGGCGGGCAGTGGCACCGATCTCTGGAGTGACTTATGGACTATTTTCCGATATCATCAAGGCGGGTTTTTCCAGAAGGCGACAGATGTTGAGGCGCTCGCTGGCGGGAATAGCGGATGTCGGCATCTTGGATTCAGTGGGTATAGACCCTTCATTGCGGGCAGAAAGACTGTCATACCTGGATTTTCTAAAGATTGCCGAAGCGCTCGTAGAGAGTGATAGGGGACGCGAGTGACGGTAGAGGGCGAAGTTCTGAGTTCTTTGAAGATTGATCTACCGGTCGAAGGATTGGCGCCGGCCAAGTTGACAAAGTGGCTCAAGGTGGGAGAGCCCGACGAATCTGGTTACCACCAGATAGAGTCGGAGATGGTATCGGTCTCCCTTTTTGATCACGTCAAGTTGACCGATGGTGAAGGGGTATCGATAAACGATCCCCTCGGAGTCTTGTCTGAGCGCAAAGACTCCGTCGGCGAGATACCTACTGATTCGAACAACATCGTCCAAGCCGCCCTTTCGGCGTGTGGCGTGCGGGCGCATGCAAGCCTGGATAAGCAGATTCCTCCGGGCGCAGGTCTAGGGGGAGGTAGTGCCGATGCAGCCTGCGTGTTGAGGCTTTTGGGCCGGGCCGACGATCTGGGATTGGCACTCAAACTTGGTTCAGATGTCCCCTTTTGTCTCGTAGGAGGCAGGGCTCTCGTTACTGGCAGGGGAGAGAAGGTAGAGTATCTCGAATTCGAAGAAGAGGAGTTTGCTCTCATTCTCCTTCCATTTGGCGTCTCGACAGGGGACGTCTACCAGGCATTTGATGATATTGGCGGCAAAGGCACGAATCACCTACTCAACGCGGCCAAGGTCGTCTCGCCCCAACTCAACTCCGCTTACTTGGAGCTTTGCAAGATAGTAGGACTCGAACCCCATCTGGCAGGGAGCGGCTCGAGCCTTTACTTTGGCCTGGATGGGATTGACTGGGATGACTTGGTGACGATACTGACCTCGGGTGCTACGCCAGATTCAAAGGGAAGGTATAGTTTTGCGCTAGCCGGAGTGCGAGCTACCATGCTGAGAGTCAAGACAACACCTCCGGCTTTCTTGGCGGAATAACCTCATTTGTTGCCGGAGTACCGGTGCAGATCAATTTCCGCTATGGCTAGCTGACACAAATTGAGTGAAGCTAGCGCTGGTCGGTCTCGTTAAGCATTAACGTAACAGAGCCCCGAGTCACCAAAAGGTGTTCGGGGCTAGTTGTCTCGGGATATCGAGAAATCCTGCTGACAGGTGGCCTGTTGGCAGCTTTGTGACTAGTGTCAGCCACAAAGCTACTTGCTAGACCTTCTCTGCCAACGAGTCTTTTTCAACATCTTCTTATGCTTCTTCTTGCGCATTCGCTTGCGCCGTTTTTTAATGAGTGAGCCCATGGCAAATTGAGGCTAGTTGCTTTTCTGCCTCGGCCTATCCCTAAAGGGTATCAATGCGGCCGATATAGCGAGAATCTCTAACAGATTTAGTCGGACGAAGGTCATCGGCGAGTGGAGAATGTCCCCTATCGGCTTTCGAAGGGGCGCTAAAGACTAGAGGTCGTCGAATCCAAAGTGCTCAATTCCTTCGAGGATCCCATCGGCGAATGACTGTTTTGCGAAGTAGACCTTGGGGCGACCTCTGAGGTGATCTATCTCGACGCTATGATTGCCCACCACAACGCCGAGGGTCACCCCGCCGAGCATCTCCTCGTCATTTCCCGAATTGCCCGCAGCAAGCATCCGATTTAGCGGTATGCCCCATTTATAGCTTAAGTATCTGATTGCATTGCCTTTGGACGCCCTTGCCGGAAGGACATCTAGAAATTTCTGGTGGGAGTAGACGAGGTGCGCCCGCAGGTTGTTGGATCTTAGAACTGCCGCAACTTCCCGAACCCCCGGAAACCTCCTCAGATCGACGTTGTAGCTAATCTTGTGTTCTCGTTGGTTATAGCGGCTCTGGGGCGTAAGCCCCACTATGCCGTCGATTAGGGCCTTTAGATCGTCTCTCCTCCACTGGTGGGAGATGTGCGTCCTCCAACCGAGGTCCTTCTGAAGCCGTGGACCGTAGTGGATCTCGCTTCCCACTGAGGATATAAAGACGTCGGGCAGGGGGATGGAGTGTTCTTTGAGCACTTTTTTGGCCGAATTAGCCGTCCTCCCGGTAGCAACAGCGAAAGCTACAGCGCTCCTGTGGCCGTCCAGCCATTGCAGGAAGTTGGCTAAAGCATTCTCGTCGCCGATCAAGGTGTCGTCAATGTCTAGGGCGATCAGCTTGTTGGCTCCTATTAGATTCGGGCCGGAGAGTAGGGCTATCCTTCTCCTCATAACCTTCCTATTGGAATGAACCGCCTTGTGCAGCAGGTTTGAGTATTTTTTTTCGTGGGCCTCCCAGCTATAGTGCCGCTTGACGCCCGATGATCCGCTCCTCGCCCAAGTTGACCACTGGGTGGTGGAGCTGATCACCTGATAAAGCGCTTTTGCTATCTCCTTAGTGTCCGAAGCGTCGACGAGCAGGCCGTTGTGGAGGTATTGAACTATTTCCCTCGGACCACCGTCGTCGGTAGCTACTATTGGCAGTCCTGAAGCCGCCGCCTCTATCAGCGTCAGGCCAAAACCTTCGGTGATCGCTGGATTTACGAAGACACCCCGCCTCTTGGCCGCTAGGCGAAAGAGCTCTGGTACGTCCTCGGAAAGATGATGCTTCGGAAGTGCCAGACGGCCGTAGAGATCATAGCGATCCATTAGCTCGATGAGCTCGCGCAGTACCTTCGCCTGCGAATCGTCAAGCTCATTGACGTCATCTCTGTTACCAGCCACGATGACCAGGTTGGCGGCGTCTTTTAAGTCGAGGTGATTAGCGTAGGCCTCGATCAGCCCGGGCAGATTTTTTCTTGGATCAGCCCTGGCTATCGCCAAGATCATCGGCTTGCTCGGGTGTCGTAAGAAGTGTTCCACCTCTTCTCTGAGGGTCTCATTGACCCTAAAGCCCCGCTTCGGCGGGTAGAAGCGATCCAAGTCAAGGCCCGGTGGGATGACCGCAATGCGGTTTCTCCTTCGAGAGGAATAGCTGCCATACTGCTCCTCAATCTCCTGTTTAGTGCTGGCTATCGTGAGCGATACCGAGTCAAGCAGCTCCTCCTCGACCTCAATTCGCCTCTGGATTCTGAACTGGCGCTCAATTTGGCGTTCGGACACTCCTTGGGACCTGAGGTAGGATCGCTTCACTCTTCCTAGCGAGTGACCAGTATGGACGTGTGCTATGCCTAGCATCGAGCTCAGCTGCATCCCTACGTAGCCAGCATCGGCGTAGTGGGTGTGGATGACGTCCGGGATCGAATCGTTTGATCTGAAGTAGGCCAGGCACCTATCCACGTATTCGTCGAGGTAGGGCCAGAGGAGCTCTTTTCTTATGTAGCGATTTGGGCCACAGCGCAATCTGACTATCTCGGCGTTCGAGTTTGGGATTTTCTCCTGACTAAGGCAGTAGTCGGGAGAAACACCTTTGTCGATGACCTTGCGTGTCAACACCTCAACCCTAGAAAAGGTTGGATCCAGCGAAGCCGTCCGGGCCAAATCCAGAACGTAGGCTACCTGGCCTCCGGTATCTGGATCCCTCCCTAGCTCGGGTTCGTTTGCCCTTATTAGGCCGTGAATGCTGACCAAGCACAAATAGAGCTCGTGAGCCGATCGAACTATAACTTTCCTCCCAGTTATGGGCCAGTTACGCGACTGACACTCCGGAGCGCCGCAGCGGGCACTTCTCCTTTGCTAAACCTTACCTGAAAGATTTTGTGTTCATAGCTAAAGCTCGAGTGAGTTTGGATTGCAGTGACGAACCCGAGCGTGCGATAGGTAGTCTTGAGTAGTTATTTGGCGGATAGTTCAACTGGCAGAACGCCTGACTTTGGATCAGGAGGTTGGAGGTTCGAGCCCTCCTCCGCCAGCCATAAATGCGCAGCCCAATGTAATCTGCTGAAAACAGGAGTAGCTCCGGGTATTGCGAGCCCAACGGGAAGCCCAGCATTTGGAGGTTTTAGTTAGGCTCGGTACGACTGGGAACGCCACCAAATAATTGGGAATTGCGCTCCGGTTTAATGACCTGTGAATAGTCACTGTTCAGTGGCCGACTTGGAGTTCGCGCAAATTATGTTATTCAGCTCTATTGACAGCGAATCGACCAGAAATGGCCAGTCAGCTACGTTACAAGTGCTAAATGTAACTTGATTTAGACCCAACAAAGCCGATTCAGTCAGCGCCTAGCTGTCAGACTTTGTTGCAGCTATCCATCGAAAACAACGGTTAGAGCAGCCTATATGCAATAATCTGAGGTTACATGATCCTGCCTGAAGCGAATTCGATCAATCTTTGGATAAGGAGGTTTGAGGTTCGAGCCCTCCTCCACCAATCATGTGGGAGTTATCTTCGCTGCGTCCTCGGACAGATGTGATACCGCATTTGAGAATCGCGGCGGCAACGGGACTGCTGATTCGGTACTTTTCGCCCGAGGGTGACTTCTTCAACGGGGAGCTCTTCTAACACGGCAGTTTGAATTTTTGAACCAACGGGAGCGCAATCCCCTTCCGTAAGGGAGGGGTCAAGCGACCTCATCCTTTCTCGGTCTACCTGATTTACGGCTAGGGAGTTTCTGGTTATCTATGTATATCTTCACCGTCTCTAATGGCGCTTCACCAC
>JABEUM010000001.1 GCA_013044475.1 Acidimicrobiaceae bacterium | reverse complement strand
GTGCAGACGCCCTCCCGGATAGTGCGATTCGACTCTGGATCAAGCGAGGTCGACTCCTTGTCGGGACGAGGGCTCAAAACCAAGACCGTAAAGGATTTAGTAGCTGCCTGAGCGGCGAGGCTAGTAGATGAGTTTTCGGATCAAGTGGTTCCAGCTGCACTCGGTGCACACTTCGACGAGGTAGAGGTCCATCTCCATTGTGGAGTCCTTGAGTCGGGCAAGTTCTTGGGGAGAGGAGATCCCTCGCCCGCCCTTCGGCAGACCCTTCCCGAAGGCGAAAGAGACGACGACCAGCGGATGGTCGGTACAGATAGGGCACTTTTGGTCCAGTGGCTCACCGAGCGCCCTTGCTACCCTTAGAAGTTCCGAAGAGGCGTCGCAGATGTCTTTCTTGGTCAGACGGCCCCGTCTGAAGTCGTCGAGTGTCTGGTGGCGTATTAGGGCGTGCTCTACCGAGGTGCTCTCACCCGTTTCGTTTGAAGCAGATCCTCGGCTAGTCAGTCCCACATCAAAACAGGGTAGCCAAAACGAAGCGGCAACGGGGCAGCATCTGTCGATTCGGCTTTCATCGGAGGTCTAGAGAACCCTTGCCGCCGGCATGGCAATAAGCCGACATACCCGGAAAGATTTGAAGAATCGCCCATCAGTTCCGTATTGGCCCGCTTTGCAGTTGACTAGTTGAGCTTTGGCAGATCTAGCGAGGCTGGCTAACTCCGAAGACCTAGCACTTCTTAGCGGTCACTAGTTTGATGATTTGGAATATATCGCTTCGATATATTGTTTAGATAGATCGAGCTAAGCTATTAGCATCGTATTTGAAGAGATGGAAAGTCTGCCAAGGTGGGTAGGTAGTCGATGGCCAATAGATCCGACAACGTGACACAACCGCTAGACCTAGTGATACTAGGGATGCTCTCGCGCGAGAAAATGCACGGTTACGAACTGCATAAGCGGATCATCGAGGCATTCGGCAGCTTGCTGAGACCGTCATGGGGATCGCTGTATCCAGCACTTCAACGTTTAGAGACCCGGGGAGACCTCGACACGACAGACGGGGAGAAAATTGCCCCGCTGATCCCGGTTGGAGGATCCCTCGGTGCCGAGCTTGCCCTCTATCATCAGAGCAAAGTGGACGGACCTAAGGGTCGAGGCAGAAAGGTCTATTGGGTCACAGATTCAGGACGACAGCGGTTGTCAGAATCTCTTGAGCAGGTAGACGTTGAAGACGACAAGATATTTTGGGTAACTCTATACCTTGCGACACTCATTCGAAAAACCAAGAGGACCGCGCTTTTCACCAAGCGCCTCTATCTCTTGGAGGATCGTCTCACGGAGATCAGGAAGACCAAAAAGGCGGCCAGCGAGGAGTTCGAGAACCTAGCGCTGGAGGGGATGGAGCATCGGCTTCAAAGCGAGCTGCTCTGGCTTAGCGATCTCGCTACTAAAGAGGAAACTGGGGAACTCGAAGCGAGGACCAACTTAGTAAATAGCCCTTTCAGGAAGGGTTTAATCAGCGGAGGATAAGCCTGATCGTGGGGCGTATCCGGGAAAAGATCTGACTAGCGCAAGAGATTTCAAAACATGCAATTTAGCGGAGTAAGGAGATAAATAGATGTCAAAGGTAAAGGTGGCAATCGCAGGAGTCGGCAACTGCTCGAGCTCCTTGGTGCAAGGTGTCGAATATTACAGAAATGCCGATCCATCGGAATCTGTCCCTGGATTGATGCACGTCGTCCTTGGTGACTATCACGTCGGTGACATCGATTTTGTCTGCGCATTTGATGTGGACGCCGTCAAGGTCGGACAGGACCTAGGCAAGGCGATCTACCTTTCGAAGAATAATACGATCAAGTTCCAGGAGGTGGGGGACCTAGGGGTAGAGGTGCTCCGCGGACCAACTCTTGACGGGCTTGGAAAATACTATCGAGAAGTCGTAGATGAGTCTCCCGCTGAACCGGTTGACGTCGTCAAAGCGCTCAAAGAGTCTGGGGCCGAGGTTCTAGTCTCCTATCTGCCCGTCGGATCGGAGCAGGCGCAAAAGTTTTACGCCCAAGCTGCTATCGATGCCAATGTGGCTTTCGTTAATGCGATCCCGGTATTCATAGCGTCAGATCCGGTCTGGGCGAAGAAATTTGCCGATGCAAACGTGCCAATCGTCGGGGACGATATCAAGAGCCAGGTCGGTGCTACGATTGTCCATCGAATGCTGGCCAGGTTGTTCGAAGATAGGGGTTTGGTACTCGATCGTACCTATCAGCTGAACGTCGGTGGAAATATGGACTTCAAGAACATGCTTGAGCGCGAGCGGTTGGAATCCAAAAAGATCTCAAAGACCCAGTCTGTCACCTCGCAGATTGATCACCACATTGAAGAGTCAAACGTGCACATCGGTCCCTCAGACCATGTTCCATGGCTGGAAGATCGTAAGTGGGCGTACATTCGACTAGAAGGCCGTAACTTCGGCGACGTACCACTCAATGTAGAGCTTAAGCTCGAGGTCTGGGACTCACCAAACTCTGCGGGTGTGATCATTGATGCCCTTCGATGCGCCAAGATTGCGCTGGATCGTGGGATCGGAGGACCGCTCGAGGGACCGTCGGCCTACTTCATGAAGTCTCCGGCAATCCAGCATCGAGACAACGAAGCAAGAAGGCTGGTTGAGGAGTTCGCCGGTATAGCTTCAACCGAAGAGTGAAAAAGCACAGCTCGTCCCACGAGATAGCTAGATCTGATCGCTTTCTCCTTGGCGATTAGGTGTGCGATTTGAAGAACTTTTAGCAGGTCATGAATACGATAGGACCCCTGCGCAAGCATTTAGCGAGCGCTGGGGTCCTATTTCTTTTCCCAAGCTTTCAACCGACAACCGCTGGCCAGTTGTCCAGAGAGGGTCGCTTTAGGCCGAGGCTAGATAACTTCCTCTTTGAGGAGAGAGCCGAACGAACCTTGGTGGCTGTAGGCAACTTCGCGCATTTCAAGGAGCTTTGGCATGATGGACGATTCGATGCTCCTTGCGTCGGTAAGCATCCAGCCGTGAGCCCCTTGGACTACCTCGGAATCGCAGCCCAAAATCTCGACTATCTTTTTGTAAGACCTAAACCTGATCACCCGATCGTTATCCGAATGGATGACGTAAGCGGGGATCTTTGCATCCCTGACGCTCTTTAGGGCCGAGGTGATATCCGCCCTCTGGGCGGCGTTTGCCAGGGACATTAGATGTTGGGAATCGCTCCCTAAGGCACGAAAAACGTCTCCGGTTACCGACGAGACAGTGCCTAGGATATCTCGAGTCATCATCAAATCCGATGGGAACGATAGCGCCCAATCGAGGGTTGTTCGCGCCTTCTCCCTGTCGTCTGAAGGACCGATGGAATTGATCAGGATCATCCCGTAAAAGCGCTCTGGGTAGATTGCAACCGTCTCCGCAGCTATTCCTCCACCCATTGAGTGTCCGACGACGACGAGGGGCTCCTCAATATCGACGGCGTCGGTAAATCTCGCCGCAATGATACCGATCGTCTTGAGGGTGACCTCGAGTTCAGCCTTGTCAACCACTTTTGCCAGATCGGGGATGTGTGGAGAAACTACCCGAAACCCCGCTTGTCTAAATCTGCTGATCAGTTTCGGATAGGCCCGATATGTGAGCCCTATGCCACACAGAAGTAGTACCGTTCCACTTCCTTGAGGGGAATCGCCGTAGTGAACGTCTAATCCGCCAATCTTGACCGATCGTGGGTCTAGCTCTCCTGCCGCTCTAGTCACTTTCTAGCTTCAATTCCTGCCAGGACCTTCTTCATCGCTACCCCGCTAAGCCAATTTAGAGGCTGCTAACCCCTATTGCCAACCTAAAGTTAAACTCCGTAAAACAGTACCTATGTCGATCCAACACCTTGTGCCATTAAGATGTTCTGCTAATAGGCTTTAACAACAATTTGTGCAAAACTTTTGCATAGACTCAGCATCGACTCAGATTGCCCAGATGTTAATGGTCTAAGTAAGATTTTTTTTAAATGGTACATAAAATTCAGGAAGGTTGGGTAACTTGAGTTCGACGCAGGCCAAGTCCTCTCAAAGGCGCCCATCGGGAGCCAACCGGAAGCCACCCGCAAAAGGGTCACGGTCGAAGGGCGGAATGATAGTGGCCGGGGTGGTCGTAGTTCTGGTAGTGATCATCGGGGCCTTTCTGCTTTTGGGCAAGAACTCTGGTACCTCTTCTACCTCGACTAGTTCTTCGTCACAGTCCACGCCCGCACCCGCAAGTCTAGTTCAAGCTGTAGCCAACGTTCCTCAATCGGTGATAAATCAGATCGGATATAACTCGAAAATCATAAAGCCGGCTAATGCGGTTCATGGGATAGCTCCCTTAGTGTCAAATGGGAAGCCAGAATTACTGTACATAGGGGCTGAGTACTGCCCTTACTGCGCCGCAATGCGTTGGCCGCTCGTAGAGGCACTTTCGAAGTTTGGAACCTTCACGCATCTGAACCTCACCCACTCATCAAGCTCTGACGTCTATCCAAATACCAACACCTTTTCGTTCTATGGGTCTAAGTATCAAAGTAAATACATCGACTTCCAGTCGGTTGAAACGACGACCAACCAACTGGTAAATGGCAACTATCCGACACTACAGACCCCGGACAAGTCCCAACAGGCGGCTCTGAACGCCCTGTCCTCGGCGACTAGTGGGTCAAGTGCTCAGAGTATTCCATTTATCGACTTTGGTAATAAATACTGGATCGCCGGTGCATCATACTCTCCACAAGTGCTCAGCGGATTGACTTGGGATTCGATCGCCGGTTCTTTATCGGACCCAAAGACACTCCCGGCTTTAGGAATCGACCAGACCGCGTCTATGATGACCGCAACCATCTGTAAAACGACTAACAATCAGCCAGCGAACGTCTGCACGACACCACTAATAACAAAGATCGAAGCCACCTTAGGAAGCTGATTTGTTGACCGATAATAGTGTCGAATTGAATAGGCCGGTTTGGCTAAGAGCGGCGAGCCTCATTCTCTCCATTTTTGGGCTCGGGGTCTCGGTCTACCTTACGATTGCTCATTACACGGCGAGCGTGATTCTGGCATGCCCAGAGAATGCCACGATCAATTGTCAAAAAGTGACTACATCGGCCGAGTCGCAGATACTTGGAGTTCCGGTAGCCCTCTTGGGCCTCATTTTTTACGTTGCGATGGTCGCGATATGCCTTCCGCAAGCGTGGAAGGTCGCGAGACTAGAGCCAATCCGCTTAGCGATGAGCGGGGTTGGAGTTCTATTCGTCCTCTGGCTCGTCTATTCAGAGTTAGTGCTGATTAAGGCGATCTGCCTCTGGTGCACCTCGGTACACGTAGTCACAATTGGGATCTTCTTGTGCCTGCTCTACGGGTTTATGACCTACCCCCGTCCAAGCGAATAGCGCCCAGTTCTACTAGTTGACGACCGAACTCTCCTCGAGTCCGAAGTTGGAGCTGAGCCCATTCAAGGACAGACCGCGCCTCTCGACCTCGTTGAGTCCTCCCCAGATTCCGGTAGCTTCGTTAGATGCCAGGGCTTCACTGAGGCAATCGGTCTTTACTTGACACCTCCCGCAGATCCACTTGGCCCGCTCCTCGCGGGACTTTCGGTCGGAGCGCTTTTCGCCCTTCTGTGGAGGATAAAACAGGGACCCAAATGAACCCCTGCAGGCTGCGTTCTCGCGCCACACCCCCGCCCCGATCCTCTGACCC
>JABEUM010000108.1 GCA_013044475.1 Acidimicrobiaceae bacterium | reverse complement strand
GTACAAGGAGTATTAATATCACAAGAACTAAGACCAACAGGGGCAGTTTCGGGCTGAAGCCGCTGCTGAGCGTGGATGAAGCCGCAATTATGTTGGGCATCACTCGTTCGACCGCCTATCGCGCGATAAAAAATGGCTCGTTCCCGGTTCAGGTGTTTAAGGTCGGTGGGCATCTTTGCATAGCCAGGGCATCGTTAGACCGCCTTCTCAACGGGGAGGATCCAATGGCGTCGTGGGCCGTTCATAAGTTTTGTCCGAATTGCGGGGAGAAGCTCTAGTCAGACGACCCGGACTCGTCTTTACCATCAAGGATGCTACCGATATGTAATGCTGCTCGGCGGTCCTCTTCTGGCACCGAGTCGGTGTAATGCCTAGCCATTACAGAGTTTGACCATCCCAGCCGAGACTGCTTCTGCTTCTCAGAGATAACCGAATCAAGCATGGTGGCTTGAAAGTGTCGAAGGGAATGGAGATGTATATCGGCTGGGACTCCAGCTAGTTTTCTAAGTCGCATGAAGTTGTGGCTGATGCTATCGGGATAGGGTGGTGTTTCTCCCCCAGGGGCGAAGGAGAAGATATACGATTCGGAAGTGAGCGGACAGTCAGAGAGATCCGCCAACTCCTTCTGGATCCTTCGCAAGTCCTCTAGCGCTTCAGATGTCCCTTGGTCAATTGCAACTTTTCGAATGCTGGCTCGGGTCTTTGGCGACTTGACCTGTGCTTGACCTTTGGCACCGACAATGGACTTGCTGACTGCAATGGTTCGATCATCGGGGTTGAAATCACACCAGCGAATCGCACACGCCTCACCTCGGCGCATTCCAGTCGCTATCACGAGGCGCACCATTGTTGCCATCCGTGGGTCTATCTGGTTACTAGCCGATATGAGGCGTTGCACCTCTTCAAGGCTCGGAGAACGGACTGGGTTTTCGTCCGCAATCGACCAGTTGGGCAATTCAGAGTCAGCTACAGGGTTAGGTAGAACTCCCCCACTCCATTTGCGGGCGAGGCGACAAGCTCGATTCAAAATGGCTCGAGTCTGGCGTACAGTCGCTTCTGCTAGTCCCGTAGTTTTCATCTGTCGGTAGTACTGCTCAATTTGGTAGGTAGTCAGCGAGGATATCTTGCGCTTCCCGATTGTTTCGCTGATGTGCACTTTCCAGATACTTTCATAGCGCCTAGTGGTGGAGGGAGAGAGGTCGTCCCAGCCATTTGCCTGCCAGGCAGAAATTGCGTCATTAATTGTGGTTGATGAGTTCCATTTCAACCCACTCTCAACAATTGGCTCCGGCCCGGCCTCCTGCTCGGATACCAGTCGAGCGAGTTCTCTCTCGGCTTGGCGCTTCGGTCCGCGAAAGCGGAGGTATCTGTGCTTTACTTTTCCGGAGCTGTCACGGCCCAAATAGACCCTCAGCTCCCAAGTGTCTGGGCTGGCTACGAGCCTCATGCTTCCGGCCATCTAATCCTCCAACTTCAATCCCTTGTTGGGTTTTCTGTTGGGTTAAGCATAGCGCCAAAAACCGAAATAGCCTCTGACCTGGTGGGCCGCCGGGGTCTCGATCCCCGCACCTTGGGATTAAAAGTCCCCTGCTCTACCCGATGAGCTAGCGGCCCGGATCGCTTTGTGCTCTAAAGATAGTAGCGGCATTCGCTTTCTGTCTGGTCGCCGAAATTCTGGCAAATGTCGTCCACCCAAACGCCCTGGTTAAGCCATTGAGACGGGCAGCCAGCTATCAGCAGCGCCATTTTGCGCCATACCCCGGATCTCCAAAACTGTCGTCAATGCTAGTCTGATGAGTTGATATGGAGATAAACCATGAACCGAACACAGAGCGTGACTCGATGGCAAAGCCTGCTGTCGACCTAGAGCAAGCTCCGGACCATTTGACCGAATTGTTAGTGACAGTCAAAGATCAGATGGCGCAGATTGACTCGATCCTTAGAGGGATCGAAGAACCCTAGAATCTTCACTGAGTCTGGGCCATGCGCAAATTTTGCTGCATCTTGGGCGTCCAACCCAAGACACCCCCGACCCTGACTAGCGTTTAACCGTGCCCAAAATACTTTTTTTCGCAGCCGCCAGAGAGGCAGCTGGATCCAGCTCCCTGCAAATTCAGGGGAGCACCGTGGGTGAGTCGATAGATCGTGCCTCCCAGCAACTCCCAGCGGAATTTCTCAAAATTCTGCCTTCATGCGGAATCTGGCTCAATGGTGAACCAGTTGGCATGTCCGACCCATGTTCAGACGGGGACGAGCTGGCTCTTATTCCTCCAGTATCGGGCGGGTAAGGAAATAACCACCATTCATCCAATTTGTAAAAATGACCCTTAATCTTGGGTTCACCTAACCCTGGTTACCGTAGTACTTTGTTCAGAAATCGTGTTGGAGATCCAGAATTGCAATTAATGGGTAGGGAGCGAGGACTCTCTCAGAAATTTATAGACGAAGCGCTGACTGAGCAACTCGAAAATGATGTCAGAGGAACATCATTTAGAGTCAAATACGTCGCCAGGCTGACGTCTCTACTTGGGATTCTGCTGTTTTTGCTTCTCGCAGTAGAAGGAATCTCAATACCTATAGTTTCGAGGCTGATGACACTGCATGTGCTTGTCGGGATGATACTTGTTCCGGTAATGGCGCTCAAAATAGCGGTGACTTCCTACAGATTTACCCAGTACTATCTCAAAAAACAAGATTTCGTCAGTGCTGGGCCACCTTGGATGCCCCTCCGACTTATTGCGCCACTTATCATTCTCACGACTATCGTCATGATGGCGAGCGGGGTCGAACTCGCACTTACCGGGCCAAAAGGACTGTCATTCACACTATGGAAGCCGCTTCACCAAGTCTCATTCGTGCTCTGGTTCATACTTATGGTTCCCCACGTATTTGCCTACCTGCTCAGGGCTACCAACACTAGCTACCGGGAATTAATCCGCCTCAAATCCAAAGATTCAAAGGCCTCGACTAGCTCTTGGAATCGCTCCACTCTGGTCTTGATCGCTTTAGGGATTGGCGTCGGCCTTGGCCTTCGATTCGTTCCATACGCCCATAGTTGGATAGCATTCTTTACCCAGAAATCCTTCGGCTAGCAGAAGTACCGCTGACTTGGGTCGGCCAACCCTTTAGTAAATCCAAATCAAATTTTGAGGACCCATCGAAGCAATGCATTCCATGTCCGGCGCACTTGTCACGCACTTCAGAGCCTCCGCCACGCAATGGCTCTGATTAGCAATTAGGATTTGCTCGACGCAGCGTTCGAAAGAAGATGCGCCACAGCGGTAGACACCGCCACTGCCATCGGAATGCGAAGTGACTCATCTGGGCCATGATGATTTGAACCTGGTCCCAATGCTCCCGTAGCAACGATCTGTGCGAGAGGAAACTTCGATCCCAACGTGGCTAGAAAAGGTATCGAACCCCCCTCGCCACAAAAGCCCACGGGCCTAGAAAATGCTTCCATCGAAGCGGAGTCCAGAGCGTCCCTCACCCAAGCTGTCGGTTCAGGAGCGAGCCAGCCTTGCGCTGGCGCTTCGGCCTCGACGATAACTTC
>JABEUM010000107.1 GCA_013044475.1 Acidimicrobiaceae bacterium | reverse complement strand
CAACAACGTGTTGTGCTTCCCCGGGATCTTTCGTGGAGCCCTCGATGCTGGAGCTATGAGCATCACCGAGACGATGAAGCTAGCTGCGGCAACGGCGATAGCGAATGCTGTAGGCGAGGATGAACTTTCCCCCAGCTACGTCGTGCCGAGCGTATTCAACAAGTCGGTCGCTCAGATGGTCGCACAGTCGGTTGCAGAAGCCGCCCGCCACGACGGGGTGATACGGCATGCACCAAAGAGCTAGTCAAAAATATCCCACGGCAAAGCTCTGGAGGCTACCTCTTTCGCTCGCATGATACGACCTTCAGCCAGGTTCACGTAATCGGCGTCTATTTCGATGCCTACGTAATGCCTATTGGTCTTCAAACAGGCCAGTGCGGTCTGCCCAGCCCCAATAAAAGGGTCGAGCACTACGTCGCCCACATAGGTATTTAGTTCAATCAAGCGCCTCGGTAGCTCAATCGGGAAAGGCGCCGGATGTCCTACTCTCTTTGCCGACTCAGGAGGGAAGTACCAGGTGTCCAAGGTTAATGACCGGAACTCTTCGCCGGAAATCGAATCAAGGTAGGGAAGGCCCAGCTTCTGCCGGGCCTTCTTGGGATGGACCCGGGAGAAACTCCCTTTTGATCCGACGATGATTCTTTCAGAGACGTCTCGAAGTACTGGATTAGATGCAGACTGATAGGATCCCCAAGCACAGCTTCCGTTGGCACCTTTCCCTTTGATCCACAAGATCTCCCCCCGCATGAGAAATCCTAACTCATCCTGGAGGATCGTGACCAGGTCAGCAGATAACGATCTGTAGGGCTTTCTCCCTAGGTTGGCAACGTTGACGGCAATTCTGCCGCCGGGCTCCAGAACTCGATAACACTCGGCAAATACATCTTTGAGCATCTCTAAGTATTCGAGATAGTTACCAGGAATATGGCCACCTCTGATCGACTCTTCATACTCCTTGCCGACGAAATATGGCGGTGAGGTAACCACTAAGGCGATGCAGTTATCTGGCAAGACACTCAAGTCACGGGAATCTCGAACTAGCAGAGCATCCTTTATCGGACTCTCGTTGATCTGGGTATCATCCGAAACTACTGGCGGCTGAAATCGGCTGTAGAAAGCGGAGGAGTCGTGACCCTCCCTCTTTGAGGCACCAAAGCTATAGGTGCTAGTGGATCGCCCTGAAGCCTGAACCTTGGATTCTTTTTCAACTTGCAAACGACTACTCCTTTCAAGTCGCACACCAAAGCACCAAAACTCTTATAACCACATGCGACTGAACGAGTAATAATGCTATCCGCCTTGAGTGTTTGCGGATTAGTACAAAGCTCCGACCCTGCCAAACGGAAGCTCGTCACAGAGGGGGAAGACAGAAGTGAAAATAAGTAGTCTGTTGCCAGAAAACCGAAAGCAATGCTTCAAGTCGATAAACCTAGATTGGCACCGGACATTCGCTCGTCGCCGCAGGCACTCCAGCGGAAGACTAGATTGTCGAACAACCATCTCTCATGACAATTTCCAATGACTAAGTCAGCTCCGGTGTGCTGGGGAAATTTTTGGCCGATCTGCAGGAATGCTCAAACACCTCTCATGGTCTCGGGCGGACACAACGGTGCCGTGAGGTTGCGCCCCGAACAGGCGGCCTCATATACTTCGAAGGCGAATCCCGCCAGAGGGAGGAGTCTTTTTTTCTCCTCTCCATCGCAGTAGCGCAGTAAACTCGCCAGCCAAGATATCTGATTGGCGACCGCAGAAGCGGCCATCTCCCAAGAGATCACTCCTTCGAGCCAACACTCTTGAATGAGCAGCAACCATTCCGGCAACACCGCGTCGAAGGAAGCGAACTTTTGATCCTGTCCCTCATGCATACGAAAAAAACTCAGCGGAGTGTTCACGTAGGCGAGGTCACCTCGCTTGAGCATATCGACCCAAAGGTCTAAATCACCAATCCACCTCAAACGAGACTTGTCCAGAAAGTATTTTTCTGAATTGACGTCCTGCACCCTATAAAGTGCACTTGTAGGTTCTCCTATGCGGTTAATGCCGTCTACAAGAACTCTTTCGATTACTGAGGCTCCTTTATAGTAACCCGTAGAATCAACGAGCGGAATCGTGGCGCTTATATTTGGGAGAACTTTGCTGTCCTCATCAATTGGCACTCGGGACGAGGATGCGAGAATAGCCGAGGGCTGAGCCTCTAGCATCTGGACCAAGACGGAAACACAGTTTACGCTTAGTACGTCATCAGACATAAGCCATTTGTGATAATACCCTCTTGCTAGTTCAAAAGAAGTTATGAAATTGAAGTCAGCCCCATGATTGCGATTCTGTCTGTAGGCACGTAAGTTATCAAATCGTGAGGTAAAGTCCACAATGATCTCCCACGATTGATCCGTCGAGCAGTTGTCCACTACAACAATTTCAATGTTAGAGTAGGTCTGAGCGGCTGCAGAGGCGAGAGCTACTCCAAGATAACGCTCTCGGTTGAATGTCGGTATTAAAATCGAGACAAGTTTGTTACCATCAGCATCTATCTCCGGCCGGAAAGAACACTCCAATACGCTTGCAAACATAAACGCCGAACTCCTCAGCTCGATTCAGACTTTCCCAGCGACAGGAAAATGTCGCGAGCGCGCCCATCCTGCTTGACTGCTCAGCGTAGCTGGATCTATCGACCGCCAGTGACTGGGGAGCCAATTCCTGACCCATTTCTTGATAGAGTCTTCTTGTCTTTATACTTGCACAAAGGCTAGGATACTTACTTGCCTCCACAATAGCCATAGTGATGCGGCAGAGGCTATAGATGGAACTCCGACCGTCTGGGGGGGGTTGCGTAAATTATTTCCGTATATGGCGGCCAAGTCTCTTCTAGAGATCAAGGCGGACTATTGGATTATGGAGGCCAAGCTGAGAAGCCGCTTCAACTATCGAATCAGCTCGGATGAACGAACCCGCTATGATAGGCGTTCGACCAGAGCTAATGGAGCTTGGAGTCACGACTGGTGCTCCACCGAACCGGAAACCCCAACGCGATGGATTTCCGTCCACATATAACACCGCTTCACGCGAATTTAGAACCGGTAAAGCCAGGAGTTTTAGGGCCGCCTCACCTATACCCCAGAGAATATACCCCGAACTCGCGCTAAGTGCCAGCTCTAGTCCTTCTGAAACCAATGCCAGGTCGTGTATAGATTTCTCAGAGAAGGCGATCAACTGCTTTTCAAGATCATTATCGCGCTGCTCCGGAATCTTCAAACTCGACGCCCTAGTCCAAGCCACGGCCACACAGCCCGTCAAAACTTCTTCGGTTAGCGGAGCCTCGTACGAGATCTCGCTGATTGTTTTCAGGCCGAACCGAGAGGCAAGCCACCGCAGACATGTAGCTGAAAAGTGATTAATATGTTCTGTGCTGAAGTCCTCGTAGGGCGAGACATAGGGGTCGAGATAACGTCTGGCGTCTGGAACTTCGACATAGATTACTCCATCGGCTCGCAGAAGCGGCAGAAGAGACCTCACGGCAGCGCCCACGTCCCAGAGGTGCTCGAAAACCCCCGTCGCACAAATCAAATCAAATGTTCCAATTCCCACTGGGATAGATGAAAAAGTACCAACTTCTGCATTGATGCCGGCCCGGGCATTTGCCTGATAAACCGATTCAGCCGAAGGATCAACACCATGCAGTTCCCTATAGCCCAGCCGACCAAGTGCCGCGAGCAAAGAGCCTGTAGAACAGCCAATATCTAGGACCCGTGAGTCAATACGAGGAACCAGGTCACGGATGCGCCGTGCGGAGCTGGCCGCCTTTTCACTTACCCACACCGGTTCCAAGTCGGAGTCGGGTCGCCCCGACTTTTTACTTAACCTTTCAGTTAACGCCTCGTTTGCATACTTGGCAAGACTCGCGTAGTACTGTTCGTAATACGGCGTCTGTTCTGGAACATTTGCAAACCCACACCCACACGCAGAGCAAGATGCTACCTGATATCCACTCCCCAAAGGGTGACCATCCGGAGTGCGGAGAGCGATATTGGCAACTAAGCTTCCTCCACCATTACCCCCACACGCGGGACAACAACGATGAGAAGCAACCTGAGTCGCCATGATACAAGCACCTCACAATATCAGTAGTTTGACCTCTACAAATACTCACTCTAACCTTGGAGCACCACGGACCCGCTGATCAATAAATCATTCCACGTGCGGGATTACCCCTTATTTACGATAAGGCCCAGTCGCCGTATAACGTGCGAGATTCCTAACGCTACACAGTAGCTCTGAAGAGGATCGCGTAGTTCCAGTCTCCGTGGAAACTGTGGCGCCGTATGGGGATTGCATCAAAGTCCTCATCGGAGATCTTCACCCATCTTTCGCAGCCCAACCCGAAATATGGCCAATTAATGCGGATTTTGGGGCTATTTTGGCCAGTTTCAACAGTCGTTGAATCACATAGTTGCTGGT
>JABEUM010000106.1 GCA_013044475.1 Acidimicrobiaceae bacterium | reverse complement strand
CCGCCGTCAGAGTTCGAAAGCAACTACTACACTCAAAGAGAACTTGAGAGCCGATCGGTTCTCAAGTAACTGGGTGTCCATTAAACCCGGGGCGCATCAGATGTTCTCCAGGCTGACTTCAACGCCGCTTTGAACCTGCTACACAGATACTCCGATCAAGAGATCATTCTTTATACCCCTCGCAGGGAAGTTCGGCGTATCTTGCTAGCACGTTCTCCGGCGCAACCGAGCGTCAAGGGGCAGGAGACCCAAATCTCTTATCAACCGTGTGCGGATAAGTCTAAGGATTCTGAGCAGTTATGTTCAGGTTTTTAGAAGCAGAATTCAAGTGCTCAGAAAATGTTCTTAATGGCTTGGTATTCTAGACTCGACAAATTGAGCTGGGCGGAGGCAGCGGAGCTACTGCGAGATGGTTCCATCTCAGAACAGGGAAGACCAAATATTTGAGAGGCTAGGACTTGCCAAAATACCAAAAAACCTTCTCCCTACGTGCGATCGTTACGCTGCTGCTATCTGCACTTGCTATCGGCCTCCTGTTTGGAGACTTTTTCTTTGGTGGCAAGGCAGCAGCAACTCCGCCCAACAGCAATGCACCAACTACCTTGGCTACTCAATTGAGGACAGGCTCCGCTTCTAAGCCGACTTTGGCCGCGACCACAACCACGACCGACCCAGGCGAGCTCCCCCAGACAAACCAGAAACCCTCACTGTCCTCAAAATCGTTGGCCCTAAGGATGCAGGAGTTGTTCACCGGAATCGCTTCGGACTCCATTACCACAGCTTTAGGCAGCTACCTCACCCTCGACTCCTACAGACAGATAAAGGGGCTTTCTAACAACTCTTTCGACTATGCGAATCGCCTCCTCCAGCACTTCGCACTAGATGTCGAAGCGGCACATGCCCTGTTTGCTTCTCAGGGACGGGTAAGCTACGTCGGCTTTAGGGCAGATGCATCCTATGCAAACTGGGTGCTCCCCAACACCTGCTACAACAAGCTCGGATACTGGCACCTACCGGGGGTTAGGCTCCTTTACAAGGTCGGAGGAGTCACACGCTCGATTGGGATCATCTCGCTAATCTCCTATCGGGGCGAGTACTACGTAGTGCACTTCGGAGCAATTTCAAGACCTTCGAACATCGGATACCTAGACAATCCAGCCATCGGTGTCGGGAGCCTCGGACCACCTGGCGGATGCTGAAGGCTAGCTACCTTAGCGCAGCCATGACTAGCCGCGAAGCCGATCGCGCAAAGAGAGACTCCCGATCGAAGTTGGGATTAAACTCGGCGAAATCGATCGCCATCACCTTTTGCGAAGCCACGAGTGTTTCGATTATCCCGTCGACGACGTGTAGTGGCACTCCCATCGTCGACGGCGCGGAAACGGCTCCCATGGACCATGGAGGCAAGACGTCAAAATCGACACTCAGATAGATGAGGTCGAACCGGCCCAGAATCTCGCTAATCAGAGAATCGTCATAGTTTTGCATTTCCCTGTCTAACACGTATTCGACCCCCCATTGGTCAGCCCTTTGAAAGAGCACCCCGGTATTGGCTACCTCGGACACTCCGAGACAGATGTAGTTGAAAGCAATTTTCTCATCCCTCAACGAGTTTGCGATCTGGAAGAAAGGGGTTCCGGAAGAGGGTATCGGGGTAGACCTGATATCGAAGTGAGCATCTAGATTGACAACCGCTACCCTTTTTGATCTGAGTTGATCCTCCCCAAGGTACGCTCTGACTCCTCCCCAAGTCCCCCAAGCGACTTCGTGCCCCCCTCCGATGACCACTGGACGTCCGCCATTGGTCAATATTCGTAGGACCGCACCTGACAGCTCACCCTGCATCAGGGCCAGGTCTGAATCTTCATCGGCGACTACATCCCCCATATCAAAAAGAGACCTGGGGCCGTAATATGCAAAGTTGTAGAGCTGCCTTCTCAGCGCGAGAGGTGCTTCCTTAGCACCGGGCCTGCCCGAGTTCGCTATCACTCCAAGGTCGGAACAGAAACCAACCAACACCGACGATCCATTCGCCGCCCCATCGCTATAGCGGGAGATCACCTGATGGACTCGAAGTGCAGCGGCCCCTTCGCTTGAATCATCCCGAAGGACCATTTCGGTACTATTCGTCGGTATGAGCATCTCTGACAACTCCATCTGTAATTCGGTAGATAAGTGGGGAAAGTCCTAGGTAATAGGAGAGCTCCGCAGGATGGTCTATATTCCACACGCACAGATCTGCCCTGAAGCCAGCCTCGACTCGGCCACGATCTCTATAGCCGAGGGCCTTGGCTGCATTGGCGGTGGTACCTCGAAGCGCCTCCTGCGGACTGAGACCAAAGAGCACCGTCGCCATATTCATCGCCAAAAGGAGCGAATAGAGGGGTGAAGTCCCCGGGTTTGCATCCGTCGCTACCGCCATTTCCAACGAGTGCTTCCTCATCACTTCGACTGGCGGGCGGGTTTTCTCAGACAAGAAGTAGTAAGCACCGGGCAACAAGACGGCTACCACGCCTCGCTTTGCTAGATCTTGAATCCCCTGTTCGTCGACATACTCGAGGTGGTCGGCACTTAGTGCGTCGAAGCTCGCTAGCAGGGACGCACCATAGGAGTTGGAGAGTTGCTCGACATGACCCTTGACCGGGATGCCAAGCGATTTAGCACGACCGTAAAGGGACTTCAGCTGCTCCGGGGAAAAGGCAATCGTCTCGCAGAAACCGTCTACCGCATCTACCAGGCCGAGGCTATTGAGTTCGGGAAGGGCCTCCTCGACCAGGTAGTCAAGGTATGCATCTCCCCTGTTCAAAAACTCCTTAGGGACGACGTGCGCACCTAGAAAAGTCGCCCTGACGCTAATACCTAAAAAGCCGTTCAGTTCCCTCGCTACCTTTAACATCTTGGCTTCGGATGCTAGATCGAGGCCGTAACCCGACTTTATCTCGACAGAGGTCGTGCCATTCTTCGCCATCTGCCGAAGACGGAATTTAGCGAGCTTCAATAGCTCTTCGTAGCTCGCCGCCCTAGTGGATTCGACGGTTTGGTTTATCCCGCCCCCGGCTTCGTTCATTGAAAGGTAACTGCCCCCTCCGAGCCTCGCTTGGTATTCGTCGATTCGATTTCCTCCATAGACGAGGTGGGTATGACAATCGATTAGCCCCGGGGTTATCCAGGCAGAGTCGCAGGAAATCACCTCGTAGTCCCCCGCTGCTCCGGCCCAGCTTCCCTTCGGGCCGACCGACTCAATCAAGCCTCCCTTGATCGCAATCTCGGCGCCTTTTTGGATTACGAACCGACCGTTAGGATCGGTGTCCAAGACGTTACAGTCCCTAAGTATCAGGCCCTTTGGGTTGCTCGACATCTAGCCCAGGCCCAGCATCGGAAGCTTCAGGCCGACCTTTTTTGCCGCCTCAATCGCAGTCGGATAACCGGCGTCGGCATGGCGCATAACCCCGGTAGCTGGGTCGTTGAACAGCACCCTTTCAATCCGCCTCTTCGCCGCATCGCTGCCGTCACAAACGATCACGATCCCCGAGTGCTGAGAGTATCCCATCCCGACACCTCCACCGTGGTGTATTGAGACCCAAGTCGCCCCTCCAGCGACTCCAAGCATCGCGTTCAGCAGCGGCCAGTCCGAAATTGCATCTGATCCATCGGCCATCGATTCGGTCTCCCTATTAGGGGAGGCTACGGATCCTGTATCTAAATGGTCCCTTCCGATAACGATCGGCGCAGAGACCTCCCCCGTCCTAACCATCTCGTTGAAGGCCAGGCCAAGTCGATACCTATCTTCGACCCCGACCCAACATATCCTCGCCGGAAGTCCTTGAAAGGCAATGCGCTCCCTCGCCATATCTAGCCAGTTATGCAGGTGTGGATCGTTTGGAATTAGCTCCTTGACCTTGGCATCGGTCTTGTAGATGTCCTCTTTGTCCCCCGAGAGGGCTACCCACCTAAATGGCCCATATCCCTGGCAGAAAAGCGGCCTGATGTACTCTGGGACGAATCCTGGAAAGTCAAAAGCCCTCTTTACTCCCACATCAAATGCCATCTGGCGAATATTATTTCCATAGTCAACCGTTGGGATCGCCGAATCGGCGAACTCGAGCATCACCCGAACCTGCTTTGCCATCGACTCTTTGGCCGCCTTAATCACCCCGTCGGGATCCAGATCTTGCTCTTTCTTCCACTTGGCGATGGTCCAGCCTTGAGGGAGATAGCCATGAAGTGGGTCGTGGGCACTGGTTTGGTCGGTGACCACATCGGGTTTGATCCCCCGTGCGAGTATCTCCTGGTAGATATCGACCGCATTGCCCAACAGGCCTATCGAAACGGCCTTGCCAGCGGATTTGTTCTCTGCGAGAATCGAAAGTGCTTCGTCGAGATTTGTGGCCTTCTTGTCCAAATAGCTATTCTTGAGGCGAAAATCTATCCTCGTCTCATCACATTCGACTGCGATCATCGAAAAGCCGGCCATCGTCGCGGCGAGGGGCTGGGCTCCACCCATTCCACCCAATCCGGCGGTTAGGATCCATCTGCCTTGAGCTATTCCCTGGAAATGGCGCTTGGCTATTGCAAAGAAGGTTTCATAGGTGCCCTGAACGATACCTTGGGAGCCAATATATATCCAACTACCAGCAGTCATCTGGCCATACATGATTAGGCCCTTCTGGTCGAGCTCGCTAAAATGTTCCCAAGTTGCCCAGTGCGGAACCAGATTTGAATTTGCGATCAAAACCCTTGGAGCGTCGCTGTGGGTTCGGAACACACCTACCGGTTTTCCACTCTGAATCAGAAGCGTCTCGTCATCTTCGAGCTCTTTTAGCGTCTCCAAAATAGTGTCAAAGCTCTCCCAAGATCTGGCGGCCCTGCCAATTCCGCCGTAAACTACGAGGTCAGATGGATGTTCAGCGACCTCTGGATCCAAGTTATTTTGAATCATCCTAAATGGAGCTTCGGTCAGCCAGCTCTTACAACTCAATTGACCCCCGCGAGGTGCGCGGATCGACCTGGTAGGGTCATGCCTGGTAAAGGTCTTGCTTGGTGCGAATTGCGAACTATCTGTCTTGGGGGAATCCACTTTTTTCTCCTATCGAAAAATCGTTATAACCGCTAAACGAGAAGCGGGATCCTGGGTGGTAAAGGTCTACCTCTGTGACAACTCCACTGAAAGACCAGGTCTTTCTCCTTAATTTCAAAACGGGTTCTGTGTCTCCGAGATCCAGCGCCGCCTTGATCGCCCGATCCGGGGTAGCGGCGGTAATCCTGTATTCGACCCTCGACAGCGGGGCGACCTCCATCAAAAACTCGGTCGTAGTCTTAATCGAAAAGTCTTGGTCAAGGAAACCTTGCGCCAGGGATGCATTTACCCAACGTCGCTCAAGCTGTATAGGAAGGCGGTCTTCAAAATGGGCTATCTCAGCGAAGTAGACCGGTGATCCCTCAGCCAATCCAAAGCTCTCAGCCAGTGAAGAGTCACAGTACAGTGTGTCAAGCTGCAACACTTTGGCGGCGTAATGAGCTCCTTTAGATCCGACGAGATCGCTGATCGAAGAGATCTGCACCAGAGTCTGGTCGTAGTGCTGGTTAGAGACGAAGCTCCCCGAACCCTTTACTCGGTGGAGTATTCCCCTGTGGACGAGATCCTTTATCGCTCGATTAGCAGTCATCCTCGCGACGTCAAACTCTTGCGCCAGCTCGTTCTCCGAAGGAATCTTGTCACCGACTTTTAAGCCACCAGACTCTATCTTCGAAACGATGAAGTCGATGATCCGCTGATATTCAGGCTTAGAAGTCATCGGTCCACGAAGATCCGCACGTCGGTTGGACTAGGTCGAGAACTAGACCCAGATCCTTTTGGATTGGCAGGTGGATTCGAATCATCGGAGTACCTCAAGCGGGCAAAACTCGGCCAATAATCCCGAGTTGACCAGGTCAATGATCTCCTGGATATCGGGCGAAAGATAGTGATCAATGTCGTAATGAGCGACGAGGGATCTAATCTTTTCGACGACCAAAAGCAACGGTGGGCTGGTCGAGAATGGAGCCCTCAGCTCTACGCCCTGCGTCGCAGCTAGCAGTTCTATCGACAGAATCGCTGCGACGTTGTCCGCAATGTCATGAAGCTTTCTCGCTGCAAAAGTCGCCATCGACACGTGGTCCTCTTGGTTGGCCGAGGTAGGTAGTGAATCGACCGAAGCCGGGTGAGCATAGGTCTTATTCTCAGACGCCAGGGACGCCGCGGTGACATGAGCAATCATAAAACCCGAGTTGACGCCGCCATCTCTAACTAGAAAAGGCGGAAGACCTGAAAGTGTGGCGTCCATTAGCAGGGCAATGCGTCTCTCTGACAATGAGCCGACCTCCGCTCCCGCCACAGCCAGGGCATCGGCTGCGAAGGCAACCGGCTCGGCGTGAAAGTTTCCGCCTGAAAGTACTTCGTTGGTTTCTGGGAAGACCAATGGATTGTCCGAAACCGCATTCGCTTCGATCAACAGCACCGAGGCTGCATAGTTAATTTGATCCAGACATGCCCCTAAAACCTGAGGTTGGCAGCGAAGACTGTAAGGATCCTGCACCTTTTCGCAATCCTGATGTGAGGAGTTAATCTCGGATCCAACCAGAAGTTCCCTGAGGGCCCTGGCCACCTCAATCTGGCCCTTATGCCCGCGAAGTTGTTGTATCCTAGGGTCAAATGGAACCATGGAGCCGGCTGCAGCGTCGACGCTGAGGGCACCCGAAACTATTGCAGTGCGCAGCAGGTCGTATATCCTAAATATCCCAGCCAGTGCTATCGCCGTCGAGACCTGGGTCCCATTTAGCAAAGCGAGTCCTTCTTTAGCCCGAAGAACCAGCGGTTCCATGCCGATCTGCGCCAAAGCTTCTGAAGAACTCATCCTCTTGCCAGCCAGAAAGACTTCGCCCATTCCTAACAGGACAGTCGACATGTGAGCCAATGGTGCTAAGTCTCCCGAAGCACCTACGGAACCCTTCTCGGGGATGTACGGGACAACGTCGGCATTGACCAAGCGGATTAGTGTGTCGACCACTTCCCTCCTGACCCCAGAACTTCCCCTAGCGAGACTCGCAATCTTCAGCAACATGACCAAGCGGACGACTCCGAAGTCGAGGGGTCGCCCCACGCCGACGGCATGCGACAAGACCAGGTTTTTCTGCAACAGTTCAAGTTGATCTTTGGGAATGTGGGTCTGTGCCAATCTTCCAAAGCCGGTATTGATGCCATAGGCGGGCTGACCGCCTTCGGCGATGGCATGCACCGTCCGCGATCCGGCATCTATTTGCCAATAGGCGCTTGGGTCGAGTTCGAGCTCGACTCTTTCGGATCTATAGACCTCTCTGAGGGTCACCAGATCGAGTTTCCCTGGCTGAATCGTTATCATTTTCATCCTGTCTATACAACTTTAGAAAATGATACATCCACCGCTCGTCAGATCCAAATATTTTTCAAGAATTTTCTGCAAAACCTCGAATAGCCAGTTGTCGCTCGATGAAGCGAGATCAAGTTTGTACTGAGCTTTCAGCAGAAAGCTAAATAGGGCGCAGTACGGTCGATTTCGTACTTGAGGCTTTCCAGCCAATCTTTTATGATGCCCCACGTGGCGTCGTAGACGATAGGCACCACGTGACCGTCGACCGAGTCAAAACACTCCTGAGGCGAATCTATCTTCATCTTTGCACGCAGAAAGACCCTCGATTGATCGAAACGATTCCGGCCACAAAGAGAGAATTCATAGCGAGTACGGCAATTTTCGCCAACAAGCGGACTCGAAGCGATGCCGTGATCTTTGTTATTTCCCCCAAGCCCCGCCACTGATTCAACAATGGTCTCTCCGATCAAGTCCACCTCAAGGGCGGTCGACGCCGCTTGCCTAGATCTTTCACAAAACAGGGGTAGTTCAAGAACCTCAATAAACCAACAGGCGGCCCCCAGTTGAGAGGCCAAAATTAACGCATCGTGGAACTCTAGGCAATCTGGGCAGGCCTCCCTCACGCCGGGATCCGTTACTACATGCCAAGAACCACGTTCCATCAAATGCCGAGGAAGTTCGCCCAAAATCGATCCTTTCCCTCCAAAACCAGCCAACTTGATGATACAAAAGCATTGTGACATACATAGGCACAGGACAGCATCCGACCGACCTAAGGTTAATTATGCGCACACAAGGTCCGAGTAAGTTAATCCATCGCTAAAAGTGCTATTTATTGTAAAAAGTCGGTTTCGCGTATGTGCAGCAGTTCGCCTTTCACGTTACCCATTGAAGTCGCCTGACCTAGCTCCCCTAGAACCGTTGCATCTGAGTGATCAATAGTGAGTCCACTCATTATGATGCACCTTTTACAAGGTTCTCGTCTCGGACTTCATTCTCACTAGTCCGAGAGTTG
>JABEUM010000105.1 GCA_013044475.1 Acidimicrobiaceae bacterium | reverse complement strand
GATGATGATACCCGCGCATAAATCACGGTCGAGCCTTGTTTCGTTTGCGTGGATTCCAAGTCTCCGACAAGGATAAGTTTGTTGCCTACGCGATGGGTCATCACGGGCATCTTTCCTGTCCTATACCACCTATATGCCGTCTGCGGGTGTATACCTTGAGACAGCGCCCACTCACGTAAGTTCATCAGTGTCTATTATAGTAGGTATGTTGGTCAACTGTTGCAACCCTCGAAGGTTGGGCAACACCACACCCTTTCCCCCGACCCAGACGTAATCTCAGGCAAAATATGGAAACGCCAGAACGTCCAAGTCAAACTTTCAGAGCACACTTCGGAGTCAGAATCGACACCTGTTTGGCTGAGGCTTCGATTCCGCACCTTCTATATCCGCCGAGACCCCTATCAGATCGTCCAAACCCGGCTCCCGACTGGGCGGTGCGGCGACCGTACTCACAGAAATGTGACCCTTTAGCTCGGAGCGGTCACTGTCGACGACGCCGAGTCGATCCGATCGGTCGTTTTGTGGCGTCGGTGAGATTTATACCCGTTCCCATGCTGGATCTCTCCGTCCGACCTCGGTCTTTGAAGCGATTGAGCCGCGCAGCCACGATGACCGTCCCAGCCACAAGCGCCAGAAAACCCACCAGGGCCAACGCAGCGAAGATGTAGGGCTGAGTTGACATACCCGCCATCGGCATCGGCACGGCTCAGACCCCTCCGACTGGATCGTCAGCACCCGACGCCAATGCCCTAGTAATCTCATGGCGCCTCAGCGCAAATGGAACACACGCACAGACAAAGATCGCGCCTGGCAGGGCGAGGACAATTCCCGGCGAGATAAGCGCGACAAGGGCACCCCACCCGATACCGGCGATACCCATGGTACCCGTGGTCAAAGAGAGCTGTACGCTCGCCACTCGGCCCCGCATGAGATCGGTCGAAGTGCCTTGGTTAGCCGAATAGATCCCCGCCATGAATACGGCTTGTGCTCCACCAGCCATCGCAGCGGAGATCAAATCGACACCGAGGCTGTGGACGAGACCCAAGCTGATTAGGGGCAGCCCGCTGAGGAAGCCGGAGATAATGAGGATCGGCACAGCCGGTAGTCGTCGTCCCAGCGCCATCATGAATAGTGGTCCAACCACCGAGCCAAGGCCGAAAGCAGTCAACAGCAGACCGTATGCTCCCGCGTTACCGTTGAGGTTCGCAGTGGCGACGGCCGGCAGTATCCCTACCGAAGCCATGGTTAGACTGCAATGGAGTCCGACCCAGACGAGCATCGTAGCCAGCGGGGCTTGCTTGCGTATATAACTGAATCCCTCGGCAACCTGCCCCAGCACATGGGGACGCTCGGTATGGCGTTTCGGCGTAATCGCCGCATGCCGAACATGCCAGAGCATTGCGACACCGCTGAGGTAAAAGACCGTGCAGAGAAGGAACGCCTGGCTCGGCCCCCATCCAGTGAGAACGACTGTGGCTATCGCTGGACCGGTAAGCTCCGCTCCTTGCTGTGCTATGCGAGCCGTCATGCTGGCATTCAACAGCCGGTCTCGACCCACGAGATCCGGAATCATCGCCTGCCACGCCGGGCCTTGGATTGAATTTCCGATGCCAATAGCGGCGGTGAAGACGAGGAGATAGAAAAGATCGAGCTTGCCAGTCGCCGCAAAGATCGCAGCCAGTGCACAGCTGATAGCGTTGATCAGCTGTCCGCCAGCTGCCATGCGGGCACGATTCCTTCGATCGGCGGCACTTCCGGCGAAGAGACCGAAGAACATAGAGGGAATAAGGAGGAGTAGGCTGACCATACTCGGCCAGAAGGATGAGTGATGGCCAAGTCGGTAGGCTTCCCAGCCCGCAACAAGAATTACGGCGAATCGGCCAGAATTTCCACTTAGCGCAGCACTCCAAACCCAGCGAAACGGCACGACCTCAAACGCCGAGAACATCTCCTTGAGTCCGCGGTTCGTGTCGCTGTTCCCCCAATCCCGGGTAGCGCTCTTCCCCATATATCCCTAACCCCTCACCGCCACTGCGAAGTTTGAGCCCTATGCAAGACTAGGTCCGACGTGTACGAAACAAAGCAAGCAGTACCAAGGGAGGCTGGCGCCCAAAAACGTCGATACTCTCCCAGCATATGGAAGACTGCCGCTCAAAGGGTCTGACCTGGTGCCCCCGGCAGGATTCGAACCTGCGCACACGGTTTAGGAAACCGATGCTCTATCCCCTGAGCTACGGGGGCAATCCGCCTAATCTTCAGGACCTCAAACAGACTAGTGAACCGGACGCCTTCATGATGCATAACCTACGAAGTTAGATTTTGCGATCAGCTCTTTATCCTCAGTCCTCAACGTCTGCCAGCAGTACCGTAATTTCTTCCTCAACGCTCCTAATCTTCTTCTTGCAGGTGGCTACTAGAAAGCGCGCCCTTTCGACTAAGGCCTTTAGTTCGTCTATGCCCACGTCAGCACCTTCAAGCCGGGCGACGATCAGATCCAACTCGCTCTTGGCTTCATCGTAACTAAGTTCGCCAATCTCAGCTTGGAAATTCTCAGACTCCAATTCAGTCACTTTTCACTTCCTCGACTCTTCCTACAACGCTACCGTCCGAAAAATGAGCTCTAAAGCCATCACCCTTGTGGAGCTCGCCGGCAGATCTTATCCTCTGTTTGGTAGATAAATCCTCAATCAGGACGAACCCCTTTTGGAGTACCGCTGTCGGATCAAGTGCCCCAAGCCTCGCTTGCGCTAATTCAAGTTCAAGATCTAGGCGCTTCAGTCTTTCTGTGACCCTCCTACCAAAAGCAGCTCGGGCATCCAGATCAATTCGCCTGGTTCGAGCGGCCAGACTAAATCCGCTGACGGCTTTCATGGCGCTTTGCTGCAACTCCAGCTTATGACCGTGAATTATCCCTCGACAGGCAGTTATCAAATCTCCAGATGCATATGCCACATCGTTCTCGAAACGAGAAATGGTCCTATTAAGTAGTGATCTAAACATGTCGTTGCGCAGCAAGGCGCTTCTTTCTCTAAAGAGAAATTCTTTCGAGCTTCGCTCCAGCATCCTCGACTTAGAACTCAAATCCGCTCTGCAGCTTTGCGTCGTTCCTGTCGCCAAGGTAGCAATACGATCGAGGGAGAGTCGCAACCCGTCGAGAAAGGCGTTATTCCAATCGACCACCGCCCTGCCTACGTCCAGTGGAACATCCAAGGTAGCATTTGCCACCTCTGTGACCAGGGGTCGGTCAGTCGAGTGGCCTATCCCGCACCAAAGCGGAATCCTTGAATTGACAACTGCCCGAACTACCTGCTCATTATCGAACAGGGCAAGTTCCGATGACGAACCTCCCCCTCTAAGTAGAACAATTAGATCGAATTCACCTCTAGCCGCAGCTGTAATTCCCTTTGCCAAGGAGTTTGCGGATGAATCACCGGTGGTACGAACGTCGAAAAGTTGGATCAGAAAACGGAAGCTACTGCCACTGAGCTGCCTCAGAAAATCCTCTTTCACTACTCCGGCCGAGGACGTGACGACGGCAATCTTTTCTATCACCGACGATGGCCTCAATGAGCTATTTTTTGAGAATATCCCTTCGGCGATGAGTTTTGCCCTCAGCTTTTCTCGCTCTAGGAACCTTTTTTCGACTAGTGACTCAACGTCTAGCGCCTCCACTACGAAGCTGAGAGTTCCTCGCTTTTGATAGAAGTCCGCCCGGCCAAAGAGACGTACTTCAAGGTCACTCGATAGTTGGGACAGGCCTTTAGCGGCCATCTCCCTGGCTATCTTCGCGTAGCTTCCTGAAAAGATAGCAACATTCAGCTGAGCGACAATCTCACCTCGTGCCTCTGACCGTTCCACCAGCTCTATGTACCGATGCCCCCCGACAACAGAGATCTTCTGGATCGTCCCCCTGATCCAAACCTGGCCAATTCCAGCCTCCAAAGTTCCCTTAACTAATCTGGAGAATCCACCCACGCTGTAGGTGTGACCGTCCAAAGCGCTCGACAAGCTCTTCTCCCCATTCACGTTCGGTATTGGTCAATTAACTGTACATAGGCTTCCGCCGGTAGTCACCGGAGGTACCAAGCGGACCTTAGGGCCCACAATGCTCAACTTGGGTTGAACTTCTCCAATTAGCAAATCCATTTATTGACATTTCCCAGGTCTCACACATCTTGGTTCAGCTATAGATAGATGTATAGCCGAATGGTGTCCCACTCTCGGCGGAGTATCGATTGGACCATCTGAAAGGAGTGAACCGTGCTTGGAGCTTCGGCCCGAGACTATCTGCTATTAGCGCTAGGGTCGTCCTTTCTGGCCCTCTCCGCTTCTTTTGTGCCCTTCGTCGAACTTAAATCGATATTCGATTCCAAATCTCAACTTAACAGAGCGCTGAGTATTCTCAGTGTCGTTGGCTACCTAGTGGGAGCGTCCTGCACCTTCATATTTCTCAAAGTTCAGACTCCCGCGTCGATGTCTCTCTCTAAAAAGGCAGTGCTGATATCTCTGGTGGCGCTGGCCGCTCTACCCACGGCTGACAGATTGATTGCGTGGCTTGATCGTTCGGCAGGATCCAGTAGAGCCAAATCGGTCTGGGTCATAAATTTAGTGGGCGGCGTCTCGTCGGCCTTTTTGACCCTTTTAGCAATAGTTACCCTCCAGGACAACGCCTCTTCAGCTCTGCTATTAGCACTACTTACGGTGCCCCTCATCGTCTCTGTTGCATCCGCAGTCTCCCACTTTTCCCGAATCATTGCAGTGAAAACTCCTTGGATGAGAACAGGTCTCTTTTTAGCGTCTCTGGGCCTCCTCGGACTCAGCAGCTCGGCGATTTCATCTAATACTTCGTTTGCGTTAGGAGGAGCTCAGCCCGAGGCACTAGCGAAAGTAAGTTCGCAGCAGAATTTACCAACGACCAATCGCCAAGTGAGCAATATCTCTGCTTCGCAAGCAGCTGGACTCTCCTCCTACTATCTTTCCTTCAAAGGCGTAGAGATCGTCTCAAAACCTAACTTTCACCAAATCGTCAGGGTGCGCTTCTTCGGATCCCTTGACAATGGCCGAGGCGGCAAAGTCCACATATTTGCTTGGGGAGTGCCGCAACCCGACGGATCGCTAGCACTCCATGGTTCCAACACTCTGGCACAGATAAGCCAAATCAAGCTGAATGGGGTTGGACCGGTAAGGCTTTTCACGGCTCGAGCAGTTAGAGGAACTCTCCTGTTCCCAGGTAACAGGTATTACGACTACCTTCTCAGCTATACACCAACCGGCGAGACCACGGTAAAAGGTAAGTTTGTGCTGTACCCGAGGCATGGCGGACAACAGACCAGCTCATTGGTATAGATGCTAATCTCATCGCTCAGATTTGAAAATGACTCCTCTACGCATGGCACAAGTTTTCCCATGAATGGAAATCAGAAGGCGTCAATACCTGTACCCAAGTAAATTAGCTTTGGGCGGGCCCAATTTTTCAAGTCTCCCAGCCGCTCTCAGGCGACCAGCCGAACATCACTAATGCTCTTGAATCCACAGACTAAAGCTGAGCGGCTTGCACTGTGCAAGCTAGCGTCAGTTGACCGATATCTACTGCTCTAAAAACGCGCCCCCGGTAGGAATCGAACCTACGACCAATTGCTTAGAAGGCAACTGCTCTATCCGCTGAGCTACAGGGGCCAACGATACAGACTAGTTAGTTGCGGCCTCGTTTATGACCAAGCTCGACATCTTCTAGTCAGCGAAATAGGAGAGTACAATAAGATCCTGAAAAGCACCACTTCGATCTACGACCTGATTCTTAAAGAGCGCTTCGGGAACAAACCCCATCGATTCAAAGACCCTCTTTACCGGCGTCTGCGGCGCTAAAACTTCGACGAAGACCTTCTTCAAGCCCTTTTTAACGCCGGCCTCGACCGCTGCCTTGGCGAGGGTTCCACCAAGCCCTTTACCTCTTTGATCTGGAGCAACAACAAGGCGAAGTTCACCCACATGGCTCTCCCAGCCTCCCATCGTCAGTGTGGCGGCGTAACCCACGATGTCGTTGACTTGGGTAGTTGCAATCAGTCGATGATTGACGTCGTCGGTTGTCCAAGAAGAGATTAGATGAGAGTCAAGGACATCTTCTTTGAAAAAGTTCCGGTCGGTTTCTGCGATTCCTTGAAAAAAGCGGGCGAGTTGCGGCGCATCCGTTCCCTCAATCTTACGAATCTCAAACCAATTCTGTTCGCTCATCGGTCCTCCCATCTCGACTCACAATGTCTTCGCCCAGAAGCACGCTCCTGGCCCCAATCCAATCCGCTATCTTCGGCATAGTCACACTCGTCGCCTGTCTGCCGACGATCAGACCGGCATGACCAGCTGGGAGCCTAAGCTCTGCTGCATCTTGAGATCCAACCAGCGTGGTCACGGGAGAAGCACATTCGATCGGCACTATGTGATCTTTCTCCGCTATTACATTGAGTAATGAGCATTTGATCGAAGAGAGCGAAACAACTTCTCCTCCGAGTTCGCACTTCCCGACCGCTAAACAATTCTTCCTAATGAGCAAGTCAACTATCTGCAGAAAAGCTCTGCCTGGAAAAGGAATATGCTCTCCGGTCCACCGGGACATGGCCAAGTAACCGTCCATGAACTCATCGTCCCACAAGTTCTCGATCAAATTGGCACGGCTGATCATGTCGCCCGTCGGTTTTAGCAACTTAAAGGAGTTAGCTATGTCGACAGCCGGGACATTTCCATCCCACCCGAGCAGCTTCTGAAGGTCGAACTTGTCATCTTTCAATAACTCCATGGCCGGCCCCATGCCGGAAAAGTTAACCGGTGTGGCCATGGTAACGAGATTCCGGATTGGTGCCTCGGGATGTGAAGCGGCGTAAAGAAGCGCTAGATCGCCTCCCAAACAGTACCCGTAGAGGGTTACAGACTCAGCACCGGAAATTCGAATAACGTTCTCAACTGCCAGAGTCAAGTACTCGTGGGTGTAGGTCTCCAATGAATTGTCCGCTTCGAAGCCATCGGGAACACCCCAATCCACCAAGAAGACATCAAATCCCCTCTTCGTCAGGTATTCAACCAGGCTCTTATTCGGTCGGAGATCCAATACATAGCTTCTGCTGATCAGACTCATGACTAGGAGAATCGGGGTCGAATAGAGTACCTTTTGATTCTGATACCTGAAGAGTTGGACCTTGTCATAACTCCAGACGGCTTCTTTTGGAGTTATACCGACCTCAATCTTTTCGGCACCAATGAAGTATTTAAACCCATTTCTGGCCCTATCGACATTTCGAGACAACTCCGCGACCAAGTCCTCCATGGTATCCGAGAGACCAAATTCGCTCAACTGGCTAGCCCGCCTGGTTTTCTTTCAAATCTTCGATCATCTTGGACAGATCACGGATTCGCCGCTCGAGGCTAGACACCTGATTCGATAACTTCTTCAGGTCCGTAACAGCCGGAAAGTTCCACATATGCAACAAATTCTGCGTCGTCTCTTCGAAGCGTTTGTTGGCTTCGTAACGAAGCTTCGTCAATGCAGTTATCAACTCTGCAAACTCAGACGTCCCCACCACTGACTCAAGTTTCGGAGCAATACCCTTTTCAACAAGGTCGAAAATATTTCGCCATAAAGGCTTGGGAGAACTCATAGTTCCACAGTACCCTCTAAATGTGCACGGCCGCTGAACTTCTCCCGATAATCGGCAAGCTCGAACGGATGGTGATCCGCACCACAAAAACGGCATAAATCGGTACTATCGGCCTCTGGCATGATCAAGCCGCCTTATTCAGCGACTAGATTACTCTGACTGGCTCGTGGTGGCCGTAGCTCAGTTGGTTAGAGCGCCAGGTTGTGGCCCTGGAGGTCGGGGGTTCGAGTCCCCTCGGTCACCCCACCAGCCAAACAAGTCTTAGGTAAGTTGCAAAGCGATACATTTACTTGCAAGAACTTGACAGACAGAACGCCTCTAGACGGTATTCTCTACGAGGCGGGCGCATTGGCGCCTCTAGCTCAATGGCAGAGCAACGGACTCTTAATCCGCAGGTTCTGGGTTCGAGTCCCAGGGGGCGCACCAGGTAGTTAGTGGTTCTAAGGACACGACCCAAATGGCTTGCCCGCGCTTGTATTGGACTCACGATCACGTGAGGGTACGTTCGTAAGCGTGGGAACGATGTCTGGCAGCTCGTGGTTGATCTGCCGAAGGATCCCATTACAGGTAAGCGACGGCAGAAGTATGTCACCGTTCATGGCTCAAAGCGTAAGTCTGACGCTGAACTTACCAGGCTGCTGAGTGAGACAGGCAGTGCTCACGCACGATCATCTTCCACTTCGATCGACCATGCGATTAGAGAATGGATAAACCTCGTGAGTCCGAACCTTTCACCCACCACCGTGCGTGGATACCTGGGTTGGATCGACTTAGAGATCGTGCCGGCGCTTGGGATGCTTCAGATGTCCGACATGACCGCTGCCCACTTGGATCATCTCTATCGAGATCTGGTTGCGAGGGGGTGTGCACCAGCCTCTGTTCGTCAAGTCCACGCCATTATTCGACGTTTCTTCAACCAAGCCATGAGGTGGGAGTGGGCGACGTCCAATCCTGCTCTGTTGGCTTCGCCCCCGAAGGTGCCAGCGGCCAGAATTGTTGCGCCAAACATTGAGCAGCTCCTAACGATCCTGGAGGAGGCTAAGGGTATGCATCCGCAGTGGGAGGCGTTCTTCACTCTGGCCGCATTGACGGGCATGCGGCGAGGGGAACTGTGTGCACTCCATTGGGATGACTGTCAAGATGCCGGGGTCAAGGTAACCAAGTCATTGATCTATACCCCAGCAGGAGGCACACGGGAGGCACCTACCAAGACCCATCAGGGACGATATGTCGCGATAGATCCATTTGCAAAGGAGGTTATTGATCGTCAGAAGGAAAATCTAAGGACTGCAGGCATGAATCTGCGCTTGGCAATGGCCGCAAATCCATACTTGTTCTACTCTGATCCCGATGGATCGACGCCCGTGCACCCGGATAGTCCATCAAAGCTGTTTCGACGAATTGCCGACAGGCACGATTGGAAAGAACTACATCTGCATAGTCTGCGCCATTTCGGTTCTCATGCTCAGGCGTCGCACTCAGTGGCTACAGTTCCATATAGGTCTAGGCAGATGCTTGGGCCAGCCGTTCGACTTCCAACTCTCCGGAGTGGAT
>JABEUM010000104.1 GCA_013044475.1 Acidimicrobiaceae bacterium | reverse complement strand
GCACGGATACTCAATGATGCGCGTAGTAAGCGAAGTCGGCTCAGCGCTCAATGGTCATCGACCTAAGTTTCTGGCGTTATTAAAAGACCCTAACGTCACATCAATCCTGGTTGAGCACCGTGACCGCTTCTGTCGCTTTGGAGCTGACTATCTGGAGGCGGCACTTGGTGCTCAGTCAAGAAGATTGGTTGTCGTAGATCATAGAGCAGTCCGGTACTAGCGTCGCCGGACTATCTGCAGCGGCGTTAACGCGGCTGGCGGCTGTCACTTAGATGGCGTAATTAGGTCGACGAAGCTTTGTGACTCACCTGGCGGAGCTAACTTTGATCTGCCACCTCGAAGTGTGCAGGAACGAGTTTCTAACGCCTGGTAATTAGTGCTCGCTGCGAAGTTCTAGCACTACGCATTCGAGTTAGACTTTGCCGCGTGACCGCAAATGTTATCGAAGTGGAGAACCTCTCGAAGAGCTATAAGGGTAGACAGGTGCTGAGTAGCCTGAGTTTCCAAGTAGAGAAAAACTCATGCGTTGCCGTGCTTGGCCTTAACGGTGCTGGGAAGACCACCACCGTGGAGATTCTTGAGGGATATAGGACTCCCGATTCAGGAAGAATTTCAGTCCTCGGCGAGGCACCTGAAAATTCCGGTTCAAACTGGCGTGCCCGAATCGGTATCGTCCTTCAGAGCACCGGAGATCTTGGGGAGCTACGAGTCAAGGAGGCGATCGATTTCTTCTCTTCTCTTTACCCAAATCCTCGGCATACCGAAGAGGTCATCGATCTGGTCGGTCTGACTGAACAGCGCAAACTTCCCGTAAGGGTGCTCTCTGGCGGGCAGAGGCGGAGGGTCGATGTTGCCCTCGGCATCGTGGGACGGCCGGAGCTGCTTTTCCTCGATGAGCCGACGACGGGATTTGATCCCGAAGCCAGACGACAGTTTTGGGACCTGATCTCGAGTCTCAAGCAGTTGGGTACCACCATCGTGCTGACTACTCACTATCTCGAGGAGGCAGAAGCACTCGCCGACAAGATAGTAGTAATAAACAAGGGAAGGGTTATCACCGAAGGTCCACCGGACGAACTTGGACGAGGACCAGATGAGGACTGTCTGGTGAGGTGGAGGAACGACGATGGCGAGAAAGTCGAAATCCGTACTGCTGACCCGACGTTCTTGGTCGCCTCGGCCTACAAGGAGCGCGGAGGCGAGCTAGTCGGTCTCGAAGTGTACAGGCCGAGCCTGGAGGACCGATACCTCAAGCTGATCTCGGAGGAGGGGAGATGAAATCGGTTTTCGAGGTGGGTTTCACGAGGGGTTTGTTGGAGATCAAGGAGTTTTTCCGGGAGAGGGACGCAGTGATTTTCACCGCCGCACTCCCTGCGGTTATGTTGATCCTATTTGCAGCGATATTCCATTTCAAGGCGCCCGGGACCAACGTCCCAGCGGCACAGATTTACACCACGGGACTCATGGCCGGCGGAGTCGCCTCGACATCTTTCGTCTCGATGGCGGTAGCAATAGCCGTAGAGCGCGATACCGGCGGACTGAAGCGGCTGGCCGGGACTCCGATGCCACGTTCAGCGTACTTTATCGGCAAGGTAGTTCGAGTGGTTGTCGTGAGCGTGATCGAGATCGCACTACTTCTTTTAATTGGGGTGGTTTTCTACCACGTCAAGCTTCCCCGAACGGTCGCATTGTGGTGGACCCTGATCTGGGTAACCCTACTTGGAAGCGCAGTGATGGGGGTGCTGGGAGTGGCGATTTCGAGCCTACCAAGGAGTTCCAGATCGGCTCCGGCCGTGGTAAACCTCCCGTTTATAGTTCTTGAATTTCTTTCCGGTATCTTCATACCGTTCTTCATGCTCTCCAAAGGGATCCAGCACTTTGCACTGCTGTTGCCCCTGGCACAACTTGCCGAGGGGTATCGGAGCGCCCTGCTGCCCGCCACATTTGCTCACTTGGAGGTTGGTGGGCACTGGAATCATCTCGCTGTACTCGAAAACCTGCTCGCTTGGTTGGTTATCGGATTCGCTGCGAGCTTATTTACCTTTAGCTGGGGTACCGAGCACTCCCGAGGTAAGTTTCCCAGGCTAAGAAGTTACGACAAAATCGACCAGGGTAGCTGAGACGGGGGACGCTTGGGTCATTTGATCTTCGAAAGGGCGACGTTGAGGGCCAACACGTTTACGTAGGGAGACCCCAAAAAGCCAAACTGCCTTCCGATAGTTTCCGATTTCACCAACTGATCCACTTTGGATGTGGATAGTTGGCGGGCTCTGGCGACGCTTGCTGCCTGCGCGTAGGCGGCACTGACCGAGATGTCCGGGTCAAGACCGCTTCCCGAATTGACCACCAGTGATTGGGTTGGTGTGATCCCCCGAGATTCGTAGAAGGCTATAAGGGCTTTTGTCTTTTGATAGAGCACCTTTGAGTTCGGTCCCAGGTTGCTACCACCCGTCGAAGATGGATTGTAGGGATCGGGCCTCCCGTGGAACCAACTACTGCCGGTGAACTTCTGTCCAATCAGGGCCGAACCGTATCTGCTTATAGAACCGTTCGCCTGGTAGCTAAAGGTGCCCTGCGCCAAACCAAGTGCGGCTAATGGGTAGATCACCCCACAGATTGCGGCGAAAATCACCATGATAATCAGAGATCGCTTAAGCGGTATGAGCAACATTAGAACCCCAAATGTGAGACGAGAAGGTCGATTACTTTAATTCCTATGAAGGGGAGAATGAGACCGCCGACCCCATAGATCATGACGTTTCGCCTGAGTATTTGCGAGGCACTACTCGGCTTGAACTTCACACCCCTAAGAGCGAGTGGTATTAGGGCGATGATGATTAGCGCGTTGAAGATGACCGCCGACATCACCGCAGAGTCTGGGGAGTGGAGCCTCATGATGTTAAGGGCAGATAGTCCGGGGAACTCACTGACGAAAAGCGCAGGGATGATCGCAAAATATTTAGCTACGTCATTAGCTATCGAGAAGGTCGTCAGTGCCCCGCGAGTAATGAGCATCTGCTTTCCGATCTCGACCACGTCTATCAACTTGGTCGGATTAGAGTCCAGATCGACCATGTTTCCGGCCTCTTTGGCCGCTACCGTCCCCGAGTTCATGGCGACTCCCACGTCCGCCTGGGCTAAAGCTGGTGCGTCGTTAGTTCCATCTCCTGTCATGGCAACGAGCTTTCCTTCGGCCTGATTGGCGCGGATCAGTTCGAGCTTGTCTTCGGGAGTCGCTTCGGCCAGATAGTCGTCGACACCTGCTTCGGCTGCGATCGCAGCCGCCGTCAGTGGGTTGTCCCCGGTGATCATTATGGTCTTGATACCGATGGAGCGGAGCATCTGAAAACGTTCTTTGATCCCGTCCTTCACGATGTCTTTCAGTTCGACGACCCCGAGAATCTCGTTGTCAATCGAGACCGCTAAAGGCGTCGAACCCGATTTTGATATCGCCGCCGTTACTTCGTCGAGCTCGCTTGGAACCTGGCCGCCAAGGGCGGTGACCCATGCCTTGACCGCTTCGGTCGCGCCCTTTCTTATCTTGGAATCGCCGATGTCAAGGCCCGACATTCTCGTCTGGGCGGTAAAGGGAACGAAGGAGTGCTCCTCACTCATGTTCTGCTCTCGAATGTTGAATAGGTCTTTCGCGAGGACGACGATCGAGCGACCTTCCGGGGTCTCATCGGCCAAAGAAGCCATTTGTGCTGCTAGAGCTAGCTCAAGCTCACTGTGGCTAGCGACGGGAACAAATCTAGAAGCCATGCGATTTCCCAGGGTGATCGTCCCGGTCTTGTCCAAAAGGAGTGTCTGGACGTCTCCAGCCGCCTCAACGGCCCTTCCCGACATAGCCAGCACGTTCTTTTGAACTAGCCGATCCATCCCGGCGATTCCGATAGAACTCAAAAGAGCACCTATGGTGGTAGGGATCAAGCAGACCAAGAGGGCGACGAGGGTAACTACCGATACATGCGCCCCAGAAAATATCCCAAAAGGTTGCAAGACGACGATCACCGGTAGAAAAACAATGGTAAGTGCGGCCAACAAGATGGTCAGTGCTACCTCGTTCGGGGTCTTCTGCCTCTCCGCCCCCTCCACAAGGGAGATCATCCGATCCAAAAATGTATGGCCACGTTCGGCGGTGATTTTGACGACTATGCGGTCGGAGAGAACCTTTGTCCCGCCGGTAACGGCGCTTCTATCTCCACCGGACTCCCTAATCACCGGGGCCGACTCACCGGTGATCGCCGACTCGTCGACCGAGGCGACTCCTTCAGTAATCTCGCCGTCGGAGGGGATTATGTCGCCTGCCTCGCATACGACTTGATCGCCCTTTTTCAGGTCTGAGGCAACTACCAGGGTCTCGATTCCGTCCGCACTAATTAGCCTCGCCTGTGTGTCGGTTTGCATCTTGCGCAGCGAATTAGCCTGGGCCTTGCCCCTTCCCTCGGCCATCGCCTCGGCAAAGTTAGCCATTAGAACGGTCAAGAAGAGCCAAACGGCGACACTTATTGAAAAGAGGCTCGGAGAGAATATCGCCTTGTAAGCCACGACTACGGTCCCGATGAGGACGACAAACATCACCGGATTCTTGATCTGGACCTTTGGATTGACTTTCTTCACCGATTCGATCAGTGCGGGTAGGACTACTTCCTTCTCGAAGAGTGGTCTTTTGCCGCCCATCCCACCCTTTTTGGTTTCGACCGGTTCAGCTAGAGCAGTGTTCAAAACAGCCTCCCGTGACTAAGTTGCTCGGCTAGAGGACCCAATGAAAGTGCGGGGAAGAATGTCAATCCCCCAATGATCAGGATTACCCCGACGAGCAGTCCGCAAAACAGGATCGTGTCGGTCCTGAAAGTTCCCAATGAGGGCGCTACCACGCCTTTCTCGGCGAGTGCTCCCCCCAAGGCCAGAGCCGGGAGGATTACTCCGAATCGGCCGATAAGCATGACTATCGCCCCCGATATGTTATAAAAGGCGGTGTTGCTCGACAGTCCTGCAAATGCGGAACCATTGTTATTGCCCTGGGAGGTAAAGGCGTAGAGGATCTCCGAAAAGCCATGAGGACCGGGATTTAGTACACCCACCCTACCTTGGGAGATCGAAACCGCAATACCAGATGCGACCAGGACCGTAATCGGCATTATCAGCACCCCGATGGCCGCCAGTTTTACCTCTCTCGCCTGAATCTTCTTTCCTAGATATTCGGGAGTCCTACCCACCATTAGTCCGCCAACGAAAACGGTGACGATGGCAAATAGAAGGATTGTGTACAGGCCCGATCCGACCCCACCCGGGGTCACCTCGCCGAGCATCATCCCACCCATTGCGGTCAAGCCCCCGATAGGGGTGTAAGAATCCATCGACGAGTTCACCGATCCGGTCGAAGTCTGGGTGGAGGTGACGTTATAGAGAACCGAAGAAGATGCGCCAAAGCGGGCCTCCTTGCCCACCATGTTCCCAGAGGCAGAGTGGGTGATTCCCGCTTTGGCGACAGCTGCGGTGGTGTGTTGTTCTGCCGACAGCCCAATCGCCATAAAGGAGAAGAAGAAGATCGCCATCGCCGCCAGCAGAGCGAGTCCCTGCTTTATCGACCCGACCATCTTTCCAAAGGTGTAGGTGAGTCCTACTGGGATGAGGAGGATTAAGTAGATTGACAAAATATTGGTGAGACCGGTTGGGTTTTCAAACGGGTGGGCGCCGTTGGCGTTGAAAAATCCCCCTCCGTTGGTACCCAACTCCTTGATCGCCTCCATTGAAGCGACCGGACCCAAAAGTATTAATTGTTTGAAGCCGTCGAGGGGATTATGGATGAAGATCGATCCGCTGAGTGTATCTACTGCACCCTGAGCGACAAAGATTATCGACGCTACAAACGCAATTGGAAGGAGGATATAGAGGATCCCCCTGGTTAGATCGACCCAGAAGTTGCCGATCGTCTTCGAGTGTTGCCTCTTGAGCCCTCGAACTAGGCCGACCGCCACCGCTATTCCAACCGATGCCGAAATAAACATTTGAGAGGCTAGCGCTATCATCTGGGAGAAGAAACTCATCGTGGTCTCGCCCGAATAGTTCTGCCAGTTCGTATTGGTTACGAAGGAGACCGAGGTGTTGAAGGCTAGCGCCGGAGTCACCGCGGGCTGGTGGAGTGGATTCAGACCCAAATGCCCTTGCAGTCGGAGGATGAGGTAGGTGAAGCCAAGGGCGACACCGCTGAAGACCACGAGGGATGTCGCATACCGTCTCCAACCCTGCTCGACCTGATCGTCTATCCCGCAGACTCGGTAGATGGGCCGCTCGATGAATCTGAGCCAATTTACCCTTCGCTCATAGACCGCCTCCATGTAGCTACCTATGAACCTCCAGGAAATTCCGAGGGCGACGACTAGAACCACTATGGTCCAGGCCGTGGACATTTAAAACTTCTCCGGACGAATTAGGGCAACACAGAGGTAGCCGAAAGTCAGCACCGCCACAACTAAAAGGACTAAGTCGGTCGCCGTCATGCCTTCTCCAAAAATTTTGAGAAGCCGAGCATTGCGGCGACGAAGACTACAAAACCGAGTATCGAAAGTAGATCCGCCATGAATGAAAACTAAGTCAGTAGTTGTCAACACTCCATAAATAGAGTGGTCAATAGTGTTAACGCAATGTAAACGCAATGTAAACGGACTCGAAAGCGGATATGGAAACCATTTTGTTCTGGTCGTCGCGGGTTGGGCGGGCCCACCCGACTTCATGGAGATGCCCTTTCAGGCTTGGACTACGAAGTCCCGCCTGAAATTTTCCGGTAGAGGTGACTAGTCTCTAAACTTCCCGGTTAGCTGGTAACCGACACCGGGGACCGTCCTGACGAGTTCGGCCTCTTCGTCGAATAACTTTTTCCTGATCCGACTGACATAGACTCGAAGGTAGTGGGCTTGATCTCCGAGCCCAGACCCCCAAACTTCTCGTAGGATCATCTGATGGGTGCATACCTTGCCGGCATTCTTCGCAAGATATGCGACGAGATCGAACTCCTTCTGAGTGAGTTCGACGCTTTGAGTTCCTACCAGTACCGACCTCGCCGGAATGTCGATTTCGAGATCTCCAATCTTGATGGTGGATACATCGATTTCGGGGGTTCTCGTTGAAGCGTGTTTTAGCGCAACCCGTATTCGGGCCTCGAGCTCGGCCATCGCAAATGGCTTAGTGACGTAGTCGTCCGCTCCAAGGTCTAGGGCTTGGACCTTCCTCTTCTCGTCGCCCGAGGCCGACAAGACCAGAATTGGAACCTGGGTCCAACCCCTTAGCTCCTTGACTACCTGGACTCCGTCAAGGTCAGGGAGTCCGAGATCAAGGATTACTACGTCGGGCTGGAATAGTGCGACGAGTTCAATCCCTTGCCTGGCGGAGATGGTGGAGTTGAGTTCATGCCCGCGAGCCGACAAGGCAATTTCTAGCGCCCTCAAAAGGCTCTTATCATCGTCGATTAGCAGTATCTTTGCCAAATCAAACCCTCTTTGGTTTCAGCTCGAACTCTCCAAGATCTCCGAATTGGTTGGATCGTAGTATTTGAGGGAGATAAAAAAGGTTGCACCATTCAGTTTGGTGATACCAGCTGCCGCGCCATCAACGATTCCTATCTGACCGCTCTGTGCGAGAACGAAGCTCTTGGCTATAGCCAGTCCTAGGCCGGACCCCTGAGAAGCCTTTCCCTTTTCGTAAAGATCAAAAACACTGTCCCATCTCGATTTATCTACTCCGCGTCCCGAATCGCTTACGAATATTTTTAGCAAATCACCTTCTTGCTTGGCGGTTATTTCTATCGGTCCGCCGTCGGATCCGGCTCGGATTGCGTTATCGACGAGATTCCCCAAGGCCTGGTGAAGGAGGGTGAAGTCCGCAAGAACCAAAGGAAGATCCTTCGCTAGGTCGAGGACAATCCTGGGTTTGAAGGAGGATCTTGAAGTAATTACTGAATCTACCACCTCAGAGATCGCCGTAGGTTGGAGATCTGCTCTGAATCCCCCGGCCTCTATGCGTGCCATGTCTAACAGGTTACTGACTAGTCGATCGAGTCGATCGGTCTGCGCCTCGGAGGTCGTCAGAAGTTCTTCTCGCTCCGAAGGACTCAACCGATCCCCTAACTCTACAAGCGCGGAAAGCGACGCTTTAATCGAGGCCAAAGGGGTCTTGAGGTCGTGAGAGACGGAACCCAGAAGGGCGCGGCGCCAGTTATCCAACTCCTCCAACTCCTCGGTCCTCCGCGCCTTCTCACGCAGGAGGGCCTGGTCTATTGCAAGGGCTGCGCTGTTTGCAAAGGTCTTGAGGAGTTCGATCTCGTGCGGACTTCCGGTGCCACCTTTGACCACGAGGAGTCCGACCGGGTGCGACAGGGTCTCCATGGCGAGGACATTTAGCTTGTTGCCGTCCTCGGTTTCGAGGTTGAACAGACTTGCTGGCCTAGGTCGGTCGGGAACAACTAGGGAGATCTCCTTCTGGGTAAGAGCCTTTCCGCTCGGTGAATTGATCTCCAGCCCCGTTTCGGTGGGAAGAAAGATTGCCACTGAGAGGTATCCAAAGTTGTTAGCGAGTGAGTCGGTGACCTTGGCCAGGAGCGGCTCAAGACCGCTAACTCCGATTAGGGCTTGGGAGGTCTGTGCGAGCCGATAAAAGTCGTCGCCGTATATCTTCGCCTTCAACTGTGCTTCCTTGAGTCGGGAGACGACCGTAGAAACTAAGACGACTACTACGACATAAACGAATAACGAGACAAGGTTTTGAAGAGCTCCTACGCTCAGCGTGTAGAAAGGAGGGATGAAGAGGTAGTCAAATACCAAGAATCCGAGTAGGGCTCCCACGACCCCTACCCAAAATCCGCCTACCACCACTCCGATAACTACCGGGATAAGGAGGATGAAGGCCGGGGTTGCAATAGCTAAATGACTCCTCAGCAACACCAAGGCAACTGTCAGGAAGAACATAGAGGCAAGCAGGTAGGCGAGACCAGTCGGAAAACCCTGCGATGCCCTCTTCGCCGAAAAGAAGGTCATTTGAGTTATGTTAGACCTATTGAGCAAAGTTACTTGTGATGACTTAGCTGGAGTCAAGCTCTTTAACTGATAAGGAGGGGGAGTTGGAGGAGGATCAGCGGCACAAGATCGACGAGCTTCCTGATATGGTCGCACCGGCTGGGAAGTTTCGACTGTACCTAGGTGCCGCTGCCGGGGTAGGCAAGACCGTGGCGATGCTCGACGAGGGCAGGAGGCGAAACGATCGAGGGACGGACGTCGTTATTGGCCTCGTAGAGTCCCATGGTAGGCCCTATACGATTTCAAAGTGTGAGGGTCTCGAGTCCATACCGAAGAAATTGGTCAACTACAGGTCGACGGACTTCGAGGAGATGGATCTCGATGCAGTTCTTCTAAGAAAGCCGGAACTCGTTCTGATAGATGAGCTCGCCCACACGAACGTGCCGGGTAGCTCTCGACACGAGAAAAGATGGCAAGACGTCATGGAGATCCTGGAAAATGGTATCCATGTCCTTTCTACCCTCAATATCCAGCACCTTGAGTCGATAGCGGACGTCGTCGAATCGATCACAAAAGTCAAAGTGCGTGAGAGGGTTCCAGATTGGGTGGTGAGGTCTGCCGATCAGATCGAACTCGTTGACTCATCGCCTGAGCAGTTAAGACGAAGGCTTATTCACGGTAATGTATATCCCAAAGAAAAGGTCGCCGATGCTTTGGTGAACTTCTTTCGGACTGAAAACCTCTCCGCTCTGAGGGATCTTGCACTGAGGTTTGTCGCCGATGAAACCGAAGAGGAGATGCTAAGCTACCTCGCCCGCATGGGATCGACGGGAACCTGGGAGACTAGGGAGAGGGTTATGGCAGCGGTCACCGGCGCTCCCGGTTCTGAATCGCTGCTGCATCGCGCAGCGAGGATAGCGAGTCGATCAAAGGGAAAGCTATTGGTGGTCCACGTCAAGTCGTCAGATGCCAAGAGGATGAGCCCAGATGTTGCGCAGAAGCTGGAGAGTCTGGCCCAAGATTTAGGCGCTGAATACCACGTTATAGTTGCAGACCTAGTCGCTGGGGCCTTGGTCTCCTTCGCTCGATCCCAGAGAGTTACTCAGATAATCATGGGGGCGACGAGCCATTCAAGGTGGAAAGAATTTGCCCATGGATCTATTGTCTCCAAAGTAATTAGGGCGGCTGGAGAGTCTGGTATCGACGTGCACGTGATTGCGAGGCAGGAGGACACTGGCCTTTTGTCCGAAAAGGAAGATTATGGCTCGGCAGGTGGCTGAGGTCTGATGGAAGCTGTTAGGCTCGGTCAGTTTTACTGAAGTCCTATTTTTTGCGCTCTTGCTGACTAATAAAGCTGAGGTCAAAAGGGACTATTTCGCTTTGATGTATCTTGCGAGAGTCGATTTGGTCAGCGAAGGCGAACTTAGACGGTCCGATGGAGCCAGAGAGATTCAGAACTTGGCAGAACTGTATGTAGTTACACTCTGGTAGGCTTCGATTCAGAAAGGGACAGTTGGTAGGTATTTAGCCCATATGGGCTTGCGCTAGATGTGTTGGCCATTTGGCGGTATGAGGACTACTAACTCAACTTCTCGAACATTACTGCTTTGGGTCGGATGCGGTCCGCATGATCCTTGGCAGCAGGTCGTTTGGCTGACGAGGACGCTTACTGACGGAACCCAGGGAGGGGGCTAGGGGTGGAAGACGAGAATCACCATGACGATCTTCGAAGCGACGAATCTCAAGTGGTAGGCAAGTCGCCACGTATCTCCAGCTCAATCCAGCTAGCTCGAGCCGTGTCTCGGGACTTCACAATCTACTTCTACGAAGTGTTTGCCCAACAGCCAGAGGTAGAGAGGTTCTTCAGTCATCTGAGCGAGAGAGAGATGAAGCATCAGCAGGTCCAATTCGGGACGCTAATATACGAACTGTTGAAGTCCAACCCGGACCAAGAAAATCTCAATCGCCGTCTAGAGCTGCTGCACCACATGCACCGGATGGTGGGTCTCGACTCGGCGTGGATGGTCAGGGCTATATCGCCTTTGCTGTCGATGATTAAAAAGACCTGTGACGAGGACCTCTCTCTCTCTGAGGACGCCACTGCACTAGAGAGCCTCGCTAGGGAGCGGGTGCTTCAGCTGATCGAGGGAGCACTATCCGCCGAGGCTAAGGAGGCCGAACACTTAGCGGCGATCACTAGTCGAATTACCAACATATGCAACTCGGTCACTTATGCATCTGATCTTTTTTTGAAGTCCTTTGAAATCCTCGATTCGATCGTAGGTATAGACGGTATCTACCTTTCGAGACCGGACGCCGCTGGGTGGTTAGAGCCAGAACATATCGTCGGTTTCGCCTTCGCCAACTTCAAGTCCCTCTCCAAAGCGGGGCTGATCGCCAAGGAGAGCACCAGGATCGACCTACCCGAAGGACTCGGTGTCGATGGGAGGTCATGGAGGAGCGGTGAGATTGAAACCTGCGGGAACATAGACGTTGACCCGTCAATGGAACCGTGGGCAGGAGTATACGGAGCGATGGGAATTCGTTCTATGGCTGCGGTGCCAATTACCGACTCGGCTGGCCGCCCAATAGCACTCTTGTCGTGCCATTCTCGCTGGCCCGGGTACTTCGACGTATCTACCCGACGATTCTTTCTCGATACTATCCGTCAGAAGCTGGGCGCCGCACTCAGCGAACTCGACCAGAGCAAGGTGCTATCACACATTACTCGAATGGAGTATCGAAACTTCCTCTACAAAGACCAGGTTAGGATGCTCTACCAGCCTATTGTCAGTCTCCGCGATGGTGCTGTGGTAAAGGTCGAGGCGCTGGCTAGGCTGGTTGATGACTCTGGCAAGATCGTCTCGCCAGCAGCATTCCTTCCCGCTTTCGGGGCGGACGAACTATTTCACCTCTTTGGACTCGGACTGAAGGCGATCGGCGAGGCTCGCTTGATCTGGAATGCCGAAGGTTTCGATCCGCGGGTATCTATCAACCTGCCTCCGCAAGGACTGATCGATCGCAGGTACCTGGACGAGGTGAAAGTCGCGATCCAAGAGATGAATGTCCGTCAAGAGAAGCTCACCCTAGAGGTCACCGAAGATGAGGAGCTCAATGAGCTAGAGGATCTCGGTTTGATTATTGCCGAACTTAAAGCGCTCGGAATTACCCTGTCCCAGGATGACCTCGGAGCAGGATATAGCTCTTTGACCAGGCTCGAACGGATCGGTTTTGATGAAGTCAAGATTGACCAAGGTCTAGTTAGAAAGACAGCGGACCCTACTAACGCAATATCTCTGATTGAGCACCTAGTCGATTTGGCGCATGACCTCGGAATTCGGGTTGTGGTCGAGGGTCTTGAATCCGTTGGTCTGATCGAAGTCGCTTCCGTGCTTGGTGCCGACTTAGGACAGGGCTACTCAATTGCTGCTCCGATGGAAGCCAAGGCGATGCTCGACTGGATTGCCACTAAAGAGTGGGTGGTAGACCCTTCCTATCCCAAGACTCAGTTCGGGATGTTGGCTGCTCTTGGAAGACTTATCACGACGATAAGGCGGACCGGCCCTATGATGGCGCAGCCGATGGCCAAGGCCGCTCTAGAAGAGCTGCGACTGTTATTCGGTGATTTCAAAAGCACAAAGTTCAATCAACTTTTAGTGAGGATTGAACACGCCGTCGAGGTATACACACCCGATGAGATTGAAGCGGGACTCGAGGAACTAAGGGGGCTCGTTCGCCATGAAGCCGTCGATTGGGGTAGCAGGCCATACGTCCCCCCTCGTAACTGGCATAACTTCGGGTCACGGGCTGAAGATGGCGAGATATCCCAACTGGCTCTGGCCCTCGCCCTGCGAGGGTTCCTTGAATATCTTGCTACCTATCCGAGCAGAATCGCAGCGGCGGAACGACTCTGCCTCGAGGTCGAAAAGCTCATCCCCGATACTCGAATGACAATCTTCGCCGTCAAGGGCGGATTTCTCGAAATGCTGGTTAGTCCGAGCATTGCTTCGAATATCAGGGGTGCACTTCGATCTATGCCGATCGAGAATGGATGGGGGACCTCCGCTACCGCGGTCCTTAGACGATCACCGATACTTATCAACGATGCCAATATAAACCCGAACTGTTCTAAGTTTGTCGAAGTTGACGATGTGCTCCGCTCAATCAGGGCGAGCTGGGCTTATCCGATTTGGCAGGGTAGTTCTGAGATAGTCGGCATTATCAGCTTGATTTCGAGTAAGGAGATGTTGCCGACCCCGCTGCAAAACGCCATGTTAGAAGCGATCAGTGCCTTGGCCTCGCTGACCATGATCGAAGGTACGATAGCCACCGAAGCGGGCCCGAAGGAAGAAAAGTCAATTGGAACTTCAGACTGCTGTTTCAGCTTCTCCACTTTGACCTGGCGAATTATTGAAGTCTCCGATGGAGCTTGCGCCCTATATGGGTACTCCAAGTCAGAGTTTCTGTCCAAAACTATTTTTGACCTAAATCCTGTTCTAAACGAACGGATTTTAATAGACCTCATTCGGGTGATGGGTCCAGAGAACTCAGCACACCTTTCGGTAGTTCACCGAAGGAAAGACGGCGAAGAGCTTCGGGTCGAGTACTTAACGAGGCTCGGCGAAAGCAAAGGTGAGCAGTGTCTCCATTCTCATCTCATCGACCTCCCAGATCAAGATCGTGACAGGTATAAGCTGGGCACTGAGCAGATCGTTATCGAGAGCATTCTCGAATCCTTGGATGCTCCGATGATATTACTTTCGCCACTTTTCATCGTTTGTTCGATGAACCAGGCGGCGGGAACTGCTTTTGGGTGGGATCCATCACGCCTCGGTGGCGTGCCGCTACCCATCCAGACCAGGCTGAGTGCCGAAGAGATCGACGAGCTGATACTTGGTTGCTCCTTAGCCGTTGCCAGCCGTTCGACCCAGCTCGTTGAGATGCACATCCGCAGGCCCAATGGCACAACAGTGGACGTCGAATTCAGGCTCGATTCGATTTGGGATCAAGACGGATCGCTGGTGGCAATATCGTTGATCGGTCAAGATATTACCGAGACCAAGAAAAAAGCCGTGGAATTAGGGCGTCAACAGTCATTTTTCTCAGAAGTGATGGATTCCATAAATTCGATCGTGATCGTAATGAGTTCCTCTGGGGAGATTGTCCAAGCCAACAGGGCTTTTGAGGAATTTACCGGTATTAGCTTGCAGGAGGCCAGGGGCAAGCCATTTCTGACCCAGGATCTCTTGCCGATGGAATTTCGTCACCTCGGTCTTGATTGGTTTACTAAGGCGATTGAGGGGGATGTGGCCGCCGAAACAGCGATCACCTGGATCGACAAGAACGGCTCCCCGCGCAGCATACGGTGGAAGTCATCGGTGATCTACGATTCTGAGCGCAGCGTCAGTTTTATCGTTTCCGTAGGTACCGATGTCGAGAAGGAGCGAATTGAGCGGGACCTACTAGAACAGGCGCTGATCATTTTTGATAACTCGAGTGAGACGATACTTGTAGCAGATAGAGATGCGGTCCTGACAGAGGCTAACAGGGGCTACCTGGAATCGACCGGTCTCAGTCGGCAGGAGGTCATTGGACAACGTTTAGACCACCGTATCTCGTCTCGACACGATCAGACTTGGCGAGACAGTGTGCTCGAAAAGGCGGTTCGAGACGGTGTCTGGAAGGGAACGGTCTGGTTAAAACGGGACGACGGGAGCGAGTTTCCGAGTTACGCTAGGATCCACGCGGTCAAAGCCCGATCGGGTTCGCTTAGGAAGTTTGTCATCCTGGCCTCTGAAATGTCAGCTACCACCGAGCGCTAGGCAAGGATAGAAATTTAAACCCACCAAATTAGTGGGCGTCCAATTCAAAACGTATCTCGGTCGAGGTCGCCGATCCAGTGGTTCCACTCAAACGATCTTATTTCGTAGGCCACATAAGCACTCTAATTTGGCCAGCTACGAGCTGATTGCTATCTGTCATCCGAATGACCCGCCGGTATCCAACCACAGAAAATCTAGATAAATCTCACAATAAGCAGAGATCCGAATGCAAGACAGTAGGCGGCAAATGGGTAGAGGTTGTTCGACTTGAAGTATCGAGTCAAGAATCGAACAGAAAGGTACGCTGCAACAAAAGCCGCTAGTGAACCAAGCAAAATCTGAGGCCGAACTCCCGCGGCCGCGGCGCTAAAGAGGTGTGGAATCTTATAAAGTCCGGCGGCAGCGATGATCGGAGTTGCGAGCATGAAGGAGAACCTTGCTGCGTCTTCGTGAGTTAATCCTCGCAAGAGGCCGGCGACCATGGTGATTCCAGAGCGTGATATCCCGGCCAAAAGAGCGAAAATCTGAGCTACTCCGATGATGCCCGCCTCTTTGAAATTCAGCTCAGCTATTGTGCGAGAATCCTCCTGCAGTATCGGGGTCGTCCTGGAGTGTTGGCGCTTTTCAGAGCGCAGGACTTCGGCTTTGCGGGCCCTCTCCCCGACGAGTAATACTAGGCCATTGATGAATAAGAAGATAGCGGCGGCCAGTGGCTTGGCAAAGAGCGCACGGAAGATGCTCTCGAAAAGTAGACCGACGATCCCAGCTGGGATTGTCGCCACAATCAGGAGCCAACCGAAGTGTGCATCGAAATTGTCGATTCGCCTAGTGAAGATGCTCTTTATCACCGCAGAGATTATCCGGATCCAGTCGTGGCGATAGAAGACGAAAAGAGCCAAGGCCGTTGCAACGTGGAGCCCTACGAGAAAGCTCAGGAAGAATGAGGATTTGGCACTTTGTGCCTGCGCTAGCTGGTGCCAACCGACAAGTTGGGGCAGCACCACAGAGTGACCGAGGCTCGAGATGGGAAAGAGCTCAGAAACGCCTTGTAAAAGGCCCATCACCAGTGCTTGAAAATAGGTCAATAAGTGCTGATCTACGTGCATAAGTGCTGCCTATACATCCCTTTTGTCTCTAAGTTCTTTGCCCAGCCAAGAGAGTCTATGCGAATTTGCTTGACTAGTCCGACCCAAGCCATACGGACTTGGCCGACCCGACCCGGTTTAACGCGAGACCAAGCTAGCGATGGCCATAAATATCCTAAGTCGACCATAGCGAATTAACAAACCCTCTTCGTTCCGACTAAAGCTAGCTATTTCCGCAAGGTCAGCCCAACAAATCCGTTAGTCTTGTATCGTCGGAGAGGTGCCAGAGCGGCCGAATGGGGCTCACTGCTAATGAGTTGACCGGCTAAAACCGGTCCGAGGGTTCAAATCCCTCCCTCTCCGCCAGCTTTAGCTGGCCCTTGCGGAGCGAAGAGGTCGGAGAGACGCCCAACTTGGAGTTGGGCTATATCGCAAAGCCGAAGGCAGTGAGTGTGGCGAAGGTGGCCATGAGTAGGCTGCCGACTAACCAGAAGACCTTTTCGGGTATCTTCTCTAAAAAGAGCGATGAGCTTACTGAAATTCCCGACGCAGCGACTAGGCCAAGACTCGATCCGATGACGACAGAGAGCGGCCTATGGGTGCTCGCGGCGAATCCAGCGGTGGCGAATTCGGTAATGTCGCCAATCTCGGCGAGAAAGATCGCCAAAAAGCTGATTAGGAACGGATTCAGTATCTTCGATGGCTTTCTTTTGCTGTCCGAGTCTCCTTCAGGTCGAAATACCTTTACGAGCATGAAGATGGCGGTGATCATCATTACGCTGACGGCGATGTACCTCGCGAGGTTGTGCAGTAGCAAGTATAAGGTCGTGCCTACCAGCACTGAAATGATTGCTTGGAGGATCAACGCTGCCCAGGCGCCTAAAAGGACCTGCTTGCGAGGTAGCTTGCGAGCCAGATAGAGGGCCGCAATTGATGTCTTGTCAGGCAGCTCGGCGAGAAAGATCGCCAACGCCACCGAAGCGATAACGCTAAGAGATATTTAAACCACCCAACCAGAGCCAAAAACAACCGATAGCGGCTGGTCAAGTTCCGCTTCAGTCCGACGTCGAAAGAGTTCTCAAAGTTGAGGATAGTCTCAATTCGATCAGCGAGGGTCCGAAGTGGCCCTTTTGGAACGAAAGGAAGCTAGTTGGTCAAAACGAGTCTGTTGTGTGCTCGTCCCAGTAGTGCCAATGCCAATCCAAGTACGCCGACGTCCCGCAAGACTAGGTCTGATAATCCGGCCGTAGCGACGAGGGTGATAATTATTTCGACCATCAATATCGCGGTCAGTAGGGAAGCTAATCTTGGAGCGATACCAAAGATCAGAGATACCGCGAGGATCGTCAGGATCCAACCATGGGTGAGTACCAGAATCTGAGCTAGATGAGAGGTTTGCGATATGATCGGAACGTAGCCGGTCCAAAGGCCGGGGACCACGAGCTCGTGATAGCCAAACCAGAGAAGGACTATCCCCAACAGCACCCTCGCCGCAATGAACCCCCATTCACCGACATTGTCGAGAAAGTTGTATTGGGTTGGCTGCGAGTCAGCGAAAGTAGTTACTCCCGGGCTTGAATGGGAAGGTAGCGGGCTTTTTGAGCGGTTTCTTGCGCTCCTTTGTACCTGCGATACCTTTTGCTTGGAGTCGTTCACTTCTGAACCTCTCTTGTGTAGATTTGCCCTGAAGACAGCTTCCTCATTCGACTATCCTCCCAGCTGGCGTAGTAACGACAACGCCATCGTCGCTCCCGCCATAGTCGTTGTTTCCTGAATCGTCACTAAAGCTCGCTTCGATAAAGTAGACCTTGTCACCCTTGGCGTAGGTGGCGGATTGAGTGGAAGAAGGTGATGACGCGGGTGCCAAGGTAATGGTTTCTGCGGTCGCACCGGGGTGGACTTTTACTACGAACCCGGCCAGGGCTAACTTCGTTTGGGAACTTTCGCTGCCGGGGTAGATCTGAAACGCGTACTTGGCGTATTGGGTCGAAGAAAGAACCGGACCTAGCTTCACTTTAGGGCTGCTTGATCCTGATGCAGGTTTAGTCGAACTCGGGGAGCCTGTGGAGCTAGAGGAAGAACTGTTCGAGCTAGCAGAGGATTGTGTGGTTGACCCTGAGGAACTCGGGGGAGCTGCGGAGATATTCCCCCCATTTGTTACTACCCCGTGTCCGTAACCATGAATAGCCAGCCCTCCGGCTCCCAGCGCCGTTACAGCGAGAAGTGAAAGGCCGACCTTTCCAAGCTCCTGACCTAATACCTTCACTTGGCCTCTCCGTATGCTTCGAAAACTTGTGGGACTCGACACTGTGACAGAATCCAATTATTTGATGACATAGTGCTATAGACTAAGGGTGCCTAAATTGGACTTAACTTGTAATTCGCTGAGTGAAGCATCAAGTCTTTCATATAAATCGCAGGATTCAAGGCTCCCTATCGGAAAACAGAATTTTGGACGAAATCTTCCCTACCTGAACGACTTTCGATGATAATCTCGCTTTGGCTCAGGTTAGCTAGGGAGGGACGATGAAGGCTGAAGTCAAGGGCACCACAATGCCCGTTTTGGAAGTATCGCTAGAAAGTGGTGAGTCGGTCATCTCCACCCATGGTGAACTCTCCTGGATGACTCCGAACATGCAGATGACCCAGACTACGAGTACCGGTGGGGGCGGGAAAGGTTTTATGTCTTCCCTGAAGCGCGTAGTGGGAGGTGGGAGTTTATTTCTTACTAAATACCAAGCGACCGGCGGGACGGCTATGGTTGCATTTGCCGCGAAGCTGCCGGGAAGAATATTTAATGTCGAGATCGCTCCCGGCAAAGGGTATCTGGTGCACAGGGCCGGCTGGCTCTGCGGAACAGACGGAATCACGCCGACCATCGGCCTGCAGCAGTCATTTAGAGCTGGCCTGTACGGGCGGGATGGTTTTATTCTCCAAAGGCTCGAAGGAACCGGCACTGCGTGGATTGAGCTTTCAGGTGAGATAATTAACTACAATTTGAATCCGGGCCAAAGTATCCTCGTGCACCCCGGGCACGTTGGAATGTTCCAGGATTCGGTTGCTTTCCAAATTACGACCGTGCAAGGACTGTCCAACATATTCTTCGGTGGCGATGGATATCATCTAGTCGCACTTACCGGTCCAGGCGAGGTCTGGTTGCAGTCGATGCCCGTCGCACTGCTGGCACACGCACTCGAGCCATACTTGCCATCGGGCAATGGGTCTGCCGCAGCTACGGGCGGAATAACGGGTGGAATAGTCGGAGGGCTATTCGGGAATAACACCTGATTAGCAATTGTCCGGATTAGCAATGTTTTGCGGTGATCGGGCCGCAGACCGACAAGGAACTTGCCTTCGATCTATTGCTCCGTTGGTTAGCGGCGACGGAGCGTCACTCGGATTGCGCTTGACTACCTTGTGGCGCCAATTGGGTCCAGATATGGCTAACCCCGCAATGGACTTGTCGCTATTGAGCGAACGGTCCCTGGGTGGGCCGTTTGCGAAACTAGGGTGAGCTGCGGATTCTTGCCAACCGAAAT
>JABEUM010000103.1 GCA_013044475.1 Acidimicrobiaceae bacterium | reverse complement strand
ACCCTATTTGGATACTGGGCGTGCAGATCGTGATCTGCGCCTTCGAACCAGACGGTTTTGACCTCAGGCTTGACCGTCTCGATCTCTTTGTCCCAACGCTCTTTGGAATCGGTCATTTCATCCCCTGAAGCAGCGAGTAGCAGGAGAGATCCGAGGGGCATCGAGCTAAAAGCCTCGACTGGATCGTATCCCCACAGACCCTTCAGGATCTCCATGTGGTTCGAGCGACTCAGGTGGGGCCTGATCGTCCCATCGCTTAGCAACTCCACATTGGCCAGGGTTCCCTCGATAGCGTCTTCGGACCAATCGGGATGGTGGGAGCGTACAAAGCCCTCAAATGTCGCATAAGAGAGTCCTAGCAGGTCCGGCGGAGCTAGTCTCTCTCTGCACTCTTCCCAAGTCGCAATATGTTTGAAAATTGGGACTACCCCTCCGTCTATAGCCACGACGCCAGAGTAACTGCCACTTGATCGCCTCGCCTCTTCCAGTACGACCGAAGCCCCCCAGGACTGGCCGACCAGGATCGGATTACACCAGCCCTCGTCGGTGGCTGATAAAATCTCGGCCAGATCTAAGAGCTCGGAACAGACCTCATCGAAGCCATAGCCCGAAGCTGGCTTATCTGACCGCCCATGTCCCCGCTGATCGACCGCTACGACCCGGTATCCGAGGTCATTTAGTTGCTCAGCCAGCGGCCAGAAGAGCTTTGCATTGGAGGCCAATCCATGGACTAGTATCAGTCCGCGGCCAGCCCCATCCCAGAGGTCATATGTGATCCTTGCGCCTAATTTCGATACGAACATCTGCGTTTTGGGGAAGGTGTGCACGAGGATTAAAAACGTCAGAACCCCTTCGGTAATTCCACAGATGGTGCCATAGGGAGCTATGTATATTTTGCGGCAATATGTGAAGGATAATGGATCATCATGGTGCTGATTATGACTATCTCGATCAACCTTGAACTGGTCTAGGTATTAGCCCAATTGGGCCTTGGCGACTAGCGCCGTTTCTTTCTTAGCTAGCATGACCTCCTGAGGGGGAATTTTAGGTCTAGGAGTTGCCGCAATTATGCGTATCGTCGACGAAGCTAGGCTCTCCCAAGAGCTCAGCCGCTATGAGAATGCTGAGCCGAGGGTGGTTGCTAGTGGCAACTTTGCCACCCCAAGGAGGTTGCTAGAGATTTTCGACCAATGTGTCGAGCGCTATCGCCTCTTTGTGCTCAATGCGCAAGACCCCATGCCGAAAAGGAGTGGAGTGATCCATGAGACTCCGTTCGTCGGACCTGGCTTTAGGAGTTCGGGGAGGCAGCTCGACTACCTTCCAATGAGACTTTCACTCGTCCCCCAACTCTTCGATCGATCTAGACCACCAGACGTAGTCCTAGTGCACACTTCTCCATTGGTCGGGGGGAAAGTTTCCCTTGGTATTGAGGTCAATATCATGGTGGCGGCGATCGAGCGAGTTAGGTTTAGAGGCGGAGTAGTCATCGCCCAGATCAATAAGAATATGCCTTACACCTTTGGAGACGGCGAGATCGACGCCGAGTTGATCGACTTTGCCATCGAAGTCGACCAGGACCTCCCTTCACCTTTTTCTTCAGCGACCGACATCGTCGCCGAAGCGGTTGGAGAGTACGTGGCGGAGATAGTGGGGGATGGATCCACCTTGCAGCTCGGCATCGGCGCAATTCCTGATGCCGTTTTGGCTGCGCTTACCCATCGCAAAGGATTAGCCCTTTGGTCGGAGATGTTTTCAGACGGCGTTCTGACGCTGGAAAGGAAAGGGGCGACCGACCAGTCCCGACCGATAGTCGCCTCATTTCTATTTGGGTCTCCGGAACTTTACAGCTGGGTTGACAAGAATCCACGGGTAAGGCTTTTCAGGACTGAAGTCACTAACGATCCGGTTCAGATTGCCCAACACCACCAGATGACCGCAATTAATACAGCAATCCAGGTCGACCTCTTCGCTCAGGCGAATGCGAATCACGTCAGAGGCAGGATATATTCGGGATTCGGTGGCCAGACCGACTTCACGGTCGGTGCGCTTCATTCCAAGGGTGGAAACGCGGTGATCGCACTTGGGTCTTGGCATCCTAAGACAGATTCCTCGACCGTGGTTGGCTGTATCAACGGTCCGGTCACCTCATTTCAACACTCCGCACTCGTCACCGAGTGGGGTAGTGCACACATCTTGGGCAGGAGCCAGCGGGCCCAGGCGAGGTTGATAATCGAGAACATCGCCCACCCACGTGCGAAAGATGAACTAAAAGAGAAGGCTCTTCACCTCGGGCTGACTTAGTGCGAGGGGCAATTGAGATTCTGCATTGCGAGCGAAATCTGGGTCAAATGAGAAAAGAGGAGGTTCGGGCGATCTATCGAACGTCAGCGGCGTCGGATATCCTGTCGATCAGCGAGCTAACCGCAAGTGATTTCTTGCTGTTCCAGCTCGGCTCACGTCGCTCAAGGATCGCTTCGGACACAGCTTCGACCATCTCGAGGTAGGGATCTGACTCGCCAACCACTACCGATCTCCTCTCCCCGTGTGCATCGGCGAGGAAGTAACTGTCGTCTGTGAATCCAGGAGTACAGGCCCGGTTGATCTCGATCGACTCCTTCTCCTTGATCACCCACAGCCGCTGCTCCTCGGCGGAGACGAATGAGCAGAATATGTCGGCTGTGGCACCATTTTCGTAAGCCAGGGTTACGGTGATCAGTTCCTCTGAGGCGTCGTCTGGCTTTGCGATCCGGTTTGGCCTAAAGCGAACCGTGATCCCGTCTGGATCTGGTCCGAGTAGCTCCACTATCGGTGCGAGGGCGTATACCCCAACGTCCAAAAGCGCCCCGCCGCCCTTCGACTTTGACCACCTGTAGTTCGACTCCGCACACTGCAGCACTCCGGAAAAGACAGAGACGATATGTTGGATTTCGCCGGACTCATAATCCATAGCCCGCTCGATCGCAGACCTATGCCTCGTGTGATAGGAGGTCATGTAGGCTTCGGACAAGATTCGTCCGTGCGAGCTTGCGTATTCGTAGAGTTCCCTCGCCTTTTTGCTGTTAGTAGCTAGCGGCTTTTCGCACAGTACGTCTTTGTCATGATCTATCGCCCCCTTGATCCAAGTCTCGTGGAGGTGGTTTGGCAGGGGCAGGTAGACGGCGTCGACTGATTGGTCATTTAGCAGCTCTTCTGGACTGGTATAGATCCTCGCCTCGGGCAGGGCGCTATGGTAGTAGTCCGCATTAGAGCCGGTCTGAATGGCCGAGATCGTGCAGTTGTTCGCCTCGATCATCGCAGGAACTACCGCAATTTTGGCTACGTAAGATCCAGCCCCCAAGATACCCCAGCGCAAGGCCATCTGCGTTTCCTAGTCCTCTTTTAGCTCGACGTTGATCCCGCCATTTTTTGACGAGTACTGTACCGCTTCTAATACCTCAATTACCCTTCGAACCGCTTTGGGTTGCACCTCTAAAGCTTCACCGAGGAGCAGGTGGTCGGCAACGTTGCGATGGAATCCGAATTTGTCGGGCTCTGGCAGCGGGAGATTGCTGATCTCTAGTCCACCCCCTGGTAGGTAGCTCGCAAGCTTCAACTCAGATGGTGCTTCTGCGTGATGGTAATCCTCCGCTTGGTACCCCATTGGGGCCGAGACGGACTCGAAGCGGAGTGGTCGATACTCGCCGATGAGTGTCCCTTTGGTCCCTTGGATGAAGAACTTTGGCCGCCTAAATCCGGCGACGTCGGATTGGAAGAACTCCGCCTCTTTGCCGTCGGAATAGATCATCCTCACCCGAATTTGGTCGAGGTTGGTTATGTCGTGCCAGACCCGCTTATGGCCGATAGCGCTGACGTACTTCGGCTTACCGTCTAGCAGCTGAAAGATCCAGTCGATGTGGTGCGATCCCCAGTCGTAGGCCGCCCCGCCCGAGATGCTCTCTTCTGAATGCCAAGCCCGACAGGGGTGCTCGAATCCTCCGACGAAGGTTTCAATATTGAATACTTCTCCCAGCCGACCCCGGTCAATCGCAGCTTTTATCGCCCTGAAGTCCTGGTCCCACCTGCGATTCTGATTTACGCTCAGCATCAGACCTTCTGATTCTGCGGTCTCGATGAGGGTGTCTGCCTCTTTTGTAGTAATGGACATCGGCTTCTCTACCACGACGTGCTTAGACGCCATCAGCAGCGATCGTGCGATTTCGAAGTGCGAGGTGGGTGGGGTTGCGACTATGACGATATCTACCTCTGGGTCGTTAGCTAGCTCTGAGAAGTGATGGTAGGTACGAATACCGGGGAATTCAGACACTGCGGCTTTGGTGCGACGTGGATCTGGGTCCACCGCCGCTACGAACTCTAGTCCGGGCGTAGCGGTGACCGCTTTGCCGTGGAAGTGGCCCATTCCCCCAAAGGGGCCGTAGCCGACTACTCCTACACCGAGGGACTTAGTGTTAGGGGCTTTGGAGGAGTAGTTGGCCAATCTAGCTACTAGGTGGGTTAGTTGTTCGGAGTTGGCGGCATCCTCTAGCGAGAAGCCGATTCGTATCAGATGCGCCCCAGTGACCTCTGT
>JABEUM010000102.1 GCA_013044475.1 Acidimicrobiaceae bacterium | reverse complement strand
ATCCATACCTTGATGGACCTGCGGGTCGTCCGGTGGAACCACCGCGCGAATATGGTCGATCTTGGTCCCTGGGTCCTCTGTATCCCCCTGAAGGGCGCTGCGAGGATCTCCCCTGAGCCGCAGGAGGACGCCTTCCGTCAGAGCCGCCCCCTCCGGTAGACCCTTCTCGACGGTTGTGCTGGCCCTGTTCTGATCCTTCTCGGTCCACTGAAATTCTCTCTCCTATGGCAACCTATGCCCCGACAAAATTACTCGATGTAAATTCCGATGACCTCTTCGCTGCAAGAAGCTTTTTCGTTTTGCGACGAGGCTGAAATTCGGACCGAAACGGACATTCGAGCGACCAGACAGGTTATTTTCACATAATCCCTGTCAGTGGCAACCATCCATCCTACCACTAATCGAGGCAACCTCTATCGAAACTTACCCGGCCAACCCCACTTCTTTTGCCTCCACGGAATCTATAGTCCAGCGATTTTGGGCTAGCGGGGTATAACGGGCAGACCCCTTTGGCCGTAAGGCCCGTTCAGGCCAACACGAAGATGCGACTCACCATGCAAAATTCCAGAGAATATAGAGGATCCGGATTTGGAAACAAGTCACTCCCGACGGGGCTAGGAGCGTGGGTCAGAACCCGAAAGTCCTGCTAAACAATGCCGTTAGTCGCATACTTATGCACTTAAACTGGCCTTATCCAGGTTGGACAATTGAATTGTGCATTCTTATGCAACTTTGACTAATCTGACCCGTGCTCCTAGGTCCATATCAAAGTTTGGAAGTTCTAGACCAACCTCATCTATCTCACCGATGCGAGCCAGTCGATCGCATTCACTAACGGCTAGTACGCGCAGACCTTTGGCCTGATTCCCTTCCAAGGTCTAGCACCTTCAATCTCTGCGGCCAGCGAAATGAGTTCATGCTCCTTGGCGAAACCCCCGACCAACTGCACCCCGATCGGTAAACCCATCGCAGTCATGTAGAGGGGCAGGGAAATCGCCGGCTGGCCCGTCGCATTGAATTGCGGAGTGAACTGAATGTAATCAAAAGTTCTTTCCATCCATAACTTCGGGTCCGAAAGGTATCCCAGTGGAGCTGGCGGTCTTGCGAGGGTAGGCGTAAGGAGAATGTCGAATCCATCCTCCTCCCAGAAGCTCAGCATTCGACGACGAAAGGCCGCAATCCAGGTGGTCGCCTTTAAGTAGGTCGCCGCAGAGCTATCTCGCCCCCAAGTTGCGAGATACTCGTTCTCGGGTTCGAATTCGTTTGGCTCTACTTTCCGTCCAAGGAGCGTTGAAAAGTTCTCCAGATCCGCGGCGACCCAGCATGCAGCGACAGTGGTGAATGTAGTCTGGAACTCCTCCTCCTCCATGGCTTTAGGATGTGCTTCAGTTACCTCGTGTCCGAGTTCCTCTAGAAGCGCTCCGGCCGAATGTACCGCCGCTTGACAGTCCGGATCTGGCTTTCTCCCAGCTATCGCCGGATGGTCCAAAAGTGCAACCCTCATCCGTCTCGGTTTGGTCTTTGCCGAGTCAAAATAGGAAGATGGCGGCAGCCAAGGCGTGAAGGGGTCTCCCGTTCGATATCCAGATATAGCATCCAGCACCGCCGCCGAATCCCTAACTGACCTAGTCAGGACGTGATCAATAGTTGCTCCGTTCCAAGCGTCTGCCATCAGCGGACCTTGGGAAACCCGACCTCGGGACGGCTTGAGCCCGACCAAACCGCAGCAACTTGCTGGAATCCTTATCGATCCGCCCCCATCATTAGCGTGAGCGACGGCGACCATCCCAGAAGAGACCGCCGCTGCGGATCCACCTGATGATCCACCTGGGGAATATTCGGTGTTCCAAGGGTTACGCGTTGGCCCGTAGCTACGGGGCTCCGTGGTAATCGTAGATCCGAGCTCTGGGCAATTCGTTCGCCCGAGAACAATGAACCCGGCCGTTTTGAAAGCAGAGACTAGGAACGAATCTATCGGAGAGCGCCAATCAATCTCCTTCAGTAGATTTGTACCGCCATAATGGGGCTCACCTTGCATAAGTCCGCCAAGATCCTTGAGGAGAAGTGGCACCCCGAAGAAGGGCTGGCCCAGATTCTCATTTGTGTCAGCCTCATGGAGAGCGGACTCAAAACGCTGATGGATTACCGCATTTAGTACCGGATTCATAGCTTCAATCGAGGCAATAGAGGCTTCAAGTACCTCACGGGGTGATACCTTTGCTTCTTTAATTAGCTCGGCTTGGACCAAAGCATCAGTACCCAGGAGATCATCGTTCATCTCGTTTTACCTCGAATTCAAATGCGGAATTGATTGAATATGCAGAAACTCCTTAAAACCCCTGCATAGCGGAGCACCTCAGGGCTGGACCTCCCGACACTCGGCCGACTACTAATTTTGTGCCCCTAAAGCTAACTTAATCCTATCCCGAGGTTACGAGGTAGGCCGGAAAACAAGCATCCAACGACTCACCGGAAGCGAGGGCCGCTGAAAGGCGGGCACAAGTCAGCTATCTTGCTCGAGATCCAAACCAGCGGTACCTCTCCCAAAAAGCCCACCGCCACACTCACTTTCATTCCGCTAGCGCACTAAAAGCCTTGCCGACATTGCTGAGGCTCGAAGAGATGCTCGGATGCTTGCCCCGAAAAAGAAAGTGGGTCCGACCAATTCGGCCGGACCCACTGACGAAGGTCTAAATATCGGACTACTTGCTATTCGTCGGCAACGATCGACCCGACCCTGTCGGCTAGTCCAGGATTTCGCTTCGATAGGACGGACGCATATATGACAGCCAAGACCACTACGACCAGGGCGATATATGGGTACCAATTGTAAGGCGTCGGCTGCCCTGGCTTTGCGAGGTAGTACAAAGGTACTATGATAAACAAGGCGCCGAGGATTGGCAGCACGCCATGCCTCACCATTTTGAAATCAGCTGGCTTGTACTTCTTGTAGTAAAAAGGTAGGGCCAAATTAGCTAAAAGGTACACGAGCAGAACCAGAATGGTACCCATCGTCGATGACTCAGCAAAAAAGTTGATGGGATCCATCGTGCCCGAGCCAACAAGGTGTGCAACTGCCCAGCCTCCAATAAGCAGAACGGAGATACCGACAAACACCAGGATTGCATTCATAGGCGTACGCCGTTCCTGATGAACCTTTCCGATCACTGAAGGCAACAAACCTTCCCTGCCAGCTGAAAAGATCAGTCTGGCTTGAGAGTTCGTCCCTGCGACTAAAGCTCCGAGGGTTGAGGTCATACCGGCCAGATAAGCGAGAAAAGCTAGTATGGCGACTGTGCCATTAGCGACGCTTATAAAGGGAATCGCCGCATTCCCGAGCTTGGTAACGTTGTAATCGAATCCGGTTACTGTCGCATAGGCAAAGACAATGTAGCTAATGGACATGATTGCCACCGAGGCAAATACGGCCTTAGGAACATTCCTCCTCGGATCGTTTGTCTCTTCGGCGAGAGCTGCTGAATTTTCCCAACCAATAAAGAGGTAGATGGCAAGGGGGAAGCCAGCGGCAAGACCAGACATGCCATTTGTAATGTGGCTCGGTTCAAATGGAGTCAACGACAGATGGCCCCCACTCTGGATAATTGCCACTATCGAAACGATGAAAAGGACCGATATTTCGAAAGCGAAAAAGAACCCGGCAACCTTAGTAGAAACCGACACTCCCCTAATCATCAGCATCACTGCAAGGATCGTGAGGATGACCGTCAGGATGCCCCAAGGAACATTCCACTTTAGATAGTGGCTCAGGATGATCGATAAAAATCCTCCCGAGATCGCAATCACCGAAGCCATGGCGACGATGTAACCGACGCCTGCCAGGATTGCAGTCGTAACCGCACTAGTTGGTCCGAAGGACTTGCCGACAAAGGTAATGAAACCTCCAGCAGAAGGCTGCGCCTTGGAAAACTCAGACAGAGTGTTGGCTAGAAAAGCAATCGCAATCCCAGCGGCGACAATGGTAAGCGGGGACGCAACCCCAGCAGTAATCGCCAGGAATCCAAATCCAAAAAAGAAACTCATTGCCGGTCCGATGTTGGCCATCGTCGCAGCCGAGATATCAATTATGCCCAACGAACCAGAACGCAACCTGTGTTGTTGGTGCGGAGGTGCCATCGACTGAGGTTCAACCTCCGTCGCAGACAGCTTTCCGGGGACCATAGACTCATTTGGGTCCAATGGAATTATCCTCCCTTGTATCAAGAGGCGTGCTCCGTTGCGCGCCTTTAAACGGAATATTTTCTCACCCCCCTAGTCCAGCTGCGCAGCTGCGCCGGCTCAATTCGGAGTAGTAAATTATTCCATCGCAGAACTATAGCAAAAGTCAAAGGGTGAAGCTAGACAAATATATGTATATTAAAGGCAGAACGGAATAAATCAGAGTCCAGCGTGTGTCAGGAAATCAGCCCAGCAAGTAGAGCACAAGTCGGCCACTGACCCCAACCCGACCGCCGAGCAAGCAACGCTGCGGCTTGATCTTGGATCGTCGGTGGGGCTCCATTGGGGTATCCAGAAAATCCAAGCCCAAGCCAGGTTGACTCGGAAAATTGATACGCGCCGTAATAGCCGTTCCCAGTATCGTCAGAATAGTTACCCCCAGATTCGCAATCCCGAATTTTAGCTAAGTCGCTTGCCAGGGTAGAGTTCTGGTTGAGCGGCGGTCCCTGTATGACGGTCCTAATCCCGCTGGGAGATGGCAACCCTTGAACTGTGTTTTGCCTAGCTTTCCTGGCCAAAGCCTGTTGAATCAGCGTCTCGATCTGCCCATTGACTTGAGCCAGCACAGACTGCTCAGATCTCACCTTGTTAGCTAGCAATGCTTCAGAGTTTGCCAAGTTTGCCAGCTTTGTCTTCAGGGAAGCGAGCTGAATGTCCAGTGTGGCATTCTGCTGGTCAATCTGCAAACCTAGAAAGCGCAGCTCTTGGGTCGTGTCTGAAACCGACATTGAAGAGAGGTTCTCAAAATCTAACTTCAGGAGATAGTCCTGCTGAGTCGAGGAGAGCAACCTCCCCAGGGATGTTACCCCGAACCCGCCGACATAAACGTCAATCGCCGCTTTGGTCAGGCTGTTCTCAAGTTGTTTCTCTTTCTTTCGCTCCAATACTAAATCAGCCTGGGAGCTAGCGATGTCCGCATGAAGTTGTGTTATCTGAACTTCAATCTGTCCATGTTGGACAATAAGTGAACGGACGGCGGATGAATCCGAAGCAATTTGATTTGCGATGGCTGATGCCCGCTGTTGTAGCGTGGATTGGCTAGCACTAGCGGGTGAGGAGACCTCACCAATACCGACAAGTACAGATGCGAAAAGCGTTAGCCGTATCAGAGTAGAGACCCTCACCCTGCAACCACTACCTTGCAAATTCTCGACGCCCTTTCCCTTCAAACGACTAACTGTAGAGTTAACCAAGATCGCTTGGATATGTACCCCACGGCTGGAAATAAAGTCGGCTGAAAGTGGATAATTTTTATCGAACAATACATGTTACAGCCACTTCAGGCGAACCTTGACACAGCAGCAATTCGAGGGCTGTAAGTCCTACCACTCAGCGGCGGCAACCCTCAGAACTCAGCTAGTCTTCTGCCAGCATGGAACTGTAAGGCCGCATGGCAAAGAAGGCGGGGTACAGACAGTGCCATCAAATTGACAAATGGTCGATACCCCTCTTTATTACAATTCATCTGAGAACTAAAAGGCATAAGCCTGCCTTAATTCTCAAGAGCTAAATGCTCCTCCGTCTGAAGCGACTACCCAATGACCCTTTCCACCGGAAGTCGAGGAGATCACGACAATAGGTCTGTTGAGCGTCATCTGAAAAGGCGAACCGTAAAAGGCGGCGTTGTCGGTGTTGAGCTGGACAAGTGATCCGCTCCCTGATTGTGCAGAAACCTCTGACCATGTGAGTGAGTATCCGGTTGACCCGGAGCTTGTGGGAACTACCAAGGCCGCCAAGGCACCAGCAGATGAACCTCGACTTCCGGCTGTGCTTCCGACTCCAGCAGAAGGATTGCCACCAAGGGCGGTAACTAGGATCGCCAGACGGTGCGCCCACCAGCTAGCGGTGTTAATTGAGGTACAAGACAGATTCGATACGCCCAATCCGTCCTCGTACATCCAGACATAGTCAGCCACCAGGGCGTTTTAAGTACCGACTTCGAGCACCGATACATATGCCCCCCAACAGCGGGATCGTAGCGCCCGCTTGCGCCTTGATATGCATCGAAATTTAAAGCCGCTGTGGTTCCAAAAATTGGATTGAAGCCCCTGGATACTCCTTCGAGGTTCATAAGAATAAAAAACTGGTCAGAGTCCGAATAGTTATTGAAGCCTGATGGAAGTGAAATCGACGCCACACCCTCTTCTCGATGGGCGTAGTTGATATCCTCCACCACGACTTGTTCACATCTACTTGAGAGGTTATAAATACCGCTCGGCCCATAAGAAGGGCCGCAATCCACCAGCGGAGCAAGGTTCGGCATCGGGTCGGCCGGAGTCGAAAGTGGACTCGTACCAGATGCTGCTAGTGCCGGAAATCTTGCGCAATCAGATCCCCTGCTTCGGAGCGGAGCTATGAGCACCAAAAGGCACGCTGCAATAGAAGGGAGTCACATTATCGAAAGTTTCGCTCGCAAATTTCCCTCTGATCAACAACCATCCTCGCCAAGTCCGTCCACACGGTCAATTGGAATGCGGCACCAAGCACCTCCGAACTGCGCAAGCCATCAATAAATCCACTTCGCAGCCCTGAGATCTAATCTTGACAGCAATTGATCGCCCTAAGCGTCTCCCGAGCAAGGCGTAGGCCTCAAAAAGGGAGGATCCGTCATCCGGTAAATCTACCGAAATAACCGCGAGGATCCTCAACCTCGGATACCTCCTAATTAATAGAAGACCAATATTGGCATTCAACATTGGTTGAACTCTGTTATTACCACTTACTCGGATCATTTAACCACTCGGTGATGGAGAATTTTGGGCGCCGTTCCTGCTTATGAGTCTTAGGAATCACAATTATTTAGCAATTCACGCGGAATAATACTTATTCAGCATCTCCAAGAAGCCATAAAAGAGCATTTTTAAAGGGAAATGTTTTCCGCCAATCCACGGGACCATTGACCCTAATTCCGATGGGCGCTGAACCACGTGCCATCCGCAGTCGAAGCCTTAACTACCGTGTCTTTGCAGGACTCCACATTTGCAAATTGGCACCTTTTAGATGGGGAATCCGGAAATGTATCAAATGGCAACTCTTGAAAATGTTCCAGCCAGCACGCCTTCGACAGATTACGAATCTCCCAAACCTGAGACGCTGAATGAATCAACGATTGACGAGACTCTCCCAGTAGCGCAAGAGATGAGCGATCAGCGCAAGGCAATAGAGGCAATTGGAGTGATCTCGGATGCCGGCGGCGACCTTGCCATAGAGTTGGCAGACCTCGGCGGTGAGCTAGCTGAAATACTCAGTACGACTAAAGATCAAACTGCGATGTTCTCCGACCTGGCACAGACGACTTCGGACCTGGCCATAGGAGCCAGAGACTTATCTAACGACACCGACGCGCTCGTAGATGCCACCGCACTCGTGGCCACAGAGATGACACTTTCCAAAGAGATCGCCGAGGTCACCAGGGACGACATCCTTCAACTCTCTGAGTGGATCACATCAACCGACAAGAAGCTACATGCACTAACCGGCACTATAAGTTCGATCTCGGCCATTGCATCAAGCATCGATTCGATAGCCCAGCAGACTCATATCCTGGCCTTGAACGCCAGGATCGAAGCTGCGAGGGCTGGTGTCGCGGGCCGTGGTTTTGAGGTAATCGCCGGGTCGGTTAGAGGCCTTTCAGACAAGACAATTAGCGCGGCTGGATCGATATCGGAGACGATTGAACCCTTGATCCAAGGCGTGACATCGATCGGAAAATCGGCAATTCAGGCCAGGCAGAAAGCTGCTCGAGCAGAAGCATCTTCCAAAAACATCCTCGAATACGTCGCCATGACCCAGCAACAAGTCGTCGAAGTTTCAGAACGCATAGAAAGCATCGACGGTTTTGTTCAAACTGCAAGTCGTCTTTCGACTAAGAGCGAAGTCGCTTTCGCCTCGTTAAGGGCAGGGTTTGAGGACTCAACGGAGGGGCTTCGCAGGGGATCACAAGAGACATCAGAATTGATCTCTGTGGCAGAGTGGCTATTAGAGGAAGCGATTCTGTCTGGAGCTAATTGCGCCGATGAGCGTAGTGTTAGGCTAGCCGTCTCTTGCGCAAAGCGGATTGCAGGTGAATTTGAATCGCTCATCGATGTGGGTCATATCTCAAAAGAGGATCTCTTCAATACCAACGATCTCGAAATAGCCTCGACCTCCAGCGCCCGATCAAGAAGTAAATTGAGCGAGATATATGATTCAGTGCTGCCTGGAATTCAAGGTCCTCCGCTCGAAGATCCCTCGATCATCTACCTCTTCGCCATGGACAAAAACTCCTTTATTCCCTCGCCAAACTCGGAGCACTCACCATCTAATCTGCTCGGTTCCAAAGTGGCAGCCACGGGATCCGAGCCGAGCCTAGACAAAGACCGAATTGCAAGCGGGGCCGCCCAGAACACGAAACCTTTCTATATACAGACCTTTCGGAGAGCGTTGCAAGAGGACAACCGGCATCAGTCGATGAAAGACATTTCAGCGCCTATCTTTGTCCGTGGAGAACACTGGGGTGCCCTTAGGATCGGAATCTCGGCAAATGCCGAGTTGTCGAACTCGACGACTTCGGAAATCGAAAATCGTACATCGATCGACGAGACAACACAAAGCGACATCAATAAAGTCATTGACGAGATTGCCAAGGTCGCTAGTGAACTCGGGCTGCGCCTAGCTGAAGTTGCGGCCGACGTAACATCGCTAACGACTACTGCCACTTCACAGATAAGGCTCTTTGAAGAACTCGAAGATACCACTAGAGAGACAACTGATTCGAACAGACTGCTTTACTCCGACGCCCAAGCGCTGATAGGCGCGACACTAAAGGTCGAAGAACAGATGAAATGGGCATCTGAAGCGTCCAATACCTCTCAGAACGACGTGTCGGCATTAGTATCGTGGATCGAATCCGCAGAGGCCGAACTCGATGAGCTCTATGGGGCAATATCTCAGATCTCCCGTTTTGCCAGTAGCATCGACTCGATAGCTCAACAGACTCATATCCTGGCCCTGAACGCCAGGGTAGAGGCGGCTCGAGTCGGAGACAAGGGAAGGTCATTTGCCGTCATAGCCGACGCAGTACGAGACCTGTCGGACGAAACAATTAAGGCTGCGAAGAAAATCGAAGTTACAATCCTTCCGTTGGCAAAAAGCATCGAAGAGATGCGGGAATCTGCGATCAACGCCAAAGAAAGGGCTGCCAAAACCCAACAGTCCTCGAGAAACATCACTTCCGCGGTATCAAGAGTAAACGGCCAACTCGAAGAACTCGCTAAAAGGATTAGGCACGTAAACAGTTTCATTATTTCAGCAAATAATCTCAGCGAAGTCGCCGTTGCTGGCTACATCAACCTGACAGACGGATTCAGAGTTATGTGCGAACGACTCAGAAACACAAGCGACAAGGTTGAAAACCTAGTCAAGGTTTCTGAATGGCTTCTTGCCCAAGTGGTAGATTCAGGAGCCATCACCCAGGACAAGGAGATGGTCGACATTCTCCAGATGAAAGTCGAGGAGATCAGGGAAGCGTATGAGCGAGCGTTGCGAGATGGGAGGGCGAAAGACTTTGAACTTTTTGACACAAACTACATCGCCATCCCCGGAACCGATCCGCAGCAGTTCCTGTCTAAATTCACATATGTTTCAGAGGAGATCCTTCCTAAAATAATCGATCCCCCTCTGGAGAATTCATCAGTCGACTACCTAGTTCTCCACGACAACAATGGCTACATTCCGATCCACAATCGGAACGCTTCCCAACCGCAAGGGTCAGATCCAGTCTGGAACAATCAATACTCGCGTCATCGACGCATCTATTCCGACAAGGTAGCAAAGAAAGCCGCTGAATCGCTTGCTCCTTTCATCATCCAAATATACCGAAGGGATCTCGGAGGCGGCCACTACTCCCTTATAAAAGATGTTTCTGCTCCGCTTTACATAAAAGGTAGGAAGTGGGGATGTGTGAGATTGGGCTACGGGGTTAGCTCAAAGAGCGATAACGACTAACCGCGGTCGAATGCTGCCAATTGGACATCCCGACACTTAACCGCAAAAGCTTTTACAGCGAGAGTGAAGTCCGACAACCCAACTGCCGCCTGAGTCAAATCTGTATAGGACCGTTTGCCCACACCGGTATCAATCGGCAATGTCTCGCAACATCTGATCGATGAGCGCCTCGATCCGCTGTCCGCGCTCAACCCTCTCCATCCGGAATCGGCCTATCTCTGATAGCCTTTCATCTAGTCGTCTGACAATCTCTTCATTAGCCCTTTTTGCCTCCGTCAGCATAACCAGCCTAGACCCACTATCGAGGTCCTTTCGATAGCGAGATATCAGCTCCACCAGGCGATCCTCTTGCTCTAAAACGGCCTTTACCTCTGACAGAGAAAGTCCCAACACCTCTTGGAGTCTCCTAATGACGTCAATTCGTTCGAGGACGGCGACCGAGTACCTCCTCTCCCTGTTCTCGACGTGATCAATCGGAGAAATCAGCCCGATCTCCTCCCAGTACCTCAAAGTCCTTGCGGTAAGCCCCGCTACCTTAGTCACCTCACCTATGCGAAGAATGCCCTCTTCGTTGTCGCCCTCTAGCTCCGTCGACCCCGAATCGTCACCGGTCTTCGGAGGTATATTCTCGCCAGAGACAGTTCTGCTTCCTCCGACAGATGAGCCTTCCAAAACTGCCATTTTCAGATACCTACCCTCAATCTCGAATGCTGCGTCTTCCCATTTGCAGTAGCGCCAGGTCTGATCGTGGGGATACTATTAGCCGCCTTAGCATGAGTGACGTTCCAGTATCCACGGGTCGAAGATAGTAAAACCCTCTGAGACCTACATCTTGATAACCGAGTGAATCCTCCGGTAACCCTTTGTTGGAGTCTTTGGGCAGGCCTAATGGTCTTTCCCTCACGCAGAGCTAATGTAAAAATAGAATTGCAGCCATCACCCAGAGTGCGGATTGCCCGATCTTGAGACAGGTTGAATCCACTATCGTAAGCTCCTTGCTCCAGATCATTGGTCAACTCACCACTCACAGCCAAAGTTGCCACACTTTTATTTTCGAAATCTCTTGCGGCCATAGCCCTACGCTTGCCTGACGAGATAATAGATAGCCTCTCGAAGCATTCCTCACTCCAACTGGCTTGCAGGAAAGGTCTATTCGCACAAGATCCCGGTAGCTGGATTCTCCTATAGCGGCGCACGTCCGATCCAGCTGGAACCAGTTCCCCAAGCCGGCCGAGTGGCACGACTAGATCACCGAGCAGTTGCAACCGCTCTTCGAGCCCGCCCTGCGCGGTTACTGCATCGAGACCCACTGCTTCCCCCAGGTTGCGCAATGTTTCTGGCCGAACTCTGCTATTCCAAACAAAGGGGTAAGCAGAGGTCGCAAATCCGGGCCACATCTTGCGCACCTCAGCCAATCCATGGGTGACCATGGCTTGCAACGACCCTCCAGCATCCACAAGATCGTGGATGCTGTCTCCTGGTCGCCTCGATCTTGTGGTAGCCATTAACTTCTCCCGGATTCCGCCAAGTGCTGTGCGAAAATTAAACCTCGAACCTTCCATCCCGAAGACAGAACTTCTCTCCCTAAATCTGACCAAAAATATAGTTCTGCTAAAAAGACTCTGCAGCGCACAACGAGCATTACACCTTGTCTTGGCCAGGAAAGTACTTCTTGATTCGAGACCTACCTTCCCACCGGAACAAGACCCCGACCGAGAGTGAATTCTCTCCTCTTCTAAATCTTTATCGGACAAGATCAGATCTCGTGATATCATGCGCTTTCCTCTGATTCGGGCTCCGACGACTCGGATACAGCTAGGCCAGACTTACCCGCCACTGACAGCGATGCCGAGTCCTTGTTCCTTTCGTTGGCGCTATTCTGCGTCTCCCCTGGAGGGCTCGCAGCCTGCCTGCCCCGGGCGGACGAAACGGCCGCGGCGATTAGACAGGCAACTAAGGCGAAAATGAACGCCTCGTGGAGCCCCGAGGAGAACGCCCCCGAGATCAATTTGGGAAAGAACTTCTTGCCCGTCAAAATCAAATAGTTCTGATGCGAAAGACGGAGCAGCACCTTTTCCCCAAGGAGTCTCTGAATCGGGTTATACCCTAGAAAAGCAGCAAAGAGAATCGACACCGGCGGAAGATGCGATAGCCCTTGTGCCATAGCGGGATCCACACCATGGGTGATCAAGCCTTTTGCCATCGTATGAGGCAAAACCGCCGAAAGCCCTGCAATCATCAAAGAGAAGAAAATGCCTATCGAGAAGACCTGTGCCGAATTCTGGAAGGTTGAATTCATCGCCCCACCAACGCCCCGGTTCTCCGCCGGCAGGGAGTTCATAACCGCCGCTCGATTCGGTGCTGCGAACATGCCTTGAGAAAGGCCCGACAGAAGTAGTACTCCGGCAAAGTAAGGATACCAAAAGTCCACCGGCATCAGAAGGAGCAGCACAAAGGCGATAGCCGTCCCGATCGGGCCAATGGTGGCAAAGAGTCGTGTTCCAAATCTGTCTGAAAGATGGCCCGACATCGGCCCGGCTATCAAGAATCCGACCGTCAGAGGAAGCATATAGATTCCGGCCCACAAAGGTGTGGCAGCAAAACTGTATCCGTGAAGCGGTAACCAGATGCCTTGGAGCCAGATAATGAGCATAAACATCAGCCCACCCCTAGATACCGCAACCAAAAAGGTCGAAAAAGTCCCAAACAGATAGGTTCTGATCCTAAATAATGGAATCTTGAACATCGGATTGGCAACCTTGGCCTCGATAAAAAAGAACGCAACCAGCAGCGCCGTACCCAGGCTCAACTCCAAAATGACTGGTAAAGATGTCCATCCAGTCGGAGATTTCCCCGATGGCTCAATACCATAGGTAATACCTACCATGAGAAGGATCAGGCCCAAAGCAAAAGTTGAATTACCCAACCAATCAATACTCGAAGGCCGCCTCACTCCCCTGTCTTCAAGTTTGAGGTATGCCCAGATAGTTCCGAATAGTCCGATCGGCACCGAAATAAGAAATATGAGTCTCCAATCGATTGGCCCTAGAAAACCACCCAGCACAAGCCCAATGAAAGATCCGCTAATACCCGCCACCTGGTTAATGCCGAGCGCCATGCCTCGCTGGTTTTTAGGAAAGGCATCAGTCAAAATAGCTGATGCATTTGCCACCAGGAACGCCGACCCAACCCCTTGCACCAAGCGCATTACTATTAACCATGTAGCGCCAGCCCTACCATACATCCAGTCGACACTCAGCGCCAAAGATCCCACGGTATAGATCACAAAGCCCAGGTTGTACATCTTTACACGCCCGAACATGTCACCCAAACGACCCAAACTAACCACCAAAACGCTGGTTACAACGAGAAACCCAAGGATCATCCAGAGTAAATAAAAGCTATTGCCACGGCCGAGCGGATCTAAGTGAATGCCGAGAAAAATATTCGGCATTGCGATAAGAGTGATCGACGAATCGATCGTAGCCATTAGCACGCCAAGTGTCGTATTAGACAGCGCTATCCATTTATAGTTAGATGAAACCTCTCCGGCAGGCTCGCTTGAGTCGCGTGGCACAAATCCTCCCCGAGATCCGGACAATAACCTCAAACCACCCTCACCTCAGCAACTACTACATCTTTGTAAGCTACAATCTAGCTAGCTTTAACGTAAACGTAAACGCTCTGACCGTAGTGAGAAAACGTATATCTGGTGAGGTTAACTCGAGGTGAGCCGTCAATTGCCGGAAGGACGGGCAAAGGGCCAGCCAAAAAGTGGGATTAAATGCCACAAGACCCCGAAGGGTCTTGTGATCACGATAAATTGCGGCGACGCCCTACTCTCCCAGGGGGCCTCCCCCCAAGTACCATCGGCGCTGGCAGGCTTAACTTCCGTGTTCGGAATGGGAACGGGTGTGACCCTGCCGCTCTGGTCACCGCAAATCTATTAGTCCCTTAAGGACTCCATAGCGAGCACGAGTAAACTCCAAGCCCTCGGCCGATTAGTACCGGTCGGCTTAACACGTTGCCGTGCTTACACCTCCGGCCTATCAACGTGGTCGTCTACCACGGGCCTTACCAGGTTATCCTGTGGGAAGATTCATCTTGGAACGAGCTTCGCGCTTATATGCTTTCAGCGCTTATCCCTTCCGCAGGTCGCTAACCAGCCATGCCCTTGGCAGGACAACTGGCACACGAGAGCTGCGTCCGTCCCGGTCCTCTCGTACTAGGGACAGCCTTCCTCAATCTTCCTACGGCTGCATCGGATAGGGACCGAACTGTCTCACGACGTTCTAAACCCAGCTCGCGTACCGCTTTAATGGGCGAACAGCCCAACCCTTGGGACCGGCTTCAGCCCCAGGATGCGACGAGCCGACATCGAGGTGCCAAACCTT
>JABEUM010000101.1 GCA_013044475.1 Acidimicrobiaceae bacterium | reverse complement strand
GACCGGTAACGGGTCCGATTGATCCGTTACCGGACGGAATTACGACAAGCTAGCGGGGTCTGAGGGAAACCTTGGATTTATTTCTTGTTAGCCGTTGGCCTAAACCCTCCTGGCTGCTTGGCTCATTTGAGCGGTTAGCCGAATTAACAATACACAGCAATTTCCGGGTCTGGGGTAGAGTAAGAGTAGCTGCGAAGGTCGATCTCTAGCAGCAATGCGTCTTATGTCAGTTGGATTAGCACAAAAGCCCAGGGGGATAATATGGGATTGCTCGACAAAGTCAAGGAACAAGCGCAGACGGTAACCCAGACGGCTAAAGACGCTGCGCAAAAAGGTCAAGGGAAGCTGGAAGAAATCCAGCAGAAGCGTACTGCGGATGCACTACTTCGCGACTTGGGGCTGGTGGCATTTAGAACTGAGGTCGGGAGGATAACAGCTGAAGCTAGCGCAGCTGAGTCAGATCGGCTGATCAGTGCAATCAAAGCCCATGAACTGGAGCACGGCCAGATAGATTAGCTTCTAGCTTTTCAGAATCGAATCGGAACAATGGCTTCCGCTAGCTTTGCCATGCCCGGGGTGGGTGGGTGCTCGGTAGGGTTAGAATAATTTCGTCGGCCTCTGAATTGAACCTCGCTGAAAAAATGCATCCTCGGCCGATACGAAATGCCTCTTTTCGGCCGACTGCCTTATACCAAGTCGAAAAGAGCTGACTTCTGCAAGTTAATTCCGGCCACTCTTAGTCCTTTCGATTCTTCCACAAATTCACCAAGTCAACTTCTCAGAGATTAGACCGTTGATCTGGAATAATCTAAGTGCGGACAGCCTCTTACCTCTCCTAAACCGAATCGTCCGACGGCAACTTCTGTAGCGGCTGGAGGAGTTAGCTTCTTGTCAAGCGGCCTGTTTTCCAGCTACGGGACTCGTCCAGTTGCAAGTGGATCTCAAATGAGATACCACGGCGGTCGACTTCGACTCAGCATCTGCGAGGTAATGAGTTACATGCTGCAGTTCAATTACCGAGTGAACTCCTTGGGGAAGATCACCCAGAAGGTATCCCTGGCGGTGGCGAGTTTTTTGGGATTCACCTTTGGTCATTGCCGGAAGCTCAGGCAAACTACTTGGCAGGATGGTACCGCCTACTCCTCCGCTTTGCCCAGTGCGCCAACGCATTTCTCTCTTTGACCGAGCGACTAGCTCAGTTTTTATCCCGATCCAACCAAGAGAGTGATCATGCATTCCAGTTCGACAAGTAGTCCTCTGCCAAGCTAGCCGTCTGACTCGAAAACTCCCCCCCGAGTTCCTGTGAAATGCCAGCAACGGGATGTGAACCTATCCAACCCACCAGCAAGAGTCGACGCATCATTATGAAGGTATAAATTTCGTCTTCGTCGACTTTAGAAATTGTGCCATAGTTTCGATAACCTTCCATCCAAGCTCCGATTAGGTCAGAAACCTCCGGCCTATGCTCAATAAAGCTGAGAGCTGAAGCCAAGTCGTAGAAAAACCATCCGAAGCCACTGTCATCGAAGTCAATCACGCATACTTCCCCAAAGTCGTCCCATAGTAGATTGGATAGCCGCATGTCAGCATGGATAAGACCAAATCTCGAAGGGTCCCGTCCGTAGGCAAGAAGGCGACGACGTATGGTTAATTCGACCCTCTCAAATAGTTCGGTTAGCTCATGATCCACGTCGATCCCGTCCTTGTACCGCCCCCAGCGTGCTCCATCCCCGAAGCTGGCGCCAAGATCCCAGGAGAAGCGCTTAAACGAGGACGGAATTTTCCAGCTCTTTGCATGCCGATGCATCCGAGCGGCGAGTTCACCCAAAGTTACGAAACCTTCACCAGCGTTAGACGGAGTCAGCTCCTTACCTTCCACGAAGTCGAACATGACACAAAGTCGCTGTTCGCCGCTGGACTCGATCGAAACTACTTTCTCACCCTGGCGGCTGCTGACCACTTCCGGAGTCTTTATGCCTTCGTCAGCCCTAAGTGCCTCTAACCAAGTCAGCTCAGAAAGAATCTCTGCCACAGAGTGATATCCGAGCCGATGAACCCTAATCACCTTCTTACCTTGAGATCCCTCCAGCAAAAATGTCGCATTCTCAGAGACGTTCAGAAGCGTCACCGAACTAGAAGGATCCACGTCATAATGTAACATTGCCCTTTGAGCAACTGACTCCATCCGTTGCAAGACTCCTCCCTGCGCCGAGAGGTCGTGCGTCTGTTCACTCATTTCACTCCTGGCCCAGAGAATTCTCCTCTGGCATTGCTTCTAAATCAAACAATCCTCGTACCGTTGCTGGACAAAGTGCACCCGCCCCTGATTCGACTCAAGTCCCACCCCACAGAAACCAGAAAAAAATATCTCCACACTTGGGCCAAGCTAGCTCAGCAAAGATCTGCTCTGTTTCCTTGAGTGTCATAACAAAACGGAACCTGTCAAAACTGCAATACCCAAACTAGTTTGCTTGCCGATGAAAATAGAGTCCGAAATGAGATGACCGTATGTGGTGAACATAGTCGAATCACAGCACACTTTTGACCCGTCAAAAAACGGTTTCCGACAGAAACACTCCCCGCTTTTGAATCAGCGGCTGGTATGAGACGAGTCACCCGGCAGTGGATGAGTATCGAATGGATGAACAAAATGCGATAGCTCTCTGATTTGTTCCAATAAGACCCGATTCGATGAACAGCAAAACTACCCTTGTGAACTACTCATTTAAACTGCTACTCGTAAGCCACTCTGGTCCCGAGAGGAGCGAGTGCGTCGAGTTCGGTCACTAACTATGGGTCAACTGCCTTGGTTATTTCCACACGGTCTCCGCTCCGAGCCGTAGTTGATTCAATTCGCAATTAGCTATTTATTCCACTTACTAAGCGACGCACCATTGTCACCTTCTCGCCTGAGACTAGCAAAGACTTGATGTTGGCCTTGGGCGATCCTCAAAGCACGAATCTTGAACCATGGGCTGATCAGGCTTCATGCGCTCATCCCTTTTTTGTCTAGCAGGAGCAAACCTCCAGGGCGGTAACGACTCAAAGAGGACGACCTCGCAGCGCTACACCTAGCAAAACTTGGACTTACTGCCGTCAAAGGAAAGTAACCAGCCAGAAGGTCCCCAGTCCTGCAAACATCACTCGAAGGACGAGTGGCCCTCCTGAGTAGTTCGATCCGAACTACTCAGCTCAAGCTTTCTGACCCTCTTCCCTGCAAACCCTCTTTATTCCCGATTCAGCCCCTTCCTCTGGACTTAAATCTTTGAGGGCAATTGAATACTAAGTGAGACGGACTGTCTTTGTGGAACTATTCCCAGCTCCTCCTGTCAAATGGCGCAGCAGGTGACGTCGCCCATTTCATTTTGTTAGCTCGAGTTATATATTAGAATGCAAAACAAGGGTAGAGCAGCTCTTTTATGCACCCGATCACGGTCGATGAGGCACTCGGCCACTCGGACCATCCCATGACGCTCCGAGGCAGCGCTTTGATGCGCTCGATCACGGTCGATGAAACACTTAAAACCAACCAGCGACCCCACCTCGAACGGCAAGCCATCGCTCCGCTAGACGTCACTATGCAGCTGTGCATTCGCCAGCACAGTCGTCTAAATATCAGGCCATCAGTCAGGCACCCACCAGTGTTAAGCTGTGCATTCGCCAGTAACTTTGAACCGTAATGACCCAAAAGCGGGCATTATATAGAAATAAGGCTTCGTCTTTTTACGAACAATGAGAATTTGGGTTTCAGCTAAAAAAAAATCGCTCACACACCACTGGCCCATTTTCGGTGGTAATATTTCGCAACGTCCACGGAAGGTTGG
>JABEUM010000100.1 GCA_013044475.1 Acidimicrobiaceae bacterium | reverse complement strand
TCGGTATGTGACCTCCCGCCTTTTTCAACTCAGCGTTCAACCTTTTTGATTCGGGCTGTCTCTGTTCTAATAGCCGATAGAAGTCGGCCGAATGGTTGTGAAAACTCAAGTGGGCGAGCTCGTGGTCGATGACGAAGAGACCGAGTTCTTTAGCTAAGAATGCGGTTCTTAGGTTCATAGAGATGTTTGAATTGCTCGAACAGCTTCCCCAGAGGCTCTTCTGCAGTCGAACGCTAACCTTGGCGACCTCCGCCCCCCTCTTGTGTGCGACCTCTCGGACCAGCTTGTCCATTGAAGGCGTGCACCACCTGATTAGCCACTTGGTAATGGTCCGGTTGATTATCGCTGGCTCGACTTCTGGGTGCGTGACGGTGATGTGTGATTCGTCATCGATGTCAATTGCGATCCTCTGGATCGGCCAGGTGTCGTATCGAAGCTGCCAAACGGGCTGAAGGGTGTTTCAGGGCGACGGCTCCGTCAGGAGTTGTTGAGCGACGACAACGCCACTGCCAAACATGCTCCTGTTTGGCTCCTGGTTTGTTGGATCTGTCTGTGGAGTGCCGTTTTCGATATTACGCTAATAGATCGAGCAACAGTATCGACCAGACGCGTAATCAGCGATTTATCACCGCCCTAAAGGACGGTGCCCTCTCGGACACGGTAGCGTGCCCCTGTGTTTGCGTCTGTCCTCTCGCCCTACATCCGATGGGCCAAAAGAATGGTACACCAACAGCGACACTTTTACGGCGATGCCGGTGCAGATATAGACCCGTTGGGTCATTAGCCCTGGCAGCAAAGTACGGCGATGGGGCCACACGCAGCGGAACACCAGCAAGACAGACGAGAAATCAGCCAGGATCGCTGCGTGATTTGGAGTGAAAATAGATCGGCGCTAATAGCCAGATTGCTAAAACTGGCTATGGCGTCTTGTGGAAGGTATAAATAGTAAAAGTGGAGGTCTTCGCACTGTGAACGACGCTAACAACACGCCAGGCGTGGATAAATTGCAGCGACTGGAATCCGAAATTCAAACGTTACTGGAAAAGGCAGAAGAAGAAGGACAATGCGAGTCCTGGGAAATCGACGAAATAGCGCTAATTGACAGACGTTCGTATGGGATAAAGGTCGGTATCTATCCGTGGGGCAAGACGATTATGTACGGCACTGCCGCCGATATCAGGAAAGCAGTTAAGGACATTATCCGAAGCACCGCTATGGCTAACCTACAGTGCCCGTTCTGTGGCTTCACTCAGCCGATGAACGCCCTGTCGACGCCACATCCTACTTGCCAATGCGGAACTCGGTTTTTCGTGAGAGGTAGCTGGTCTCCTGACGCTGGGATCACTAAAGAAGACTGTTGGGGAGCCATAAAACAAGCACTACTTCGAGCGGGAGCAACAGACGAGAACGTCCTTTATGCGATAAGGCAGATAGAGGCCAACAGGGAATGTTCGTTGAATGACATGTTTTCTGGTGCGTGCACCATGACCGTCCTCAATACCGTGGTGCATGCAATAAGGCCAGACGCAGCGCCGCTAGAGCGGAGCAGCCTACCAAAGTGGATAGTGCTATCGGACATCCTGCTTGCTAACGAATTCATCCGGATCCCCGGATCGGATGAGAACACAGAAAGCTGCTTTGAGGGAAGCCTGCTAGACGAACCCGTCACCGTTGCGCTAGCCAAGAATGATTGCGAGATTGTATTGGGAATAGACGAGAGCCCGTCCCGCCTCTATTCCGATATAAAGAAGGATAACGATGATGACGAATGGGAACTGCAAGACATGGTGACCGACGAATGGCTAGTGTGGACCTGCGGGGTAAACCCAGCCCGGACCGTGTTAAACCCTGAGTGGACCGTCATGGATGGCTATCTGAGCAGCCGTGCCGACGAATGGTACGCCCTCTCGGCTAGTTACAGCGGAGCAGTGCCAGATAACCCCGATGACGAATGGCTACTTGCCACCCTTGAGAAAGGAGTGGAAGCTTGTATCGAAACTAGCGATGAGTTCCTTCAGTGGTTGGACCTGCCGAAACGGCGCCAAGCGTTGAAAGCCGAGAAAGAGGCCGCTAAGGCGGCACTAAACCAATCCTCGGAAACTCGCTTGAAAGACCTCTGTGCGGGTGATTTGCGCCTTCTCCGCCTGCTCGATCGATATGTTCGCTCTGTCGGCACTCCGCAGCCGAGTGGGTGGCACGACCTTCCAACTGTGCAAACAGCGCTAGCTGTGTTCGAAGACCCAGCCGATTGCCAGTACTTGATAAACAGTCCCCTTGCAGCCAGTCTCTGGTCAAAAAGACTGCGTAGTCACCTCAGGCGAAGCACTCAAACTGATGGCAGCGGTGGCTAAGTCAGGGATAACCCCCCCCTCGCCGGAGCCACTAAAGCATCATCAGCTTCAGTGGCGGCTCACATACCCTAAAGATTCGATGAAAAGGTCGCTCAGCACGGCGGCACCTTGACGTTTAGCTAGTTCAGGATCAGTCAGCCGACAGTTCGAGGGAGTTTCGATCTCGTGTTTACCGAAGCGCATTGTCTTGTACATTCATCGAAGGAGCCAGATGAAGATTACGACCTACTCAGAGTTGCCAGCGGACTATTTCGAGACTCTCAATGCTGTCACCGACGAACCTGAGGGGGCCATGATCACCCGAGCCGGCCACGATCCGCTGTTGATGATGGCCCTCGGTAACTTCGAGTCCCTGGGGGAGGCTTACCTGCTAAAGATACCGGAGAACGCCAGTCGACTACTAACCGATCGACCGTCTCGAGCAGGGCGACGGGGCGCTCACGACCCTGCCGAGTGAAGCTGGTCTGGGAACTTGAGCGCCTCTGGAAGGGAAATCTCTGGCGGCAAGCAAAGGACCGTTGAGTCCTCAAACCCGTCTATTAGCAAACTCAACAGATGACACTACTCATCCACCCAAGGATTGAGGATCTCCTCTAAAGAGCCAAAGAAGTCAGAGATGTTCCTCGTTACGAGGGTCAATCTATGGACCCTTGCGGTTGCCGCAATAAAACCATCCATGACACCTATCGGGCGACCTTGCTCTTTGCGCTCAGCAATAATTGATCCCCATTCGCTGGCAACTTCATAATCAATCGGAAGTATCCGATTATCAAACCGTAAAGATACATCTGTCTTTAACCATGCTTCGAGTTGACGACGCTTAGGGCCATTCGTTAGACGTTCGATCCCATTGCGAATTTCAGCAATCGTGACAACACTCAAATAGACCAGATCCTCGTCGGCACCATTGACCCATTGGACAACCCCTCGATTCGGACAACCCTTGATCAATTCAGAAACTACGTTTGTGTCAATCAGAAAACTCACAGCTCGATCTCGCTTGGAGCATCCTTCATTCGATCAATTTTCAGAGTTTCACCACCCATCGGCGAGGCTGAAAAGAAATCTGCAAGGCTGCCTACTCGCTTAGTCTTGCGCTCCCATTCCTCAACTGACACCACACAGACTGCCTTCTTGCCGTGA
>JABEUM010000099.1 GCA_013044475.1 Acidimicrobiaceae bacterium | reverse complement strand
TGGATTTCGAACCAAAGGAATCCTCCAAGTAATCCCAGCTCAGGGGATCGCGTAGTAACACGACTTAAATGTCGAAACGCGTCCATTTTCCCTGCTAAAGCATCATTTATGGTGTATTTGTGTGCCTATTATCACCGGAAGTCCGGTCAGAGTTGCGACGGCGAACGCACCGGAGTCAGCGGCACCATTACGAAGGACGGCTCCGAAAAGTCGAGAATCAATCGGAGCAGTCTGTTGAGACTGCTCCGATTGTGTTTTGCCAAGATCCTGCCGCTTTGTCAAAGACTAGGCGGACAATCCACTGCTTGAATTGCTTCCGGATGTCGCGCTCGACTTCGACGCACCCGGTCCATTGCCCACTTGCCTCGGCTGAAAAGCCACAACTCTCGTCAAAACACTATTACGCTCAATCAATCGGGCACGAAGTTTAATTCCTGTATTGAAGTCCTTTTCCATCTCTTGCAGAGATAGCTTCCCAAACTTCGTATTAGCGGAGATGGATTCCCTAATGCTCGAACCTGCTGGGCCGTCTATGGTAATTGATGACGAGGTTAACCCTGTCACCATTCCCCTGTCAAACGTGAAGGTAACAGTCTTGCCAGCATGGTTGGTGCGGGCGACAGTCACTTCCTGGCCCCGCATAAGCCACGTAAGCCAGCCTTTCCCGGCACTTTTGCCCGTACTTGCACTTGTGAGTGCCGCAGGTGCTACAAGGCTGCTTGGCACCGTAGAAGATACATTCGCCATTCCTGGAACCAGTCCCAAAGCGGCCAAGCCACCTGCGACGGCTACTCCACCTGCCGCCAAAGTAACTCGCTTTTTCGTGATCAATGTTGTGAAGTTCATGCGCTAAGTATCGTCCATCGATGTAAGTGGGCAATTACCAAATCATTATGAAAGTATTAGGAGATCTAAGCGCTTTTCGAGAGGCTTGTTGATCTCTTCTTAATTATGCGGTCACGATTCTTACTCCTTCACCAACGGGACCTTAGTGCCCCGTCGTGGTAGATAAGTATTATCAGCCTTGGTCATTCACTGCCTGACTACGCCGAACGCTCTATAACAAACAATAACCCTCACCAAGGCAGGTTAGGAGGGTCCCTGGTTAGAGCAGGCGGATGCCCGAGGGCACCAATCCATGAAGTCGACAAGTCACTACAGCCCAAAATCCGAGTGTAGGTTACTCGGATGGTGTCGCTTCATCCCACCTATGCAACGACAAGTGGAATCTCTGCCAACGAAGCGCTTCCCATGTCGACGAAAGTGTAATTAATGAAAGGGAAAGCTGGCGAAGCGCCAGACGAAGAAGACCTTGGTTAGATCGTAAGGTCGGCCACCCAAGAGACAGCCCCAACCACCGTCCTGAGCTAGTACGACCGAGAAGAGACTGAAGGGGCGAACATGAAACCTTGCCAGGGTCCTGAGCCACCGAGAACGATAGAGGTCAATCATGCTGAAAGTCACGAAACCGGTCTGTGGCTGCAGGCGGAGTCCCAGATATCAAACTGTCCTCATAAATAGTTCTGGGGCATATACCTCTCCATGCAGTAGGACTTGGTGTTCCAAGATCAGATATCTCTGAGGCTGTCTAACGCTGGTTCGCGCTAAGCAGTCAGGTGGCACACCACACACAGTTCAGCCAAATAGGGCCAGAGCCTCGAATCGTCTCTAAAACAGGACAGCGTTGGAGGTTAGTCCATCGACAGGCCAATACGGGAAAACCATCTGCTCCAATTCATTGCTAGTAGACGATGGCCTCACTGACGCATTGGGAACTACCCCGGCAATCTCAGAGAAACGAAGGATTCAGAAGCTACTTCTGAAATGGTATAAGGTCCTCTGATCAGCCATTTCCGGAGGTCTAGATGAAGGTTGCAAAGGACCCCTCAGACTCCTTATCTCTATGAATGAACTTCTCAAACAGGTGCATTTAAAACCCACCGTTCAATGCAAGTCTGCAAGTTTAACCTACGAAACGAAGCTAAGGTTTCACCAGAGTCAAGATCGAGGGAAGCGCATGGAAGAAGTCGTACGAGCAGAGACAATTGGTCGAGTGCTAGTGGTTACGCTAAATAGACCCGATGCAAGAAATGCTATTAACGCAGCGGTAGCAAAAGAAATTGAAGAACAGCTGGATCGCTTAGAGCGGGATCATTCTCTTTGGGTAGGAGTACTCACAGGATCACCACCAGCATTTTCAGCGGGTGCCGATTTGAAAGAAATTGCAGCTGGACAGGGCGCTAAGCTGTCCACTGCCAGGGGCGGATTCGCAGGCATTGTCGAAAGAAGTCGCAAGAAACCCCTAATAGCTGCAGTAGAAGGTGCGGCGCTAGCAGGCGGCTGCGAAATAGTCCTTGCATGTGATCTGATAGTGGCGGGTCAGAGCGCAAGCTTCGGATTGCCGGAAGTTAAGCGATCTCTCGTGGCCGGAGGCGGCGGACTCTTTCGGCTATTTGACCGGCTTCCGTCGAGCATCGCGACCGAAATGATACTCACTGGCAATCCAATCGCCGCACCGGTCGCAGAGCAATTCGGCATGGTAAACCGACTTTCCGGTGACGGAAATGCCTTAGAGGCTGCACTTAACCTTGCCGAGCAAATTTGCGAGAATGCACCACTTTCGGTATGGGAGTCCCTTGGCGTAACACAGCACTACAAACAAAGTCGCGACGCCGAACTATTCAAAAGATCCAGCGAAGCACTTATTCGGGTTATGCAATCCGAAGATTTAAATGAAGGTCTTCGAGCATTTATCGAGAAACGTGCACCTAACTGGGCCGGGAAATAATGTGAATTTCCCGAAAAAGCCCTTGGACACCATCAGCGAGAACCAAATCCTCAACCGACTCGACCGCAAACCATCGAGCGTCTTTGGCGTCGTCGCCCGCTACAGGCACGTTCCCTTGAATGGTGGCGTCGTCAAGTTCTACGAAGTAATCGATGATTAGGTACCTGTTTACACCATTGTGAACTTCGACCCATCCTGCTGGTGAGGTCGCCCTTGCCGTTACGCCGGTCTCCTCTAGTAGTTCGCGTTCTACCGCCTCTTCGAGGGTCTCACCGGCCTCCAATTTACCCCCGGGCGGCGCCCAAGTACCGATTCCTACACCCCTACCCCGCTGCACCATCAGAATGTGGCCCTCACATACCGCAATGGCCGCAACCGCTATGAGAAGGCCCACCTAATCCTCACTGACTTTTGCTAGTTAAACTCCGAAGTGGCAAATTCAACACGAGCAGTCTTGCTTTGAAACCAAGGCCTTCAAGCAGGTTCTTTGCCTCACGCGCTCCAGGCAAGGCGAGGGCATCCAAATTCCGCAATCCCTTGGTCTGTGCCAACTCGACCACCGCTTCAAGCATTGCCTCGGCAATGCCGATACGCCTAGCCTCGGGTTCGACATAGATCTGATCCACTGTTCCGGCATCTTCTGACTGAAAAGAAATTGAACAGTACCCTACTATGCACCCCTCAAGCACTCCAACTACCTGAACGCTGCTTATAGCGCCACTTGACGGCAGTCTGACGGTGCGGGCCAGCTCTTCTCCCCCACGGAGAAGCGAAATCTCGCTAAAGAATCGCGCCTGCAATTGCTTTAACTCAGGTACATCGGCAACTTCCCACGGTCTAACGAGCAAATGTGGAAACTCATTTGAAGTCAACTCGTGATCCAAAGACGACTATTCAGCAACTGATACACCAGGGGCCGCAAAGGTAATCCAAACAACTGATACAGAATAGAAAAGACCTCCGGCTCAAGTACTAATATTTACTAGAACAATACCTGGAATTCCTCTAGAAGTAAAAAGCCTATCTATTCGACATCGACCTTAATCGCCTTCTTGTGCGATTCGGCTTTCACGCATCTCGGAAAGACGATTGAGTATCGTTCTTCGTCTTCTCCCAGCGAGTTCATATGCCTCAACTTCTGCAAGATCCTCTTCACTCAGGAGGTCCAGATGCCTGATGACCTGGGCAGCGGTCAGATGATCATAGGTGGCAATTGTACCAACGACACCCGGATTAGCTCTTTGTGGCGATGAACTTGGGTCACCTGAAGTCCCATCCGCACTATCATCCCGAGTGCCATCTACTTTGTCTTTAGCGGCGAAACCTCCAAAGAGATTCTTGACTCCCGAAATTACTTCATCAACTTTTGGTCCATAACTGTATCGCAGGTACCCTACGGTAAGCCTGCCGATCATTTCCGCCGATTGAATCTTCTCAGAAACTATTCTTTCGCCATCCTGGGCTGCGGTCGGGACGGCCCTGGCCAGGGCAGACGTTACGCCCACCGAAAAGTAGACGAAATCCCTGACTAGCTCCCTCGGGTCAAAACCCTCGGACCCGTAGGCCGAACCTTCCTCTTGAGTCATGAAAGAAAACCTATACGCAATCCCGGCAGAAAGAGCGCTTTGGGTCCGCCAACTGGCTCCTTTTCTTAACTAGGAAGCAGGACTGACACACAAACTCGTCGGGCTGCCTCGGAAGGACCCTGGTTATTGTCTCGCCTCGGTCGTCGGCTTCGAGATCATCGTCGTCATCATCGATCACAACTAGTCGCTCGCGAAGTATGTCGTCAAGGCTCGCTTCGACTTCGTCTTCATCGACATCGTCAAAATCATCCTCATCGTCGTCTGACTCAGACGAGTCTTCAAGCGACGATTCATCGTCGTCTGACTCTAGGTCCTCCTCTTCGTCGTCGACCTCGTCATCGACCAATACACCATCGATATCATCTACTAAATCGTCTTCGAGGACATCCACAAAATCGACGTCGTCTCCAAAATCGATATCGTCGTCGAATTCGACTTCTTCTTCTTCAAAATCCTCTTCAGAGATGAAATCCGGCTCCTCGCCAAACCCTTCGGTCTCTTCATCCTCATCTTCATCTTCGAATACGTGGTCTTCGGCCAGAGAATCAAGCCCTTTACCAATTTCTTCGACCTCGTCTATTGTTTCTTCGCTCTTTTTTTTCCTGGCCATCTCAACCTCTGCACAAACTGCTCGACCGAATACTAACTGCCTCGATCCAAACACCTACATATATTCGCTTCATTCCAACTTATTCTGACTCAAAAAGAAGCTTTTTCTCAGAAATACGCCTCTCTTGCTCCAAGCGTCCCAACTTCTCCTCTTTGTGATCGACAAATGTCATCGACATTGCTACACGTGAGTGCTTAGCTTCTTCGGCTATCAGCCGATGCATCGCCTGAGCAACCTTTCGATACGTGGGGTGACCCGATGGCTGCGACCTGAGTTCGCAGACGTGCACTGCCTCTCGCGCCGACATCAACATCTGATACCTAATCCGAAATGCCATACATACCGCATAGCTAGCCACTGCCTTAGGATAGCGAAGGGCCAGATCCCTGTTGATGTCCTGCGAAATGTCCATTGCACTACAAAAATCACCCTGAGCGTCAGCCTCGCTCACCAAACTAGGAATACTGAAACCTAAAGAAGTATCTAGAGTTTGCCACTCTATCGATAAAAGCCGATGGCGCTGCAGATCCCTAAAAGACCCGTAATCTGAAACTATTTCGAATCCGTACTGAGTCGCTTCGAAAGCCCGCCCAGGCTTATGTCTTCTATTCGCCCGATCGCCAACGTAGACTGAAAAAAGTTGGTCTATCTGCTCTTCAGTTAGCTGCGAGACAACTAACCGTCCCTGCTCCTTGGATAGGTTACTAGCCGCACAAATAATGTCCCTGGCAATCCGGTCTTCGCCATCGGCATCGAAACTGTAGAGTCTGACGTCGGCAGCTCCTGCCGATAGCTCCTTCTGCTTGACCAGCTTGTCGACAAACTCACTCGTGGCGGACTTAGTTGTCGAGAGATACTCGACCCAGCGCAGCCCTCGATCTGGTTGATCCAAGCGAGATAGAAAAGCGGGGACTACCTTTACCAGCTCCTCCTTGGCCAATTCGGCATAAATCTTGGCTTCTTCCAGCTCCGACGCTCGCAAATGCATTAATAGTCCCTCGAGAGACTGAGGGGAGCCGAACACTCCGACATTGGAAACCACCGAAGCAGGAAGGACTCCCCTGGCGGCATCATAGGAAGCGGCCTGCGCGGCTCGCTGCATGTCTCTATCATTTTTATCAGGCAACGCTGTGTCTAGGTATTTTCTCACTTTGGTCACTATGTTTTCATAGAGAGCAAAAATTTCGTTCACCGACTGTGTGTAGGAAGCTGAATCCTTAGCGCTCAACTCCGTCGGCACAGTGAACGGGTACGTGCCGTCTGGCCGCATCCCGAAGCTCAGATACCTAGTCGACTGCTCGAGGTAGGACATGAGCCTAGGTCTTTCAATCAGTTTCGTAAGAACGTTTGAGACGCCTTCAAAAGCGACATGAACACCGGCCAATTGAGCAACAGAATCATCCCCGTACTCTGCTATAACACGTCGAAATAGCTTGTCGGCTCGCTCTCCACCAACTTCACTCTCACCCTGATTGTCAAAGTGGTCAATTTGCTGATAAAACTCGTCCAAAAACACCCGGCGCATTGAACTCTTAGACCGTGAATACCGGCTGAACAAAGCAGCTTTCACCGTCTCGTTCAAATTCCGCAAGCAGAACACTGGGCCGTCTACGCTGGTGAAATAGTGCCCTAATACCTCGCGCTCATCCTCGGAAAATACTTCGGGTCGTCTGTCTTTTGTCCCCTCGTGCATAGTCGCGCCATACTAGGCGCAACCACGCAACTAGCCGCCAATTTAGAGCTATTTAAAGTATTCGGACTAGTCAGGCTCCGAGTTGGCAACTTGCGCGAGTGAGCCCTCTTGCCGCTCGACTGATTTTACGTCGAAATATACCTGCGATGACGCAGCTACAACGCCCCTAAACAGCATACGGCACGCCTTGTCTGCGGAGCGGCGAACGTCTGGAGATGGTGCGACGTCCCTGATCTGACGTAGAAGGTCTAGAAGTTGCTTGGCATTTCGGATAAAATCCCCAGCTGGAAGTCTTTCTGAACCTAGCACTTCGGACAAAGGCTTTCCTTGAACCCACCGGAATATCATTCGAGAGAAGCCAGCATCTGGTTCGCGTGTGAGTGGTATTCTGGCTTTTCCTTCCATTTCGATTAATTTCTTACGCATCTCAAGAGTACGTCTGTACTTGATGGCGACACCATGAGTAGGCAAACCTGGGTCTCCACGAAATTGAGGTCGCGCTTCATAGGTAAATGTCGACACCAACGCAGCTAAGCTTTCAGGCCCAAGTCCCTCAAATAGCCCCTCCTCCATGGCCATTGAGCACAGTAAATCGCTCTCAGCATAAAGGCGCGAAAGCCTTTCTCCCTTTTCACTGAGCTGCCAATTTTCTACGTAACCAAGGACTTCAAGGATCTCGACAACTCGGTCGAACTGAATGGCAAGTGACTCCAACTTTGACCTAACTCGCCTAGAAAGCTCCGACACGCGACCTTGGATTCTCTGAGCCTTCTTGGCCGCAATAAGGTGCGTCTTGAAGTCATCGCACTCCTGTAGATTCGTTTCTAGCTCCAAAAGCGCCTCGTCAACGACGAGGCGCCGTTTGTGGGGTTTCTCAATCTTCGGCTCGACAAGTGAGTAAACAGGGGAGGCAAAGGGGGTCAGCAGGCCAGACAACTTCTTCTTGTATGCACCATCGCTTGGAGCATAAGGGCGAGGCAAAACCACCGACCCAACAACCTGAAGAAGTTCTTCATGCACACCGCTGAGCCGATGCACTCTACCAACTCCGGACACCGCCAGGACCTTTACCCGCTGGTTAGATCGCACCCCAGTGGACAGCACAACCATCAACGGCCATTTTGCCGAGTGGCCATCATCAACAGCAAGAACGTCTCCAGGACGCAGCCTATCAAGTCTCACTTGTGGAATTGTTGTTGACTGCTGGCTAACCAAAGGTGGTTGGTGTGTCTTAACCTTTCTTTCCAGATACTCCCAAATATCACCAAACCCGCATTCTGCCTCACGTCGGGCCTCATCGATGCGACGCCTCAACCGGGCAAGCTCTGCCTCAATCTCAACGACTTCCGAGTCGGATCTAAACTGAGCAAAAGAAAGGTTTAGAAGGTGGCGTACGGTATCTGGTGCAAATCCCTTTACCAAATTCGTTGCCATATTGTAATTAGGGCGGAACGACGAGGTGATCGGATATGACCTAGTAGATGCCAAGGAGGCTGCTTGGGAAAAAGTTGTCGCAGGAGACCAGACCACAACGCAGTGACCTACGTCGTCAATCCCCCTCCGCCCTGCTCTCCCCGCAAGCTGAGTATATTCACCAGGCGAAAGGAGGTCGTGGTGCTCACCGTTGAACTTCGTCAACTTTTCAATTACGACAGATCTGGCTGGCATATTCACGCCCAGGCTCAAAGTCTCCGTAGCAAAGACGACTCGAACAAGAGATCTCTCAAAACAAGCTTCCACTGCTTCTCTGAATGGCGGCACCATTCCGGCATGATGCGCTGCAATGCCCGCCTCCAATGCACCAAGCCAAGCGTCAAAACCTAACACTTCCAAGTCAGCAGCGTCAATATTCTGCGTTCTCTCAGCGACGATAGCCCTAATCTCATTCCGCTCCGCTTGGTTTGTGAAGCGTAGCCCGGAAAGCTTGACGCTTCTAACCGCTTCATCGCAACCGTTACGAGAAAAAATAAAATATATGGCGGGAAGAGCTTCTACCGAAGCCAGCTTTGCGAGAACGTCTACCCTGCTCGGTGGGTATGCTCTTGGCCTGGACCGCCTCCTGAAAACCTCTTCACTCAGCCAAGGGGCATCGAAGGCCTGACCCTCAGGATTCGGCTTTCCTTCCACGAATGTTGGCAGTAGTTCGGTCGTGCCGCTTCGCTTGTCCCCAACGATGTAGAGGTGCTTGAGCTCAACGGGTCGACGCTCCTCGATAACTGCCTCCATCGAGCCCCGCACGGTTTTCATCCAAGATGCAAACTCTTCAGCGTTAGAGACTGTTGCCGAGAGACATACCAGCGACACCGCAGGCGGAAGGTGGATGATTACCTCTTCCCAGACGCCACCTCTATAAGGATTCTGCAAGTAATGGACCTCGTCTAAAACGACCAGTCCAAGCTTGTCTATCTCCGAAGACCCGGCATAGAGCATATTTCGTAGCACCTCTGTCGTCATTACGACGATATCGGCATCGGGGCGAATCGAATTATCACCTGTCAGTAGGCCTACGCTTGAGCTTCCAAAGGCCGAACAGAATTCCACATACTTTTGATTCGAGAGGGCTTTAAGGGGCGTCGTATAGTACGCCTTTGCCCCCTGGGTAAGCACTCGACCAATCGCATAGAGTCCCACCAAGGTTTTTCCCGACCCAGTAGGAGCGGCCACCAATACCGACTCTCCCCTGTCTATTAGATCGAAAGCGGAGAGCTGGAAATCGTCCAGTTCAAAACCGACCTGACTCAAAAACACTTCTCTGAAGCCTGAATCCAATATTTCGAACCTAACTAGCTAGCGGAGACGCCCGCCTTCTCAGCACCAATCTACCAATCAAAATAGAAATTTCGTAAAAGAAGATCAGTGGCAAAGCGAGGGCGAACAGTGAAAAAGGGTCTGAACTTGGAATAAATACTGCTGCAACAGCAAATATTATGACTATCGCCCATCTGCGAGACTGTGCAAGCTTCTTTGGCGTGACAACACCTAGGAGTTCGAGGGAGACCAAAACAACTGGAAACTCGAAAGCGGCCCCAAAAGCCGCCATGAGCGCCAACAGCAAATTTAGATAGCTCTGCGGGGTGTAAATCGGGTGAACATAAGTGCCAGCCGCTCCTTGCAAAAATTGCAAGGCATGAGGAAATGCCGTATATGCGACTAGTCCACCAAGAGTAAAGAGAGCTATCGACGAGGATACAAAAATGAGGGAGTATTTACGCTCGGAATTTTTAAGTCCAGGCGCAATAAACCGCCAGATCTGAAGCAACACAACCGGTGATGCGAAAAACAACCCAGCGTACCCCGCTACCTTAATCCTGAGTGCAAATCCATCCAGAGGAGATGTTACGTACAGTTTGCACTGGTTTTTTGGCTCAGCTACGCAGAGAGGATGAAGAAGGAATGCGAGCATATGGCCATAAAAGCCGTAACCTGCAATAGCGAGAATTGTTACTGCTACCGCTGATATTACGAGCCGCTTACGAAGCTCGGCTAGATGTTCGAGCAGCGGCATTGAACCCTTTGACTTAAGGGGTTCTTCGAGAGACTTCTGTTTTTTCCATATATTTATCGTCAACGATAACTCAATTCAAAACTGGATTACCGTCCCAAAAGCCCTCATCGCCAGAAACGTCCCACCATCTCCGAACGAAGTCATTAGAGCCAACGCTAGCCGCCCTCTGCTCAGCGATCTGTCTTTGCGCTTGGTAGAAAGTATTTGGCAATACTTCTGAGCGTTGACCGCTAGCGGTGCCCTCAGTTTGAGC
>JABEUM010000098.1 GCA_013044475.1 Acidimicrobiaceae bacterium | reverse complement strand
TGGAGTATGACGCACTGCCTGGTATCGGACATGCTTGCGGTCACAATATCATCGCTTCATCTTCCTACCTAGCCGCAGCCGCACTCGCCCCCTTTGCTCAGGAGTTAGGGATTACCATAAGAGCCCTGGGGACTCCTGCAGAAGAGGGTGGCGGCGGGAAGATCCTGATGCTCGAGGCCGGAAGCTTCACCGGCTTGAACCTAGCGATGATGATTCACCCGGGACCAGCCGAACTCGACCGCATGGGTACTATCGCCGCTAAGCACATAGAGATCCATTTCGAAGGCAAGCCAGCACATGCGTCTGCCTTCGCTTTCTTGGGGATAAACGCACAAGATGCCATGGTCATCTCCCAGGTCGCGCTGGGCCTAGCCAGGCAGCAGCTGCTCCCTTATGAGAAGGTTCATGGAATAGTTACCCAAGGGGGAGACGCTCCAAATATCATCCCAGCTCGGGTAGACGCCACCTACATAATACGATCCGATACCCTGGCTCATCTGGCGATACTCGAGCCAAAAATCATGCGCTGCTTTGAGGCGGGCGCTCTGGCCTCGGGGGCCGAACTCAGTTACACTTCACCTAGTCCTCCTTACGCAGAATTGCGGACTAACGAGGACCTCGCTGGATTCTACGTACAAAACGCTACTTCGCTCGGTCGGGTCTTCGACAGCGACGATTCCGGCCTTACTGCCTCGACCGACATGGGAAACATCTCGCTAGAAGTCGCCAGCATCCATCCGGTAATTTCGATAGATTCCCTGCCAGCGGTGAATCATCAGCCAGAATTTACCCAAGCCGCAGCTACCAAAGTCGCCGACAAGGCGGTAATAGAGGGTGCCTTGGCGATGGCTTGGACGGTTTGTGATGCCGCAGCAGACGAATCGGTTAGAGCACGGCTGCTCGCACAGAGCTGCAGATAGCTACGGCGGCGAGCGTCGGTCTCTACTAGCGCCTTAGTCGGCCGCCTCGGCTAATGCCTCGGCTAATGCCGGGTGAACGAGCAGCGACTCATAGATGTCGCCGACCTTCAAGTGCGCAGTTACTGCGAGGGCGATAACCGATATCAACTCTGAGGCGTTATGACCGACGATTGACCCCCCAAGGACGACGCCCGTCGCTGGATCTGACACTATCTTGACAAAGCCCCTAGGATCACCGCTAATGAGTGCCCGCGGGTTTGTCGCAAAAGGAACCTTCGTAACTCGGATCTTTCTTCCGAGCGCGAAGGCGTCCGCTTCCGCCAATCCGACATCTGCAATCTCGGGCTCGGTAAAGATGGCAGAAGCAGCCTTGTCGTAGTCAAGGTGCCTGTGTTCCAGGGAATCGAGTCCCATGGCATGTTCGGCGACTTTCCGCCCCTGCGTGGAAGCCACCGAAGCCAGCGGCAACTTTCCGGAAAGGTCACCAGCGGCATAGATGTGTTCGACATTCGATACGCAGTGGTGATTTACCGGAATGTAGCCGGACTTGTCGGTCCGAACCCCGGCGGCCTCTAGGTTCAATCCTTCGGAATTGGGAATCGAGCCGATCGCCAAGAGAACATGGGATCCCCTGATGATCCTTCCGTCATCACAAGTGACCGTGACCTCGTCGCCCGATCTTTCGATCGATACCGCCTTGGCCCCCTTGTAAAGCCGAACCCCACTGTCCAAAAAGTCCGACTCGAGGACGGCGGCGACTTCTGGATCCTTCTGCGGCAGCACTTGCTGCCTGGAGACGACTAAGGAGACCTTAGAGCCAAAGCATCGGAACATGTGAACGAACTCGACACCAGTTACGCCAGATCCAATCACAATGAGGTGCTCTGGAATCTCCTTAGGAGGATATGCCTGCCGAGTTATCAGGATCCTATCCCCATCCACCTCAGCCCAATCCGGAATCCTCGGCCTAGAGCCGGTCGACAGCAGTACGCAGTCGGCCTCTATCTCTACAGTCGTGCCGTCGTCGCACTCCGCCACTACGGTATGTTCATCCAAGAACCTTCCGACACCCCTGATGACCGTTACACCTTGCGAAGCTAGCAGTTCAGTAGTGGAGTGGGCCAACCGAATCGTGATCGACTCGATGCGCTCGCGTATCTCATCTAGATCCGGCCTAAGGCCATCACTCAATAAGCCCATTCCCCTTGATCTCAGGTTCTCGGTCAAGACTGCGCCCGTCGCGATCATCGCCTTGGAAGGGACACAGTCCCATAGGTTGGCCGCTCCACCCAACACGTCCTTCTCGATGAGGGTTACGTGTGCGCCAAGCTTTACGGCCTGGGTAGCAGCCTGAACTCCTGCGGGTCCACCGCCTATAATTACGAATCTCACGCTGACAGGCTACCTTGTCGGCTGGTAGGTGCCGAATACTTTGCGCAAGGTATCGGCCACTTCGCCGAGAGTGGCCCTGTGGGCTAGCGCCTTTTTCATTGGGTACATAAGATTGCCACCCTCAGTAGCTACCCTTTCGAGCTCAGCGAGTGCAACAGTTACCGGCTCGGCGGACCTCTCAGCCTTCAGCTGGGCCACCCTCTTGGCCTGGAGGAGCTGTTGGGCGGGGTCGATCGGAAACACTTCTTGGTCGCCTGGATTGACATCCAAAAAGTCGTTCACCCCAACGACAATCTTCCTCTTGGAGTCGATATTCTTGGTGTATTCGTAAGCGGCCTTATCGATCTCATCCTGCATGTAGCCCGCCTCGATCGCCGAAACGGCTCCGCCGATATTATCTATCTGCTCCAGGTAGTCCCAGGCCGCAGCTTCAACCTCGTTGGTCAAAGACTCGACGAAGTAAGATCCACCCAAGGGGTCAACGGTATCGACTACGCCTGACTCGTAGGCGATAACCTGCTGGGTGCGTAGGGCGAGCTTCGCCGCCTTCTCGGTCGGGAGTCCTAAGGCCTCGTCGAAGCCGTTGGTGTGCAGGCTCTGAGTACCACCCATCACAGCGGCGAGGGCTTGAATTGCTACCCTGATCAGGTTGACCTCCGGCTGCTGAGCTGCGAGGGTAGATCCGCCGGTCTGAGTATGGAAACGCAAAAGCATCGACTTTGGATCCTTCGCGCCAAAGCGCTCCTTCATAATCTTCGACCACATCCTCCTTGCGGCCCGGTACTTGGCGACCTCTTCAAAGAGATTGTTGTGGGCGTTGAAGAAGAAGCTCAGTCTGGGCGCAAAGTCGTCGACCGTTAGTCCGGCTTCAATGGCCGCCTCGACGTATGCAATGCCGTTGGCGATAGTAAAAGCTATCTCCTGTACTGCCGTCGAGCCCGCTTCTCTGATGTGGTAGCCAGAAATTGAGATGGTATTCCAGGAGGGGAGATTCACGTTGCAGTAGGAAAAGACGTCGGTTATTATCCGCATTGAGGGACGTGGAGGGTAGATATAGGTTCCCCTCGCTACGTACTCCTTCAAGATGTCATTCTGGATCGTACCGCCCAGCTTTTTCGGATCGGTTCCAGAATCCTCCGCAACAAGCTGGTACAACAACAACATGGTCGAAGCGGTCGAGTTGATAGTCATCGAGGTGGTCACTCGGTCCAAGGGGAGTCCGTGCAGAAGGAGCCTCATGTCCTCGATCGAAGATATCGCAACTCCGACCTTCCCAACCTCTCCCTCGGATCTTGGGTGATCCGAGTCATAACCCATCTGAGTAGGGAGGTCGAAAGCACAACTCAGACCGGTCTGCCCCGCAGATAGCAGGAACTTGAATCTCTCATTGGTAGCCTCAGCTGTCCCAAATCCGGCATATTGACGCATCGTCCAGGGCCTACCCCGATACATATCGGGGTAGATTCCCCTGGTGTATGGGTAATTGCCCGGGTTGGCGAGCTTTGTATCGGGATCGAAGTCGCCTAAGTCGCCAGAATCGTAAAAGGGGCGTATCTCGATGCCCGAATCGGTGGTTCTTTGCCTATCTTGCATAAGCCAACAATACATTAAGGCAGCGATAAATCCCAGCTAGACCGGCGCAGCTAAAATAGCCCCCGATACCGACCGATTCTAAAAAGGTCGACTCTAAAAAGGTCGGAACTACCCATCATTCCAGCCGATCCAACACAGCAGTACCCACTTTGGCTAGCACAATGCGAGGGTCGTGTGGCTAGACGACCACCGGCGGTTGCAAAGCGTGAGGCATACAAAGGTCGTCGTACTCGGCAATAACGATCTCATCTGGATCGATGCTACATGTTGGGCAGCTCGGGTCGCGGCGCATCCTAAAGGTTCTGAAGGACTCCTCTAGCGCATCGTAGGACAAAAGCCTACCAACCAGCGGATCTCCGAGGCCCAGCAGCAGCTTGATCGTCTCCATAGCCTGTATCGATCCGACGATTCCCGGTAGGACGCCGAGGACCCCTGCTTCGGCACAGCTCGGCGCAAGCTCGGCGGGAGGTGGTTCGGGGACAAAGCACCTATAGCACGGTCCATCATGAGGAGAAAATACCGTCACTTGTCCTTCGAACCTAAAGATCGAGCCGTGGACCACCGGAATTCCCTTCTTCAGACTCGCGTCGTTGAGAAGGTATCTGGTCGGGAAGTTATCGGTGCCGTCGACGATCACGTCGTAGCCGTCGATGATCTCCAAGATGTTCTCCGCTCCGAGCCTTACGTCGTGGGTGATCACCGTGACGTCAGGGTTGAGCAAATTGATCGTCTTCTTGGCCGAGTCGACCTTTCTCTCACCGATGCGTTCGAGATTGTGCATTATCTGTCGTTGGAGATTAGAAGCGTCCACCACGTCCATGTCGATGACGCCCATGGTTCCTACCCCCGCCGCAGCTAGATATAGGGCCGCTGGCGAACCTAGCCCACCCGCACCGAGGAGCAGCACCTTGGACTCCAAAAGTCTCTGCTGACCTTGTTCGCCCACCTCTGGGAGGAGCAGGTGCCTTTGATACCTGTTTCGCTGATCAGAACTAAGGGTCTTGGGCACGGACCAGTTTCGCCCCTCATCTTTCCATCGGTTGAATCCTCCAGCCATAGAAACCACGTTCTCATAGCCCAATTCGACCATCGTCTTGGCGGCGAAAACGGACCGGACACCTCCAGCACAGTAGACGACCACCGGAGTCGACTTGTCGGGAATCTTCCCTTCGATCTGGAGCTCTAAATTACCCCTCGGGAGAAAGACACTCGTAGGTATCGACCCCTGTTGGTATTCGTCAGCCTCCCTGACATCGAGAAAGGTCCAGCTACCAAAGACTGCATCGGCGTCTGAAGTAGTGATCTCTCGAACTTCAAGCTTGGTCTGAAAAAGTAGGTCTCTAAAGCTCGCCATCTTTACCCCTGTCTAATCTCGACCTTCATCTAAACACTACTTCACAGCTCAGGATTCCGCTCCAGCTAACCTAGGCGCAGCATTTCTCTTCGTTATAAAGATCCTTTGCACCTAAAGCGCTCAGATCATCTGGAGCAACGTGTCCGTACCGCTGCTTTCGGCGAGGTCGCTTGCTGTCCCGACACAGGCCATGGAGGAATATCGAAG
>JABEUM010000017.1 GCA_013044475.1 Acidimicrobiaceae bacterium | reverse complement strand
TATCAGTGACTGTCCCACTCGATAGCCATAATGTTCCAAGTGACACCGGGCGAAGGGCTAAAGGGCTTGAACGACGCACAGGTAGCGGCTGTAGAGGACGAGTCCCGAAGGCTCTGCATTATCGCCGGAGCTGGCTCGGGCAAGACCAAAGTATTATCTGAGCGGATCGCCTACAGGATCAGATCAAACCTCGTTCCAGCTCCCAGGGTGCTCGCTATTACATTCACTAGATCTGCGGCGAGGGAGCTCCAAAGGAGAATCGCCGGGAGCTCCGGTGGAGAGACCGTTGAGTGCTTCACTTTTCATGCATTCGCCTTGAGTCTCTTGAAGCGAGACTCCATAGATAACGCAAAGCCACTACCGAAACTGGTGGAGTCCAAGGCGGCACACCTCAAGAGGGCCATATCCAAGCTATCGGAATCTAAAAGGACAGCCCCAATCGACAATGAGTCCCTATATGAGGTCCTTCGCCTAATCGAGTGGGCGATGGCCAAGGATCTCTCGCCCGAAGACTATCTACGGTCCCAGGAAGCTATGGAACACGCTACAAAGGCCTTTTCGTCACTCAATCAAAAGGCTAGGCAAAACCTCGATCACGCCCAGCTAGCGGCGATCTACGACGCTTACCTGTTACACAAGAGGCGCGCAAGGATCATGGATCTCGACGACCTGATCCCGATGGCGACTGGGCTGCTGGAGACAGATTCCAAGTCCAGGGAGGTATTCCAGTGGCTCTATCGAGAAATCTACGTAGACGAGTTTCAAGATATAAACCCCGCGCAAATGAAACTGCTGAAGCAACTTGTCGGGCCAAAAAGCGGGCTATGCGTGGTCGGCGACCCTCGCCAGGCGATCTACGGGTGGAATGGGTCAGATCCAAGCTTAATTTTTGACTTCGAAAAGCAGTTTCCCGGCGGGAAAAGCCTTGGCCTAACAAAGAACTACAGGTCGACACCCGAGATCCTAGACCTCGCCAACAGGATCAACCTAGGAAGGGCCTCCAAACTAGGTCCGATCGAGTCCACGAGGACCCAAGGTGACCTGCCAAAGGTTTTGCAATTTGGAGACGGCGAAGACGAGGTGGAAGGGGTGGCCCAAGAGATCCTCGACCTCACTCACCAGGGCATCAACCCGGGGTCGATCGCAGTGCTAGCAAGGACGAATTCACAACTAATAGATTTCGAAAAGCGAATCAGGGCCCTGGAGATACCATATTCGGTCTTGGGTGGATCCAAATCGAATACCGGCGAAGAGGTGATATTCGCAATCTCTGCCTTAGAGGAGCAAGATCCAGAGATGCCAATCTCCCGAGTCTGCGACGAGATCGAAGCGATCACTTCGTCTGGTCCCGAGCCAGACTCGTCACCTCTGGCCCCTCCTGACCATTTCAATCTTCGCATCTATAAGCTAAAACTCGGCGCCCTCCTAGATCAGTCGATTGAGATAAAGCGTCAAAACCAAGCAGCTACCCTAAAGGACCTGCGGGAAGAAGCGCTAGATCCGGAGTCACAAGGGCTTAGCGGTGGCGGGGTGACCTTGTGCAGTTTCCATAAGGCAAAGGGCCTCGAATGGAACTGTGTATTCGTGGTAGGAGTCGAAGAAGGGAGCTCTCCTCACTATTTAGCCGAAACAGACCAAGAGTTGCAAGAGGAGGCACGGCTGCTCTACGTTGCCTTTACTCGAGCGAGGGATCGGCTCACGATCACCATGGCGAACACTAGGAGACGCGGAAGCTTCTCGGTCAAAAGGGAACCATCGAGGTATCTATCGACTAGCGAATTTGTCTCTCAGAGCCAACCAGCAGGCGAGAATCAGATCGGAAAGAGAAACTCTAAAGACGAGGCCATCTCAAATTCGAGGAGTCTGCTCGACGGGTTGGCTAGATCAGATAGCCACCTCTACTCCTCATTGGCTAAGTGGAGAAAAGACCGGGCAAGAATAAATGGAATTTCGGAAAAAGCTATCCTGTCCGATGGCTGCTTGCGTAAGATGGCCGAGGTAAGGCCAAAGACAAGCGCCGACCTTATAGATCTATGTCGAGGCTACGAAGTGCAGGCCGAAGCATTTAGCGACGAGCTGCTTGAGCTTCTCACTAAGTCGGTAAACCGTAGCTAGCTGGTCATATCGCCTTGCACCAAATACTCATAGTACTCATAGACCCCTTGCATCATCGCCTACCTAGGAACTAACACAGTTTCGAGAGAGATAGCTCGCTACAAATGGAGGCTGAGATCAACCCACAAACACCAGCTATGATCAGTCGGAACAATTAAAAAGTCGCTAAATTCCGACTTCAGTTATGCCGTAGCCCAATTAGATGGCAGCTAGATGTCTTTCGAGAATGCTCTCCAGCCCAAAGATAGGACAGACCTCCTTGGTCAGGGACTCACGGGTTCTAAGCCCCACAGCCAGCACTAAAGCATCAAGCACGCTCCCATTTGCAACCCTCTGTGTTATTGCGTCGTCTGCCGCACTACTCCTCCTTCAGTCTTTGTATAACGGCCATCTCGGTTCGGTGGTCGAATATGACGACGGGGTCTACTTTGGCGCTTCGGTCAACCTTGTCCACGGGATACTCCCCTATCGAAACTTTGCTCTAGTCCAGCCCCCACTGATAACGGTCTTCCTTGCACCCTTTGCGATTCTCGCATCTTCCACCGGCACCAGAGTTGCGATGGAATCAGCGAGACTTTTCACAGACCTGATCAGTCTCCTAAATGTCGTCTTAGTCGCTCTGATATTGAGAAAAAGATCCAACTTTCGCCAAACCTTAGGCACAGCCATAATGGCTCTGTCTACCTCGACACTGCAGGCCTCCCAGACAATCCTCATCGAGCCATATTTGGTTACCCTTTGCCTAGTAGCAATACTGGTGCTATTCGAAGGCGAAAAGCTAACCTCGTCGAAGGCAAGAATCATCTCGGCGGGAGTGATCTTTGGACTAGCCGGAGCGACAAAAACATGGGCGATCTTTCCCATGCTCGTGATGCTCTACCTGCTAATTCGAAAAATCCCTGCAGGGTGGTGGAAGCTGTTGATCGGATCTGCAATTGGCTTCGGTCTAGCTGTCCTGCCATTTTTCATCTATGCCCCGAAATCCTTCATAAAGCAGGTAATCATTGCTCAGGCGCTTAGGCCCCAAGACGGAGTCGACCGTCTATCTCGCATGATCCAGCTAGCGGGAATACCTGGGATATCCCAGTTGGCCAAGGCAAACCCTGCTCTTGGATGGATATTGGTTGTAGTCGTTTACTTGATAGCCGCCACGATCCTCTATCTGTCGCAAAAGGACCATAGCTGGTCAAGTAGCTCCGACCTAGCCCAATTCGCATTCACAGCCGCTCTAACGGTTGGACTGGTCCTCACCCTTTCGCCGTCCTACTTTTACCACTACGGTGCCTTCCTAGCCCCGTTTCTGGCGATACTCTATGCAACACTCAATTACGACTTCTACTCGAAACGGGTTCAAAAAAGGAGAATCTCGGGACGATCTTGGACACAGATGGCGCTGACGGCCGCATTCGTAGTCCTTGCTCTAGCGGACGCCAGCGTCGCTATATCTCCCCCGAAGATGCGGTCCGAAATCCAGATCACGCCCTCGATATCGGCCGCGCTTGCTACACCTGGCTGTCTGTGGAGCACGCAACCTTCACTGGTCCTTTTAGCCAACGACTTCAGTGCGGACGTAAACGGCTGTCCGCATATGGTCGACTACGAAGGGACAACGATGGAGTACCTCCACGTTCACCTGGCCACCACCCAGACACTAGACAGTCCTCAGCTACAGAAGCTCTTCTTGGGCTGGATTCGACGGTCCGATGTAGTCATTGCACCAACCTTCCAGCTAGCTCCCAAGTCAACCCAGTATTTATCTCAAAATTTCCACCGTATATTTCTAAGCGGCAAGTATTCAGGTTTCTGGATATTCAAACGCACAATGAGATCTTCCGGCTGACTTTGCTTTAGCGAAGCTATTGCGAGGCTCTATCGGCAATCACCCAAAACCAAAAGCGTCTTAGGTCGGCTGCCCTCAAGATGATCGGATCACAGATACCACAGTTGGCGCGAATGAGGCGCCCCCCGCAGTTCAATCGGTGCGTTATGGTGGTCTTAGTTCCGTCATTGTGGTGGAGTAATTCTTAGTTGCTTCAACCTCAAAGCGATACTCGCCACGATCAGTAAGTGATGGTCAATATCCGCGTCAGATCAAGCCAGCCCGCAGATTTAAAAACAGGTGCTACGGAATAGACCTAGGGCGTTCTAGCTCCAGAGGAGCCTCGATAGAACGCACCGTGGTTAGGCTTCCATTCGCTAAAAGCCCTAAATAACTCCAATTCAGCTATCACAATAATCCATGAGTAGTCCATTGTTACCCGAATGTGTAAACTAACAATGACCTTTCAACTGGTCTTATGCCAGTAACTCAGTATCACAAATTAAATAGCGTCAAGTGAGTAAGAAATCATTACGACCATAGTGCAAGCAGTTTACAACCAGATTCATGTAGGCCAAGGGTTTAATTAGCGAACGGAGCAATAGTGAAGCGTCTTGTCAATCGAGATTTACTTCGAGACGATGCCGGCTACTCGCTGATCGAGTTGATGGTTGTACTCTTGATCATTGGCGCCTTGCTAGCTATAGCCATACCGACCTTCATGAACGCAAAGTCGGGTGCCGAGGACCGGACGATCCAATCCAACATTCAAAGCGCCCTTACCAACGAGATCATCTACCATCACAACAAGGATAAGTTCTGTCTTGCGACTTCATGTAGTTCGTCAGCCAATTTCGGCATCTCATTAGCTCAAGCTTCTGCCGAGTCGGTCCCTACACCTTCGGATCCAGCGACCGTGTACGTCTATGGCTTGAACAATACTCCATCCGGTCAGAGTTACCTTTGCCTCCTCGGACAATCTGGAACTGGAAAGCAGTTTGGAATTTTTGAGCTGGCTTCGACCAATTCGACAGCGACTTCCGCAACTTACTACGCCGGTTCCAGTTCAAGTCTGTCCTGCCCCACATTTACCACCCCTGCCGTAGTTTCGAGCCCATGGTCCAGTTCTACGAGTAGTTGGGGCTAATATATCAGGTTGCTTGGCCAGGGCGTTAAACCAACTAAGGCCTAGCCGGAAAAGTGTCCAAATCAGCGATTCCGATCCGAAAGTCCTGAACAGCCGCTTGCACCCAACTTGTCAACTTGAGCTTTAGGTCCACAGATAGCATTCGCTACTCGCCTTGGGAAAGGGGAATCCGAAAACGGCATTTGCCCCGTGCAGGCGGACCGACCTTGTAACGC
>JABEUM010000097.1 GCA_013044475.1 Acidimicrobiaceae bacterium | reverse complement strand
CCTTGGACGCCCCCGCTACGGGCAGTTACGAAATGTATCCTGGTGGCACGAGCCTTGCTGAAGCTAGCGACGCAGCAAAGTCTAAGGCGACAATCCTGCTTCAGGAGACTGCAACTAGACAAACGGCGAAGATGATCAGCCACAATTGGAACCAAGAGATCGTGGTGCTCCCGACGCCGATAGGTGTTGGTAATACTGATCGCTTCGTGTCGGAAGTCGCTCGACTCACCGGGAGACCTATTCCATTGGAAATATCCCAAGAGCGGGGACGCCTGGTGGATGCGATGACCGACTCCTATGCCTACCTTCACGGCAAGAAGGTGGCGATAGCCGGCGATCCGGACTTGGTGGTAGCTCTGCTTGGTTTCCTGCTCGAGCTTGGTATCCAGCCCCTGCACGTCCTTTCGTCCAATGGCGATGAGTCTTTCGCATCCCGGGCTAAAGAGACCCTCTCGGCGAGCCCGTTTGGAGAGAGCGCCAAGGTTTGGAGTAGCCACGATCTTTGGCACATGCGGTCGCTCGTGTTTTCGGAGCCGGTCGATCTCCTGATTGGCAGTTCACACCTGAAGTACATATCTAGAGAGGCAAATGTTCCTCTAGTAAGAGTGGGCTTTCCAATCTTTGACCGTCACCACATGCACAGGTCGCCAATTGTAGGTTACACAGGCGGAATCAATCTACTGACCCAGCTAGTGAATACCGTTTTGGACGAGATTGATCGGGCTGCGCCTGAATTCGGATTCGACCTGGTTCGATAGGAGGATATGAGGTGGCTGTAGTAAAACCGATAGAGTTGTTCGACGAGCCGGCCTGCGATCACAATCGACAAAAGAAGGCGGAAGATCGAATTAAAGGCTGCCCTGTGCCTAAACCGGGAGCCACGGCCGGCGGATGTGCCTTTGACGGGGCGATGATTACCCTAGTTCCGATCACAGATGTAGCGCATCTGGTGCATGGCCCAATCGCCTGCTGCGCCAACTCTTGGGATGCTCGCGGGAGTCTTTCGTCGGGGCCGTCCCTCAATAGACACGGTTTTACTACAGACCTCTCTGAGGCAGACATGGTTTTTGGGGGAGAGGTCAAGCTCCATTCTTCGATTTTGGAGATCGCCTCAAAGTATTCACCCGCTGCTATTTTTGTTTACTCGACCTGTGTAACCGCATTGACCGGTGACGACATCGACTCGGTCTGTAAAGCCGCCGAAGAAATGATCCACATACCCGTTATACCCGTCCATGCGCCAGGGTTTTTGGGAAGCAAGAGCCTTGGAAACCGGCTGGCCGGCGACACCCTGTTCAACTATGTAATTGGTACAAGCGAGCCACCCGAGCGTACGCGATACGATATCAACCTCTTGGGCGAATACAACATAGCTGGTGAGCTGTGGTCGGTCCTCCCGCTCTTCGAGCGGCTTGGAATTCGAGTACTTTCCAAAGTTAGCGGCGATTCACGTTACAGCGAGATTACCTGGGCGCATAGAGCCAGAGCGACAATGGTTGTCTGTTCAAAAGCCCTTTTGGGTCTAGCTCGCAAATTGCAGGAATCCTACGGAGTTCCATGGTTCGAGGGAAGCTTTTATGGCGTAAGCGACATGTCGCAAACTCTGCGCAGCATCGCCAAACTTTTAGATGATTCCGACTTGCAACGACGAACCGAAGAGCTGATCGCTCTGGAGGAGGTTGAAGTTGCAGCCCGACTATCGCCTTACTTAGAGTCACTACGCGGTCGTCGAGCTGTCCTATATACCGGCGGAGTGAAGAGCTGGTCGCTTGTGTCTGCACTTATGGACCTTGGCATCGAAGTGGTCGGCACCGGAGTTAAGAAAAGTACCTCCGAGGACCTAGAGCGTATCAGTGCACTGGTTGGGGAGAAAACTATCCTGATCGAACAGGGCACTGCGAGCGAGCTGTTGCGGATAGTAAAGGAAACAGGATCCGACATATTAATTGCCGGAGGCCGAAATCAGTACACGGCGCTAAAGAGCCGTGTGCCATTTCTTGACATTAATCAGGAGAGACATTTCGCATACGCGGGATACGACGGTATGGTTGAACTGGCCAAACGACTGCATCTGGCAATTAGTAGTCCAGTTTGGGAACAGGTACGTGCACCAGCGCCGTGGGACAAGGCCAAATATCAAAATGCAGGCCTGCTTTCGGATTCATCGTCGACATTGGCCCAACGAATAGCGGAGTCAGCGTGATGACTCGCATTCACAGGACACTTAACGGGGTGGTGACAGATCCGCTAAAGCATAGCCAAGCGCTTGGTGGAACGATGGCTATTCTTGGGTTGAATCGTTCGATGCCGTTGCTGCATGGCTCACAAGGCTGTTCGGCATTTGCAAAGGCATTGCTCACTCGACACTTTCGAGAGCCGATCCCGCTACAGACCACCGCTTTAGTCCAGTCAACGGTAATCATGGGAGGCGAAGAGTCGCTTGAAGTCGCCCTTGAAACCATAGCAACTACGCTTCATCCCGACATCATCGGAGTACTCTCGACCGGCCTTACGGAGATGAGCGGCGACGACTCGGCGGCGATAGTCAGACGTTTCTCGGAATCAAGGTGTGGTGATGATGGGCCGCTGGTAGTATTTGCTCCTACTCCGGACTTCAAAGAAGGGCTGGAGCGCGGCTGGGCTTCCGCAGTAGAGGCGGTCGTAGACACAGTTTCCGAAGTCGGTTCCGCAAAGCCCAGCCAGGTGAATTTGCTAGTTGGGCCTCATCTAGCCGCTCTAGACGTTGAGGAACTAATGGGCATTGTGAGTGCCTTTGGTCTCGATCCAATTGTGTTACCGAATCTCTCTGGATCCATGGATGGACACTTGGCGGACGACTGGTCAGGACTGACCACGGGAGGAACCACTGTCGCTGAAATACGAGAAATTGGTAATTCAGGAGCGACTCTCGCAGTTGGATCGTCAGTTTTTGCTGCTGGCTCGCAGCTGAAGAGCCGCTTGGGAATTCCTGCTCTGAACTACCCCCGATTGACAGGACTAGGGGCGGTGGACGCATTTCTCGCTGGTCTCTCGGAGATAAGTGGCCGGGCGGTTCCTGGAGAGTTGATGCGTTGGCGAAGACGCCTTGCAGACGCGATGCTCGACACGCATTTTGTTCTTGGTGGCGTTCGAGTTGCGTTAGCACTGGAGCCCGATCTCCTGTTGGCTGTAAGTTCATTGCTCGACGAGATGGGGGCCTATGTCGTAGTAGCTGTCTCACCTAGCACCTCGTCAGCACTGGAAATGATGCCCTGCGACGAGGTGATAGTAGGTGATCTGGGTGAGTTTGAAACGAGGGCATCTGAAGCTGGGGCGGAGTTGATAGTAGCTTCGAGTCACGCTCGACCTATTGCGCAACGGCTCAGAGCAGCACACCTCTGTATTGGTTTTCCCGTGTATGACCGCTTCGGGCAGCAGTATCAGCTGACAGCTGGCTACCGGGGGACATTAGATCTCCTATTTAGGGTTGCTAACTGCCTTTCTGATTATGGCGATCGCCACTCCTCTAGTGGTCGCAAGGGTTAGGCCATGGGGTTAACGACTAAGTCAACAAATGGAAATTAGAAGAAGGCGGGTTTGATGTGGTTTTACCGGAGGAGGTCTGATGCTGAGGATTGCTTTTGCAACTACCGACGGTATCGCGGTCGATGAGCATTTCGGATGGTGTAGCCGTTTTGACGTTTATGAACTGACGATCGATAGCCAGCTGTTTATAGCATCCCGTTTTGTGGTGGGTCAGGCTCACCAGGAGACGGAAGTTGACAAACTCGACGAGCGTATTCGGGCAATTAAAGACTGTGCGATCGTCTACTTGACCGCCATAGGTGGTGGCGCTGCGGCGCGCGTTACGAATTCTCGTATACATCCGATGAAGGTTGCCGATGGCAGTATGATTGATTCACTCCTTTTGAGATTCCAGGCTTTATTAGCCGGTAACCCACCGCCGTGGCTTCGAAGGCTATTGGCTACCGAAGCAGAGGCCTTCTGATG
>JABEUM010000096.1 GCA_013044475.1 Acidimicrobiaceae bacterium | reverse complement strand
TTACTCGCCGAACCACAGCTCGCCAGTAGTGCGATCAGCGGCAAAAAAGCCAGTAGTGCTTTCAGTTTTGGTCGCTTCAGGCTGATTCGTTCCATCCTTTCAGCTTAACTGATCGAGGATTGAAGCCATAGGGGGACCCCCATCACTGTCTTGTTGATAACTACTGACGAATCGTGAATCCACGAGTTGGATAAAGCAGGCACTACCAGTCGGAGCTAGTCACTAAAACAGTTACCTCGCCCCTGACGATGGGCGCTAAGGCCAGCCCTTTTGTGCTTCGGATCGAACTGGCAAGCTCAACGCAAACTCCTACCACCCACGAGCCTTATTGGCCTGAGCGAGATCTGTAAGGCGGAACTTGGCTAACAAATACACCGATCGTGCCAGGAAGGCTCCGGCGAAGGCCAGGAGTCCACCGGTTAAAATAGTGATTAGCAGTGGAATAAGAAATGATCCACCCAGCCCAGCTAGCTCAGCTACAACCGTTCCAGCTTTCGGTATGTCAAGTCCGAGCAACATATCCCAAAGCAAAGGGAGCAGCCATGCGAGGCCCCCAAGGAGAGTGGCTCCCAGGTAGCTTTTTTTGGACTTAAATACTACTCCCCAGATCCCACCTAACACAGACGTCATGATCCACATGCCATGGTCATTTGAAATCCACATCGCGGCAACGAAGATGATCGCTAACGCTATTACCAGGTACCGTCTTACCGGTAACCCTCGGTCAAGAATCTTGTTTTTGGCTTCGTTTGATTCGGCACTGTTTGCCGATTCGGCCTCTGTCATGGCAGAAGAGTCCACGTTGATAGCGTATTTGTCTTGGAAAGTTCTTGACTGAAGATCCGATATTTTCCGTTCCACCATAGAGAGATGTCATTTTCATACCACTTTGAGAGCGGATTTTCAGACTGACCCCCAGGGTACACTGCGTAGGAGGGGTGGTTGAAGTTCACAATCATTCGCCAGCTTGGACCTGCCTTTGATGTTAGGGTGCCATCTGCTGCGTTGACCGTCCAGATGTCACCCGACGAACCTCGCGGTCCATAACCAAGTGCGCCAACAAACGTCAGTGACGGGAATTGCCTGAAATGGACCCTGTCCCACTGCCAGTTGTTGGGATTAGCCCCGAGTTTGGAAGTGAGTTCTCCGACTGTCGTTGAGAATGCTTGCGTCATGAGGCTACTTATCGAAACCGACTGGCCTGGGGCGCCCAGGTCCATTGGGATGGTTTTGTCCTTTAGTGTCCACTGTTCCAAAACTACATCTAGCGGCGTCATATTTGGCCCAATCTTCAAAGCAGGATCTACTCCAGTCGGCACGGATGCGCTTTTCCACAGTGGCCCAAATGTCGAATTGAGGTAGTTGCTCCAGAAGTACCACCAAATAGTTGCCGAAGACGAATTCGAATTCATTCGATAGTTCCAGCCCTTCAAGAGGGAGATTGCTTCGGAGTAGTTATGTCCAAGGGCACCACCCGCGGGCCCTACGGTCGTCTTAAGGACTTTTAGGAGCTTTGGGACTATCTCCGACGCTAGGAAGTCTTTGACACTTAGCTCCAGGGAAATAGCCTGACTGGTGCTCAGGGTCTTATGCTTCACGAGGTAGTTGTGAATAATATTTGCCCGGTATCCGGTTGCAAAAAAGTTTGCTGTAGTTCCTATGTAGTAGGGGTAGTTTGATCGCACAGGCCTCTGGTTAGCTGAAAAGACAAAATGCGACGACGGGTCATAGGTCTGGGGGTTCTCTGAAAATGGGATTGCGCCGATGATGTCCGAGCCACCCGAACCCGACATCGGGAGCCACGGCTTGGACCCCTTTGTTACCCCGTAAACACCAGCCGAGATAATTCCAACATTTCCGCTCTTGTCTCCGTAGATGAAGTTCAAGGTCGGAGCCTTCCACCCTCGAAGTGCATTTCTGAATTGGCTGTAGTTAGTTGCTTGATAGACACCATACATTGCGCCCAAATCATCTGTTGGCAGAGCACCCATCCAGTCGACCGCTAGAGTCATTCCGTTTTGAGCTAGCAATGGGCCATGTACCGTAACTTTTACCGTATAGGGAACCGAACCGCCGCTTTTTTCTTTGATGGCGTAGTGGTATACCTTCATCTGATACCACTTGCCCCTCCAGAAATACTCATTTGGCCTACTCTTGGACGTCACCTCTTGATAAAAAAAAGCCGCCTGATCCTGACTGTCGGTCAGACTCCACGCGATGGTCTGATTCCTTCCAATCAAAATGCCTGGGAGTCCAGGTACGCTCACCCCGGCAACATGTATGTCGGGTGAATTGGCGACAAGTTGATACCAGATAGACGGAAGTGTCTGATCAAGATGGGGATCCCCTTCTAGGATTACGCTCTTGTCCGACGACTTCACTCCCATCACGGCAAAGTTATTGGAAGCCGATCCGAGCCTCAACATTGGCGGCAGTGTCGATGATATCCAGCTCTCAATCGACTTGATCGACGATGCTTCGGCTGCCGAAATGTACTTACCAGGATAAGCCGCCTTGCCAGTTTGAAGATAAGCTGCCGAAGTTGCCGATCCCTGCGAAGGGGCTAAGACTGGAGTAGTGCCGGGTATGCGGGCACCCAATGGAACCGGTGGGAGCTTTCGATACGGGCCAGGGTCGTAAGGGTTCTGTTGATTTGGAAAGTTGACTGGGAAGAGCTGCATAGCCCTTTTATATCCGACAGCCCCAGCCAAGAGGGAGTAGTCAATCGGGGTTGTGGTGAAATCCATCTGCTGGGTCAGATCCCCTTGAATAAGCAAAGAAGAAACCGGCGTCCACGGTGCCGGAGTATATTTCAGAAGCTTGAATTCGACCGGTAGATTACCACTCGCTTCATCTTGCGCGATTCTGTTATTGACCCCAGAGGAGTACGCCAATAGATCAGCCTTCACCGCTCCCCCAGCCTTATCCATGTTTGCCCACTCGGCGGCTGCGGTTCTTCCTAATCCAAGGGTAAGTTCCAGTTTGTCGGTATTCAATGCTCCTGGGCCAAGGATCTGCGTTAGTCCTCCCGAGGCCTCTCGCCTGAGCACGTCCATTTCGAAGAGTCGATTTGCTGCCTGGAGGTACCCGATTGCCATAAATAAGTCGTGATCATTCTGTGCGTAAACATAAGGGACGCCATCTTTTGAGAAACTCACGGTCACAGGGTAATTCAGCCCCGCTAAATGCAAAGAAGTCGTCTTGGGCAAGTTTGCCGTCCGGGCGATGGACCAGACTCCGGTCGCTGGATTGAATGCGGACCCTAATGCGGGAATAGTTCCGAAACCCACGGATGCCAGCGCCATAACCACAAGAAAAAAAATAAGTGAGACTGCAACTAGTACTTCCCGCTTGCCAAGGACGCCTTTAAGCGAGCGTCTAGCCGAATCCAAACCCACCTCCATTAACTTTCTCTCCATCGGTCAGCACAGGCGTTTTTGCTGTACAAGTCGCCGACTCTCCTGAGTATAGATACTTTCTGCCACTTTGAAATGTCAGGCACGCGCAATACATGGCGCAAAATGCCCAGAGGCAACATCGATTCTGTGAGAAAGTGGCCGAGGCCAAGAATGATCCACGGTGGACTTTCTCTATCGGACCTTCTCTATGTGCGAAAATTCGGCTCAGCAAAACTGTATTGCATTGACGCGGGCCAAAAGAAGTTTCCAGAAGTGCCTAGGTCACACAAAGACGCTGTTTAGGCTGGTTTAGGTGAGAAAAGCCCTGAACTTTAATCGTCAATTAGCCGAATTTCACTCTACGATCTTTGCCGAGATGTCAGCCCTCGCAGTGGCCACTTCTTCTGTCAATCTTGGGCAGGGATTCCCCGACAGCGACGGTCCACATGAGATAGCAGATGCGGCGATTGAAGCGATTCGAGCGGGCCATAATCAGTACCCGCCGGGTCCTGGGATTCCTGAACTTCGTAGAGCGGTAGCTTCACACCAGTTGCGTTACTACGGGATTGAGGTTGACAGCGAGAAGGAGGTGCTTATAACCGCCGGAGCGACCGAGGCGGTCTGTGCTGCAATGGTCGGTCTTTGCAACTTGGGCGATGAAGTCGTCTTGTTTGAACCGTTCTACGACTCTTATGCCGCTTCGGTAGCGATCGCTGGCGCAACTAGGAAAGTAGTTTCGCTAAAAGGGGCGCGCTTTGAGTTTGATCCATCTGACTTAGAAAAGGTGATTTCGGATAGAACGAAGGTAATTCTGCTCAACACGCCACATAATCCGACTGGAAAGGTCTTCACGCCACAAGAACTCAGTGCTATTGCGAAAGTTGCAGTCGAAAATGACCTCCTGGTCGTTGTCGATGAAGTTTACGAGCACCTTGTTTTCGAGGGTATGCACTTCCCAATATCCACTCTCCCCGGAATGAGAGACAGAACTCTAACCATATCTTCAGCCGCAAAGAGTTTTTCATTTACCGGCTGGAAGGTGGGATGGGCCACGGGCCCGGCTCCTTTAGTGGCGGCAACTCGCTCGGCAAAGCAGTTTATGACGTATGTCAATGCGGCTCCATTCCAACATGCCATTTCATATGCGCTTGATAATGCTGAACTATTTACTGAACAGGTAAGAAGGCCAATGGAAGATCAGCGAAACCGCCTTGTTGAAGGGCTTAATCGGCTTGGGTTTTCGACTTTTCCCACGTCAGGTACATACTTTGTAGTATCTGATCTAGGAGGCTCAAGCGGAAGTTCTGCCGCGAGATTCTGCGTTGAGCTAGCAAATCTTGCACAAGTCGTTGCTATACCAGTCTCAGCCTTCTATCACGATCAAACTAAGGACAAGGGTCAGATTCGGTGGACTTTCTGCAAGAGGCCTGAAGTGATTGAGGAGGCTTTGCAGCGATTAACGGACCATCGAGATCAAATGAAGGCAAGGGCTTTTTGACCACTGCGACAAGCGAAGGAAC
>JABEUM010000095.1 GCA_013044475.1 Acidimicrobiaceae bacterium | reverse complement strand
CGAAGCCCAGCCTGAAGACGTTATGGGTGGTTCCGAAGCCCAGCCTGAAGACGTTATGGGTGGTTCCGAAGCCCAGCCTGAAGACGTTATGGGCGGTTCCGAAGCCCAGCCTGAAGACGTTATGGGTGGTTCCGAAGAAAAGTGACGCACTAGGTACAACAAATCGACGGATGCTCTGCACCAGCTTTGGCGGTAGCTTCGCTGTACGTGGCCATGGCTAAAGCGGAGCACTCGCCAGAATTCAACAGTGCCGCCATGAGTAGGTGCGCGCTAATTAACGATCTCCTCGCCCCAAAAGACTGAGACTCCTGGGTTCACTTTGGGCTGGCATAATCGTCCGACTTCGCTCTTTGTTTCTGATTCCTTGTCGCTGCCGTCGCCGCTGCCAGTATTACGTCAGGCGCATTTAAATTTTTCAGTCTCCCACCTTCGGTGGCCGCAGTAGGTTGCTCAATTGCGAGCAGGCGCAAACCCTCGGCGAGGACGTTGAAGGTTGCGTTCGCTTCTTGGTAATGAGATCCAAGTATCCGCTACAGGTCTAGTCGGGGATCTGTAGCTCAGCCAGATCCTTGGGCCCGGAGGCGTCCGTGCATGCCACAGTTAGGTCCGTACTACTGAGCGAGGAAAGCGGTCTTACCTCCACTACCGGCTTACCCCGGGATCACCGAACTCATCTAATTGGTTTGCAGTGACTGTTACGAACGCCAAATTGCGCGAACCGCGTGGAGGGGGAACGCTAGGGTTTCGGACTGAAGCACTGGGCTGCTCTTCGGTGGAAGCCGGCCAAACCCTGAAACCGCTGCATAGCGCTGGAGAGTCCGCTGCAGTACTAACACCGTGCGGTGGTCAGCTCCGAAGGAGTTTAATCGCGAGTTCGCCCGCGGGACGATAAGTAGATTTGGCCAGTCGGCCTCTCAGATGACGGTAACGCTCGGCTGATCAAAGGAGAGCGTTTGATCAGTAGACAAACGAAATCCCGCCAAACTTGGGTTGCATGCCTACAGCTTGGCGTTCGTGGGCCAACTCGGCTATGAACCCAGGCACTGGCGGTGGACCGGCTGTTTGACGCGAGTTGTGCCTTGACTTGAATATAGGTTGTCCGAACCTCGATCCACTGAATTCCCCATTAAACAATCCGAATCTCACACCTATCCTCAATAAATAGGATAAATTGCAACGGATTCCTAGTTTTGTTGGGGGACAAGTGATCGATAGAGGCAAACTAAAAGGGGCCTTGGCAAGAGAGTCCGATCGTTTCATCGAGGAGCATCCAGAATCCAAGGAGCAGTATAGGAAATCCAGGCAACACCTACTCGGCGGTGTACCTATGGCTTGGATGAAAAGATGGCCCGGGCCGTTCCCGCTATTCGCCAGGTCTGCTTCGGGTGCAAAGGTTATCGACGTCGATGGTCATAGTTATATCGACTTTGCGCTTGGTGATACCGGAGCAATGACCGGCCACGCCCCGGCCTACCTCGCCGATGCAATAATAGACCAGTCACAAACGGCCATTACCACGATGATGCCGTCGCAAGACGCTATCGAAGTGGCGAGGGCCCTCTCGGATAGGTTCGAACTAAACAAGTGGCAGTTTGCCTTGTCTGCTACCGATGCCAACCGATTCGCCTTACGGCTCGCTCGATTCGTAACCAAGCGAACCAAGATCCTCGTATTCGACTGGTGCTATCATGGAACGGTCGATGAGACCCTCGTGACTATCGACGAGGCTGGAAGGGTTATTCCGAGACTAGGCAATACTACGTCGGCATTTGACCCAGCCCAGACTACAAAGGTTGTCCAGTTCAACGACCTTGTCGCACTGGAGGAAGCCCTTCGCTCAGAAGATGTCGCAGCCGTGCTGACCGAGCCCGCCTTGACGAACATCGGAATTGTACTGCCCGAAGATGGGTTTCATGAAAAACTAAGGGGGCTGTGCACTAAGTACGGCACCCTGCTCATCATCGACGAGACGCACACAATCTGTGTAGGTCCAGGTGGATACGGCAAGCAATATGGGCTCAAACCCGACCTCCTGACTATTGGAAAGCCGATAGGCGGAGGAATACCATCGGCAGCCTTTGGCATGACCGGGGAGGTGGCCACCCAACTCGAGAAGATGATGGATGAGGACTCAATCGACGTGAGCGGCATAGGCGGCACGCTAACCGCAAATGCTTTTTCGCTAAGGGCGACTCGCGCTACCTTGGCCAACTCTCTGTCCAAAGGGCACTATGAAGCGTCGATACCCCTGGCAAGAAGTTGGGCAGACGGTGTCAGAGAAATAATTACTAGGTACGAGCTCGATTGGTCGGTTCAAAATCTTGGATCACGGTCTGAGTACTGGTTCTGTCCTGCGCCCAGAAATGGCAAGGAGGCCGCTCAAGCCATAGACCCAGAGCTGGACCGCTACTTTCATCTTTTCGCGCTAAATAGGTCGATCCTTTTGACCCCATTTCACAATATGGCCCTCTTTTCGCCCTACCACACGAGTACCGACGTTGAAAGACACACTGAGGTGTTTCAAGACACGGTTGAGTCGATTCTCTAATCGAATTTTCCCGAACGGCGAAGTCGAAGCGCCCCTTGGAAAGGACAAGTCTCTTTGGGTCAATTCGAAGTTCCTTCCCGACGACTATTGGCCGCAAAAATACTCTAGAGTAGTGCCGAATCGGAGATTGAGGGGGGCCTCTTTCAATGCTTTGGAGCGGGGGAGATCGATGTCGACTGCTGAGGATCCGACCAGATTAGCTCAGTCCACTCAGGATCAAGAGGGATCAATAGTCAACAAGTTCGGATACAAACAGGATCTCAAGAGGTCGTTGCATTTTTTTGCACTCTTTGGGGTCTCATTCTCGATCATATCGATTACAACAGGTATCTTTTTGAGTTTTGGCGTCGCAATGAGCTACTTCGGTCCAGCCAGCATCTGGGAATGGCTGATCGTGGGCGCAGGCCAGTTACTAGTCGCCTTGGTCGTGGCTGAATTGGGAACGAGGATCCCCTTAGCTGGATATGCATATCAGTGGAGTGCTCGGCTGGTCTCATCTACCTACGGTTGGTTTGTGGGTTTCTTCGGTTTGCTGTACATGACAGTAGGCGGAGGTGCGATCTTCCTGCTGGTCGGAACGCCGCTTTTATTGTCTGAATTTGGTATCGACCACCCTTCGGGACATCTAATTCTCAGTGTCACCATCATTATCATGATGGTCCCTTTGCTTTTGAATATCGTTTCAGTACAGCTCGCCTCGAAGGTCAACTCGGCAGCGGTGATCACCGAAATCATTGGCACCGTAGTATTTGGCATCCTGCTGATGGTGCTTTGGGGGATCAAATCCAAGCCCTCACCATACGGTTGGGGGATTCTCGCCAACACAACCGCCACCACGCACAATGCGATGTGGTATTCGATCGTGCTAGCGGCAATACTCGGCGCCTACACTCTGGTGGGTTTTGAATTGGCTGCGGACCTGGCAGAGGAGGCACTAGACGCCAGAAAAAATGTTCCGAAAGCTGTTCTTATCGCCGTAGGAGCCTCGGTGGTATTGGGATTTGTCGCATTGATCGGCTTCTCGGTAGCGATACCTTCGATAAAGGCCATCGAATCGACCAATCTCCCTCTACTAGCTATCGCCAACTACTGGCTTCCCGGGTGGGTGGTGAAACTGTTCATTGCCTTCGTGATATTTTCTATCTTCTCCATCAGCGTGGTGGGCACCGCCGCCCAAGCAAGGCTCGTCTACTCTATGGCTCGGGACAACATGCTGCCTTTTAGCGCCGCTTTCAAGAAGGTGCATCACACTACCCAAACCCCCATCGTCGCACTGTTGGTGTTTGGGGCGATCAACGTCGCATTTACCATCTTCGGCTATACCCAGAAGAATAGCTTCGACACGCTAGTTGGAGCGACGGCGATAATTCCGTTCATCATCTACTTCATGATTACTATCGCCTATGCCTACAAGCGAAAAGCACTGGAAGCCATACCGGGCAGTTTCAACCTTGGAAGTTATGCAAAACCAGTCATCGCAATTGTGCTAGTTTGGACCGTCGCAATGATATTATCACTTTCGCTTCCATCCAGCTTCCGGCTAGCGGACGCAATAGTGGTGGGTTCGACCGTCCTCTCTCTCGCTTGGTACCTTATCGCCCTTAGAAAAAGGATCTCGCAAGGCGAGGCAGGAGTCCGGCCGATTGAAGAGTATCCATTGGCCGAGGCCTAATTGGCCGCAATTGAAGCTCACTCAACCGACCACTAAAAACCAACCAGCTTTCGAAAGGGGGCTCGCGTGTCGAGCAATACACAAGGAGATCTCTCTGGGATTAACGACTACTTCTACCCCTACCGAGACCGCTACACCACCTATTCGACGCTACCTAATGTCGGCGTAGCGAGGGACGAGGTCCTTGGGGTCCTGCGAGAAATGTCGGAGAAGGAAGACAAGGTCGGCGACGAAGGAAGGTGCTCGGGTTCGATCTACTCGGGAGATCACGACCACTATCGTTTTCTGACCGAGGCTTTCCGCTACTTTGCCCACTCTAATGTTTTACAGCGGGACATGTACCCGAGCTCGACCAAGCTCGAGGGAGAGATCGTCGCCATGACCCTCTCCTTGATGAATGGGGAATCCCTTGGGGGCTCGGCCTGTGGAGTTCTAACCTCGGGTGGAAGCGAGTCGCTTATGTCGCAACTCTTCGCCTACCGGGAGTGGGCCTCTCAGACCAAAGGGATATCCGCTCCAGAGGTAATAATACCTAACTCCGCTCATGTCGCAATTGACAAAGGCGGCCACTACTTCGGGGTTCGAGTTCTGCGTGCTCCACTGGACAAGGACTTTTTAGTAGACCTGAACTGGGTAGAAGACCACATAAATCGGAACACCATCGCCCTAGTCGGATCGGCGGGTTCCTACCCCTACGGATTGGTCGACCCGATAGCAGAACTCGGTCAACTTGCCATCGCCCACGACATCGGACTTCACGTCGACGGTTGCCTGGGCGGATTTTTGCTACCATTTGGCAAGAAGCTCGGATATCCAATAGGCGATTTTGACTTTTCGGTCGAAGGTGTGACCTCGATTTCCGCCGACACCCACAAGTATGGCTACGGCCTCAAGGGAACTTCGGTGCTAATGTATGCGAACAAAGAGCTGAGGAAACACCAGTACTTCACCTATCCCGACTGGCCGGGCGGCCTCTACCTATCCCCGGGAATGGCCGGGTCTCGCTCTGGAGGACTCATCGCCTCCACTTGGGCATCGATGGTCACCCTCGGGGAGCAAGGCTACCTGGAGATCGCCCGAGACATATTCCGAACCGCTGACCTCTTGAAGAAGGGCATCCAGGAGATAGCAGAACTTCGGATATACGGGGACCCAACTTTCTTGGTTGGATTCGGCTCTGATGCAATCGACATCTTTCACGTCAATGACTACTTGAGCAAGAATGGCTGGCGACTCAACGGTCTGCAACTCCCACCCGGCCTCCACTTCTGTGTCACCCGCCCTAACACCTATCCGACGGTAATGGAGGAGTTCCTCTCTACCCTTAGAGATGCCGTCAATTACGCTAAGGGGCCCGACCTCGGACAGGCTGAGTCATCCGCGCTCTACGGATTGGCGGGCAGCGTCGAAGGAAACAAGGTGGTTGAGGAACTCCTCGTGGGGGCTTTGGACGCTTTCTACGGGCTAGCGCAATAAGGAAAACGTATGGCTAAGGAGCGCTTTGCACTAGGTATCGACCTCGGCACGGGTGGGGTGAAAGTCGGTCTCGTTAGAACCGATGGAGCCCTCATTTCCAAGCGGACGGCGGAGATTTCAACCCGTCACCCCTACGGGCCACGATCCGCCACCCAGGATCCGAGGTCTTGGTGGGCGTCGATAGCGGAAATGATCCACTCAATTGTGGAGGAGTTTGATCCCAAAGACGCACTCGTAGCTATCTGCGCTACCGGCCAATGGGCTTCAACGGTGCCCGTAGATGCGACTGGAGACCCCGTGGGTGAATGCTTCCTCTGGATGGATGAGAGCGGGGCATCTTACTCCGAGTCGATTATTGGCGGAAAATTCATGGGCTACAATCCGCTGGCGGCCCTGGCCTTTATAAGAAAAACCGGCGGAGCGCCGTCTAGATCCGGGGCCGACCCTATCGGCCACATAAACTATATCGAGCACGAGCTGCCAGAAATCGCAGCAAAAACCAGCTGGTACCTCGAGCCCGTTGACTTTATATCGATGAAGTTGACTGGAATTGCCGCCGCTACTCACGCCTCGATGACGGCGAGCTGGTTGACTGACAACACCAATTTGGACCGTTACCGATACGACGAGAGACTGATCCGAATCACCAAGATGCCATTGGCGAAGCTCCCTAGGCTCATTCCGGTTGGATCGGTGATTGGAAAAATATCCGAAGCCGCCGCTAACGAACTACACCTCGATTTTGGAGCCAACGTTATTACTGGCCTGCCAGACCTTCACACCGGAGCGATAGGCTCCGGGTCAATAGACGCTGACGAGGTTCATCTATGCCTCTCCACCACCGCCTGGATATCGGCGCCGACCTCGAAAAAAAAGACCGATATAGCCCACTCGATCGCTTCGGTGCCAGGGATCTTTCCAGGTGAATATCTGATCGCCAACAATCACGAAACTGCCGGTGAATCTCTCGACTGGTTCAGGGACAACTTCTTCGACAATGGCCCAGTCTCCCAAGGGGCCACTAGCTTTTCTGAACTCGACTCCTTGGGCTCTCGGTCATCACCGGGATCAAATGGCGTGGTATTCACCCCGTGGCTGGCTGGTGAGAGGTCTCCAGTCGACGACAAAAACGCACGAGCGGCTTTCATCGGCTTGTCCCTCGCCACAACGAGGGCTGACCTCACTCGCTCCGTTTTGGAAGGAGTCGCGCTGTCAAATCGATGGCTAATGGAGCCCTTTGTCAAGTTCGTAGCGGGAAGGTGGCCTGACAAAGTGAGGATCATAGGTGGCGGAGCCAACTCGGACCTCTGGTGTCAAATCCATGCCGACGTGCTGAAAACGGAGATACATAGGGTGAAGGATCCGATCTACGCCAATCTGAAGGGCGCCGGACTCATGGCCCTCTTCGGAAACGGCACCATCAGCCGCTCTGAGATTAAAGCTGCCGTAGAGATCGATCAGATATTCATCCCCCACCTCCCAAACGAGGAACTACTCGACGACTACTACGACGTATTTTCTAAGATATATAAGCGCCATAAGCCGCTCTTTCGTCTCCTGACTCCACTGAGGAGCAGGAGATAGCTCGGCTGAGCTGACGCCGGACTTTCAGCTTTCGACCAGTTCAGAGCGTCCTAGGCCAGGGCGACCACCCGAGTGCATGTACCCTATCACTCCGGCCGCCACCGCGACGTTGAGCGACTCGACCCCCTTGGCCATTGGAATCGAAATTACCCCGTCGGTCATCGCCAGTAAATCCTGGGAAATGCCAGATCCCTCGGAACCAAACAGCACAAGGGTTCGAGACAGATCCTCACAGTCCGACAGAGTCAATGTCCCACCTCCGCCGGCAGCGAAGACCTTCGCACCGTAGGACCTGAATTCATCTATCACTCCGGCGAGGTCGTAGCTGATCCGAATCGGAACGCTTAGACAGTGCCCGGCGGACGCTCGGGCGGCCTTGGGAGAAAATGGGTCTGCGCAGTCAGACGATATCACTATGCCCGGTTGTCCCAGGGCCGCCACTACCCGAATAATCGCCCCGATGTTCCCTGGATCCTGGATTCCCGATAGGGCAAAGATCGCCGAGCTAGGATCGGGAAGAGGCGTAAACTCTTCGGGGATTCTACAGATACAGATGACTCCCTGAGGAGTCTTCGACTCTGAGATCAGGCCCATAATAGATTCCGTCACCCAAACGACTTCGCACCCGGCGACGTGCGCTGCGTCGAGGATCAGCGCCGACTCCAAACCGGTGTAAGACTCACTAACTATGACCGTCTCGCAGGCGTTATGCTCATTAATCGCCTCTAAGGCGAACTTATAGCCCTCAATCAAAAACCGGCCGAGGCGATTGCGCTCCGACCGGTCTTTTGAAATTTTCCTAACCTCTTTGATAAGTCGATTAGAGTTCGACTTTATCGGCTCGCCCAACGAGATTCCTACTCCTGGGCTTCGATCGGCGCCGATTCGGGACTCGCCTCTTTAGCCACCTTGACCAGGGTTGCAAAAGTCTCTGGCGAATTCACCGCTAGTTCAGCAAGAACTTTTCTGTCGACTTCGACTCCCGCTTGCTTGAGTCCATAAATCAATCTCGAATAAGAGATTCCGTTTTCACGAGCCGCAGCATTTATCCTCTGTATCCAGAGCTTGCGATAATCGCCTTTGCGAGCCCTGCGATCCCTGTACGCGTAGTTCAGGGAGTGCATTACCTGCTCATTAGCCGCACGGTAACTACGGCTCTTATTGCCGTAATACCCCTTGGCCAGCTCCAGGACTTTGCGTCTACCCTTCTTGCCGTGTACGGCGCGCTTCACCCTTGCCATAGCTTCTCCTTAACTCATTCAACTGCGGCTGACACGCATCGCCGCAACCTAAAATCTTGTACATCGGGCCTACCCGATGACGTCTACATGCCTAAAAGGCGCTTCATCCTCTTTGCATCGCCAGGCGCAACATCGGACTCTCTGGAGAGTCTTCTAATCCTTTTGGAGGACTTCTTCTCCAGAATGTGAGATTTGAACGCCTTACGTCTGCGAAGCTTGCCCGTCCCGGTTACTTTGAAACGAGCCTGCGCGCCCTTGTCTGTCTTCATCTTTGGCATTTTTAATCAGCCCTCTTCTATCTCTTCATCAGTAACTGTCTCATCGCTTTGGGGGCCGGTGATACTTGAAATGGAGCTAGCGACGTCGTCTTGGTCGACGGGCGTTTCCGCATCGTTATGAACCGCTGAAGCCGTCTTTGGCACGACCCGCTTGTCCGGCGCAAGAACCATCAACATGTTCCTGCCGTCAAGCTTCGGCGCCGTCTCGACTTTCCCTACCGACGTAGAGGCCTCGGCGACGCGATCAAGTATCGTCTTACCAATTTCAGGATGATAGATCTCTCGCCCTCGGAACATAATGGTGATCTTCACCTTGTGTCCCTCGTTGAGAAATCTAATCACCTGCCTGGTCTTGGTGTCAAAGTCCCCAGCGCCGATCTTTGGTCGGTACTTCATCTCTTTGATCTGAATTGCCGACGACCTACGCCTAGACTCCCTCGCCTTTTGAGCGGCATCGAACTTGAACTTCCCGTAATCCATGATTCGAGCTACCGGCGGATTCGCCATCGGCGCAACTTCCACCAAGTCGAGGTCCATCTGCCTCGCAAGTGCGAGGGCCTCGAGTGTCGGCTTTATGCCAAGCTGGTTTCCTTCGGGATCAACTAACCGAACCTCACGAACCCTTATTCGCTCGTTGATCCTCGGCTCATTCCCATTAGGTGCGGATATCTAGCATCACTCCCTTCAAAGCACAGTACAAAATTTACTGCCGTGCGTTCGCGGGAAAGCGAAGTAGACTTCGCCCACACACCAAAACCTAAAACTCGCCCATCGGCGGTCAGGTGGGAGCCATCGCCCCGCTTTCCAGTTAGCGCAGATCGCCTAGTCTAGCTGATTGTGAGTACTCTTTGGACACCAGATGGAGAGAGGCCAGTTCCTCCTCCTAAAAAAGAACAAAATCCTCCCCAGGAAAATGGGGCTTCGGAGCCGACAACCGAGGAAGTAAGAAATGCAGAGGCATCAGTAGAGCAGCTGCGAAAAGAACTCCTTGATGCCGCCGCCGAAGACGTCGTAACCAATCACTGCTATGGACTCTTCGAGTTAGCAGCCATCTACCTATCGGCGACACCGCCAAAGCTCAAGGATGCAAGCCTCGCCATCGACGCCCTCAGCGCGATTACAGAGGGTCTCAAGGGCCGACTTGGAATGGCGGAAGCCGAGGTGCAGGAGGCACTCTCCCAGCTCAAGTTAGCCTTCGTGCAGATCAGCGCTATCAAGGAAAAACCTGATGAAAAGGCCTAGATTTTCATAACCTCGTTCGCCTGGTAGCTGCCACCAATGCTGGCTACCAGGCGAACGCAGACGAGACTACCAACGTCCACCTCACGAGAACCGTCAGTAATACTAACGCAGTGGAAGGGGTAGTGGCGTCCCTCGACATCGAGGACACCGAGCCCTACATGACTCGAGAACTCCACTACGGTTGCTGGATGGATTCCCAACGGGATCTTCTCTAAGCTAGCTTCGGTTTCGCCCCAGAGTCTTCTAAGCGAATCATCTTCGGTCATCGACCCCAAGCTAGCAGCTTCGGCTAGGGCACAATCTTGGAGAGGGGTATCTCCAGAATGTCCGATGCTCCGTGATCCTTGAGGCTCGGGATGAGGGTATTAATTGTGCTCCTCGGCACAACCGCCTCGACGGCGAATCCTTCACCACCAAAGAGCTGTGAGACCGTAGGGGACTTCATCGAAGGAAGCTCTGCGATAACTTTACCTAGGTCCGCCGACCCAACATTCAACTTGACCAACACCGAGTCTCTGGCGGCAAGAGTACCGGTCAAAAGGGTCAAAATCTGCTCCATGGCGTGGAGCTTTGTCGGGTCTTGAGCGGATTTCGGGTTAGCAATTAGCTCGGTATTGGATACCAAAATCGTCTCGACGATCTTCAAGCCAGCAGCCCTGATAGCGCGTCCGGTCTCGGTAATCTCGACCACCGCATCGGCGATGTCCGGCACCTTGGCCTCGGTAGCTCCATAGGACAGGAGGACTTCGGCCTTGACCCCGATCTTTTCGAAGTACTTGGCAGTCAAGTTGGGATATTCGGTCGAAACACGAATACCGTCTTTCAGCTCGCTCGCGTTGACAATTGGCGAAGTCGATGGGACGGCCAGCACAACCTTGATCGGCCTAGAGGTCGCCTTGGAGTAGTGTAGTTCTCCCAAGGAAACGACATCCGAATCGGTCTCTTCGATCCAGTCCCGGCCGGTAATCCCGAAGTCGAAGAGTCCTTCAGCTACATACCTCGGAATCTCCTGCGGCCTGAGAATTCGGACTTCGTCGATCCTTGGATCGTCTATTTTCGCCCTGTAGTCGACCTCGCTAGACCTTTCGACCGCAAGATCGGCACTCGAGAAGAGATCCAGAGTCGCCCTTTCGAGAGAACCCTTGGGCAGAACCAATCGCAGCATTACACAATCCTCGCTAAATATCTCGTCGCTTAAATAAACGTCTCTTTTTGAAACTGCCTCGAACTTGTCGATCGGCAGGGTAACTATCTTCCCTACTTGGGCCTTCCCTACTT
>JABEUM010000094.1 GCA_013044475.1 Acidimicrobiaceae bacterium | reverse complement strand
CGCTATGCTCGGCGGTGCCCCGCTAGAAATCATCAAGCAGTACGTGGCCAATCAGCGCAACGTTTGAGCGCAGGTCTCAGGGCTTCGCCCTGATGGGGCTCTACATCCCCATGGCTAAAGCCAGGGGCATTCCGCCCCACACCCCATTCTGGTAAAATCGCGTCGTCGGTCAGTCGCTTTTGACCATAGATTGCCAAGAGTGGCTTCGAATGAACAACTCTTAGGATCTTTGAGATGGTTTGAGTAATACCTATTTCCTAAAATGTCCGAGTTGCAGCTTCTGGGGCTGAACTTACCTCCCGGTGCCCAAAAGTGGATGCCGTTCCGTTCACTCAGATACAGCCGTGAACAACGCAGCCAGCTATTTCAGCTTCCATTTGGTCGCCACGCGACCTGGATATCCTGTCTTGCTCAGCGCAGTATAGGGTGATGCCGCACCGCTTTGCCGTTTTTTGCTCGAGCCTTGATGTTGAAAGCTCGGAGACTCGGCGTTCAAGCTCGCTTCGAAATGGTTAGGCCGCTTTCTCCATATGGGCTGTCGCCAGCCCATGTTGCCAATTGCACAGAAAATCCAAAGCGAGGCTAATTGATACCGTCCTCGGCAATGAAGGCATCTACTGGTTGCTGAGCACAAGACCGCTTGGGCTAACCTCGCTAATCAATCTAGCATCTGGCGTTGGCGGCCGCAGTAACACTCAGTACCTCAGCCTAACCACAATAGCGCATCGTTGCTCGTCGGGACCCTCGCCCGACGGAGCCGAACTCCTTTAGGGCGTTTGTGGCCACAAGCACCGAATTCCAAATCCGCTGTTTGGCGTTCCAACCTAGGCAATCCGACTTATCGACAGAATCAGTCAAGGGACCTCACCTCTTCTGAAGTCTCACCTCAAGGGCGTCCCTCAATGCGTCGCCGATAAAGTTGAACGCCACAACAGTAATCACAATTGCGAGTCCAGCTGGATAGATCAGCCACCAGTAACCGTCGTATATGAAGTTAACGCCGTTTGATAGCATGCCGCCCCAGTTTGCGGCGGGCGGTGGGATTCCGAGTCCGAGAAAGCTCAAGCTAGCCATGACTAGGATCGCATCAGCAACCTGGAAAGTCGCATTTACTACTATCGTTCCAATCGTGTTGGGAATAATGTGCCGAAGAATAATTCTTCTACTTCCGCCACCCATGACTCTGACGGCTTTCACATACTCCCTGACCCTCAAGGATAAGGCTTCACCTCTCACTAAGCGAGCAGGCCCTAGCCAAGAGACCAATGAAATGACGACTATTAAAAGCTTGATTGTCGGCTTGAAAATAGAGGCGAGGTAGATCAGGATAAATAGCGTCGGTATCGCAAGCATCACGTCCACGAGTCTCATCATGACCGTGTCAACTATACCGCCAAGAAAACCTGAAATTGCACCGTATAGAACACCAATGAAGGTGGCGATGATCGCAACAGCAAAGCCGATCTCAAGGGAACTCTGTCCCCCGACCATTAGTCGTCCGAGCACATCACGCCCATTTTCGTCTGTGCCCAAGGGATGCCCCTTGCCTGGAGGCAAATTGATATTGTACGAGGTGTTTACCTGGTCAGTGTGATAAAAATGCGGGCCTATGAAGCAAAAGATGACCATTATGACGACGAATGTTATCCCTATAACTGCGAGCTTGTTGTCTAAGAAGCTCCTAAGAACCATCCTCCAAGCGCTTCCAGAAACATAAGCCTCGCCGCCCTCTGGAAGGGCGCCTGAGCCCAAAGGCTCATTCTCTGGCAGTTCACCAGTCTTATCGGCTAAAGTCAACTCTTCCCCTAGTCACAGATCTCTTCGAAGCAACATTGAATATCTATCATGAGGATCCCTCGTCATCCATATCGAACGCGAGGATCAAGTACGGCATAGGCCAGATCGGCGAGCAGGTTACCGACCACGGTAGCGATTCCTATCACCAGGATGATACCGAGAAGAAGCGGGTAGTCCTGGTTGACCGCCGCATTGAAAAAATCAAAACCGGTTCCTGGATAGTTGAACACGGCTTCGGTTATGAGGCCAGCCGTAAAGACGCCAGGCAGGCTCAAGCCCACGAGAGTGGCGATCGGAATCAACGAGTTCCTCAACATGTGCTTGAAGAGAATCACCCTTTGTGAAAGTCCCTTCGCCTTGGCGGTCCTGACCCAATCTTGAGCCAAAGACTCTATCGCAGACGACCTCATATATCGCGAGTAAGCAGCAAAGTTGATCAGAGTCAAGGTGAGAATTGGCAGCACCAGTCCCCGCGGATCGGTGAGCACCTGGCCGATGGTAGCGCCCTGTGGTGCTTCAGCGGGGAACCATTTCAGCTTTTCAGCGAATGCTATGATCAGCAGCAATCCAAGCCAAAACGACGGCATCGAATAAAGCACGAACGACACCCCAGTGATTACGTAGTCGAGGGCCTTATTCCTCCTAACCGCCTGGATGATACCGACTGGAATTGCAATAACGACAGAAAGAATCAAGGCCGTGCCCACCAAGAGAATCGTCTTGGGTAGTTCCCTCTGCAAGATCGAAGTGACCGGCTCATTGAGTTTAAATGAGCTCTGAAGATTCCCGTGCATGAGGCCATAAACATAGTCCCAGTACTGGACGATAATCGGACGATCTAGTCCGAATTGATGATTGAACGCCTGAATCTGAGCCGGGGTAGCCCTCGGACCAAGTAAGCCCTTAGCCGGTCCACCCGGGAGAATGTGTTCCAATAAGAAGGCGATGATAGTGACACCGATAATGACTATGATCGACTGCCCTATTCTTCGCAACAGATACGCCGTCATTCGAAGGATACTCTCCCAAGCATAAAAAATGACACCACCGTGCCAGCACCACCCCATACCAAAACTAATAAACCCCGCTGGTTCTGCTCACGCTGCAAGACCAGCGACAAAGTTCTAAAGCAATTCAAATTGTCAGATTCAGTCACTCTGTTGGGATCGATCCCAACAGAGTGACTGAATCCATTTAAGAGACTAGCCCTTCAAGTACCAAGTCTCAGGGGTCAGATCCAGATATGCATTCTGAGTCACTCCGCCGAGCTTGTTGCTGATCATTGACAATTCATACGGAGGGTATGGTTGCCAAACGTTCGGGAGTTGCTTGACCAGATAGTCCTGATAGGCGTTCAGAGCGGCCTGCGGATTCGCAGAAGTGTGGGTCGCATTTATCAGGGTATCGGTTTGAGGATCGGAATAGCTACCGTAATTTGATCCGGCTCCGGTCGCATAGAGTTCTCCACCCGTCGGATAGTTATCAGGAGAGTACTCCCAGCCACCACCCCAGTTCTCCATGTTCCACTTGCAACTGGCGTCGGTCGGCTTACAAGGAACCGCGTTCGATATCACCTGATTGAAAGGTGCCGAAGAAAGGGCGATCTGGATACCAGCTTCAGACGCCGCAGACTTCAATGCTTGCATCGACTGGGCTATAGCCGTTTGCCCCGACATATATTGCAGGTTCATAGAAAGTTTCGTTCCGGCCGCCACTCCAGCGCCACACTGGTTAGCTCCCGATCCAGGAGAGGTGCAGGTATCGACCCCACCTGGTGTCACGGTCCAGCCATGAGTCTTCAGCAGTGCGACTGCACTTGATACAGAATATGGATAAGGATTCGTCTTTGAGGTCGCATCGGCAAACGGATTAGCCGGGTGCGTCGGAACCGGGCCATAGGTCGGCGAAGCCAATCCCTTATAGAAGGAGGTGACCCACTGCGGCTGATCTACTAGCTCCTGGAACGCCTGCCGGAAATAAAGCTGCGAATAGACCGGTCCAAGTACTGGATTATGGTAGTTCTCCACGAAGTAGTTGATACCAAAGTCATACCAAGGGTTAAAGGCGTAGCCTTGGCTCGTTATTCGCCCCTTCTGCGCTAGGTCCGGAACTGGAATATACCCATAGGTGATCGCACCATTTCCGGCAGAAAGGACGTTGAACTCTGCGGTGTCGGTAGTGAACGGCAACTCGACAAATTGCGCGAGACTCGGCTTGACGGGTCCAGAATACTTAGTGTTCGGAACGAAGACCGCCTTGCCCTGAGTAGTAAAGGACGATAACTTCCATGGGCCGTCCACGACTTGCCAAATTGGATTGGTTGCGTATGTGGAAAGGTCCCTCGATGCCGAATCTAAGAACTTGTATACCGCCTGTGCTCCGGCCGTTGTCGTGTCCGGCAGGTTTGCCGCCGTGGGACTCGGGGTTGGATCAGTTGCTGCAGTCTTATCCCAAGCAATTGGAAGTGGGGTGATCTGCGAAAGTTCGTTATATGTAAACCAGGTTGGGTTGTAGCTCTTGTTCAAATTAAATACGACCGTATTTGCGCTAGTAGCCTGGTAGCTGGTGACGTTATCGGGGAACGACCCCGGAACGTAAGCAGCCCAACCCGACGTGTTGGCCTTGAGAAGGTTCATCCAAAACACTACGTCACGAGCGCTCACCGGCTCACCATTAGACCAGACGTATGGCTTCAATGTAACTGTAACGGTCTGATTATTGTTCGAATAGACAGGAGGATTAGCCAAGCTCAGAGAGTTATTGATCACTGCCTGCTGTCCAATTCCGAAGAAATACAGCGGCCGATACATCAGTATCTGGAACTGTGCCAGATTGTTGATCGAGAAAAACTGACCCGGTGTCATTGGAAATATGTAGTTCGGAGGCGCCCCAGGCCCCTCAGCGAAGTATGCCGTTCCTCCGGCAATCTTCGTCTGTGCTGCCGTTGTCCCCGAAGATGAAGACGAGGACGACCCGCTGCCACAAGCCGCTAGCACCATAGATGCCACGGCGACTCCAGCAACGAAAGTCGCGCCTCGCTTTTTAAGCGATAGTCTCATTTGCCCCTTGAAACCTTCCCTATTGCAATTACTGACTGCGGAAACATTTGTCCGCATCAAATATGGCCCCTCACGCTTGACCTCAGCTTCCAACACATTATGCATAGGACTTTGCCACAAATCCTCATGCGGTCAGAACCCTCAGCCACCAGACGCGGGAGTGAACCACGTCACTAAATCTATCACATAGTGCCAGAATACCGGACCCGGCGGATGCAAAACTTTTGCCGCAAACAACTACCGTTGGAAACAAAGTCCTTCGAATCAGCACCATAAGTCATCTAGCTGGGATGATACAGCGAGTGTGTTTTAGCACGCTTTAGTGTGGTTTTATTCGAAGCCCATCTCGCATCTGCTGGAGGTTAACTACCCTTTGACATGCTCTTATGAAACAAACTGACAAAGAGCGAGGCGTGTGACACCTCGGCTACGACCTAGCAAAACTTCTCTCCAAAGGATGAAGTCAGACAAATTACCAGCTAGTAGGGTTTCGGACCGTCTTCTCGCAGAGTATATAAATCTCCTGAGAGACTTTGGGAATATCCACTTCGAAGGATCAGTTTTTCGGCAATTAGTCCCAGAAAACAAGGCCGCGCTTGGAAGTTGCCCAAGGTGAAAACCCGGCCCCTTTCGAACTGAAGTAGTTATGCAAGCTTTGCACCACCTACTTCACCATGGCGGCTCCCTGGGTTAGAGTAAGATCACGTGAGTGAACCGAGGTCAGCATTTGATTGGGGGGCATTTTGCCATTTATACAAGTGTCGATGTTCGAGGGATGCAGCGCGGAGGATAAGAGGCTCCTAGCAAGGAGATTAACCGATGTCGTTCAGAGCACCCTAAATGTGTCCATCGAGGCGATCAGCGTAGTGATTTATGAGGTCCCGCCCGAAGATTGGGCCGTTGCTGGCAAGTCGCTGGGTTGAGAGCAAATCGATGAGAACCATGGAAGCTCGAATTAGAAAAACTAAATTGGCATCTACACGCTAAGAGTTCGAACTAACCCATTCACGCTGGTGCTGCTCACTTTGGCGGCTTTTATCGGGTCGGCGTCTACAAATCAATTTGTACAAACACGGCATAACTTTGCGGCTTTTTTGGTTCTTGACTAGGGGAGAAAAAATCTCAACCTTACAAAAGTACAAGAGGGAGCTACGGTGACAATTCAGGTAGGCGACGAGATTCCAGCGGTCGAGATCGTTGCGATCGAAAAGGGTGAGTCAACAAAGGTCAAGACTTCCGAGATACTCGGAAAGGGCAAGGTCGTGTTGTTTGGTGTGCCTGGAGCGTTCACGCCGACCTGTTCCGACTACCACCTCCCAGGCTTTGTAGTTCGCTCTGAAGAGCTTAAGTCCAAAGGCGTCGACAAGGTATTCTGCGTCTCAGTAAACGATCCCTTCGTCATGAAGGCTTGGGGTGAGTCTCAAGGCATTGGTGACGAGGTTACCCTACTTGCAGATGGTAACGGCGAGTTTGCATCCGCTACTGGACTTGTTTTAGATGCCCACGGTTCCGTGATGGGAAACAGGTCTAGGCGTTATGCGGCAATTCTACAGGACGGGGTGGTAACCGCCCTAGAGGTTGAGCCCGCCGGTGGACTCACCGTATCTTCTGCAGAATCCATCTTGGCAAAACTCTAAGTTCCTAAAAGAGGAGCGATATCCACTCCGGTATCGAAACTGATAGGGGCGATCTAGCAATCCATGGAGTCCGGTGTCCCCCGCCGGGCTCCATTGCTATTGAGAAGCCAGAACTAAGCTTTGCGCAGGCTACCGATCCAGATACAAAACTTCCTCAACATCCTGGCTTCATTGGGCGTCAAAAAATCAGGGCAACTTTAGCGAGAAGAGGGGTACTTCTTGGGAAGCCAAGGTTAGATCCAATTAGCGCGATCCTGGCGGCCCTGTGGCCAATGACCGAAACGTCAAGAGTCAACCGGGCCGTCCTCGGTTCGTGTCAAGAAAAGTTTCACTCGCTATACGGACCAATTAAGGGTGAGCCAGCCACTCTCGTCTTTAAGGTTTTCACAGCCATCAGCCAGATGGATGGCCGCCGGGCCTAGTCTACGAAGCTTATCGGTGAACGCCTAAAGCGGGTTTTGACATGAGTCGCAGACCATTTAGCTCGCATTGACGACAATGCTCCACACAACGTCTTTTTGATAAGATTGGCTTATCTTGCTGCCCGAGCCTCCATAACACTAGGCGGAAGCTTCTCCGCTAGAGAAGTCACGGAGGCTATTAGGCCATCGCTATGAGTTCGAGATAGTCGTCGCCGTAGTAGTCGACTGAACCTTCGGGCATGATGATTACCTTGTCCGGTGACAGCTCCTCTGCAAACTCCTCGTCGTGGGTAACAACCAACATTGTGCCAGCCCAGGACGCCAACGCTCTTCCAACGGCAATTCGGGATTCAGGATCCAAGTTATTCGTTGGCTCGTCCAACAGCAGTAGGTTGTGTTGTCCCGCAACCAGCAGCGCCAGGGAAAGCTTTGTCTTCTCTCCTCCGGACAGGGTTGCAGAAGGCTGGAAAATTACGTCCCCGACTAATCCAAAACTTGCCAGCATTGAGCGCAGTTCGGTGTTTGTACCAGTCGCCTTGGCCTGCACAAGCTCGAAGGGTGTCTTGGTATGGTCCAAGTTTTCGTGCTCTTGAGCGTAGTACCCGGCAGATACCTGGTGACCAAATGATATAGACCCAATATCTGGCCGTATTTCACCGTAAATCAACTTCAATAGGGTGGTCTTGCCAGCACCATTTAGGCCGACGATGAGCCAACGTTCTCCACGGGACATCGCTAGGTTTATATCCTCAAAGACCCCATGTCCAGCGAATCCCTTGCACAGATTCGTCACGGTCAATACGTCTCTCCCGCTCGGAGGCGGATCCTTCAACTTAGCGCTGACTTTGGTCTGATACGACGCTATAGGTGCGATCACCTTATCCTCGAGTCGATCCACCCTCTTATCTAGTGTCTTGGCAATCCTCGCCCTTTTAGAGGTTTGATGCCTCATGGCATCTGCAAGGGTATCTAATCTGGTTATCTCGTGTTGCAGCCGTTCGGCCTGCTTAGTCGCGCGCTGCTTGTCAAGTTCGCGTGCTTTCTTATACTGCGTAAAAGTTCCCTTGTACTCAGTAAGCTCCCCATCTCCTTGAGCTCGTTCCAAGTGAAAAATTCGAGTTATGGCCTCGTCTAGCAGCATCAGGTCATGGCTTACCACAACGAGAGCGCCTCGGTAACTGCGCATAAAATTCAATAGCCAGCTTTTCGAGTCGAGGTCCAAGTGATTTGTCGGCTCATCCAGCAGCAGTAGGTCGCTGCCAGCAAAGAGTATCCTTGCTAACTCGACCCTGCGCCTCTCGCCACCCGATAGGGTCCCGAGCTTCATCGAGAAACGGCTCTCTTTCAGTCCTAGTCCAGCGAGAATCTTCTTGGCGTCAGATTCCGCTTGATAGCCATCTAGGTTCGCAAACTCATCTTGCTTTTTCGAGTATTTCCTGATATTCGCATCACTTGGGTCGGACTCGAGCACTAAACGGAGTCGCTCCAGTTGCGATGAAATCTCGTCGAGACCTTTTCCCGAGATCACCCTGGACACCACGGATACTTCCGCCACCACAAGATCTGCCTTGGGCTCCTGGTTGAGATAACCGACCTGCCCAACTCTCTGTATGGACCCAGAAGCAGGAGCGACTTCACCGCCGAGTACGCGAAGCATAGATGTCTTACCCGCTCCGTTCCTGCCGACAATCCCGACCTTCTCTCCGGGATTGACACGAAAGGAGACGCTATTGACAATAAACTTTCCGGCAACTTCGACTGAGAGGGAATCGGCTATCAACATGGCCGACACATTCTAACTGCCCAAACGATCCAATCTTGCCTAAAGAAAGTTTGGAGGGAAACGCAGCGACCTCTTCACCTCGGCAAATCCTGGAAAAGAAGCGAAGGTTTTATAGGCTTCAAAGAGACGCAAAGCATCATCACCCCTAGGAATGGAACTCATCACCGGTCCGAAAAAGGAGACATCTTCGTGGTTGGACAGCGAAATGATAGGTGTGCCAACGTCTCTGCCTGTCCTTGAAAGAGCCAATTCGGTCTCGACTTTGATCGTCGAATCATAGAGCTCGTCTTCCATCGCCTTCTCCAGGACTTCTGGCAAGTCAGCAGACCGGAGAATGGGTTCAATAGAAGCACCATTGAGGTAGGTCTCCCTGTTGGCATTTGTGTGGATCTCCCGACCCGCTGCCGAATAGAATCTCGCTACCGCCTCATTGCCACCTTCTTGGCGAGCCAGAGCCGCCACTCGCAAAAGTTTGTGACCGAGCCCGTGGATCTCCGGATATCTTGGAGGAAAACTGATCGCGTAGTCCTTGTCGGCGTTCAGTTCGCGCAGAGATATGAATCGCCAAGTGCACTCTAGTGCACCCTGATTTACCAGTTCTTCTACCCACCTTGAGCTGATCCAAGCCCAAGGACATATCGGATCAAAGAAGAACTCAACTTTTTCCACAGATGTCCCCTACTTCACGTCAAACCTGCAGGACCCGGGAAACTCCGGGTCCTATCACGATTAACAATATCCATCTCAAGCAACTTCCCAAGATTTTCACAACGCCGATCAGACCGCATCCTTGGCTAAACGTCGACCTCGCTCGCCGCGGCGAGATTTGCCAACTTTCGAACCGGCAGCCTTTCGAATACAGACGGCGGGTCTCTCCAAAGGCCATTCCTGTTGTCCTCTGGACTTGATATCGCCCGCCAAATCTTCTCCGGAGTGCATGGCATATCGATATGGACGACCCCAAGATGGCTTAGAGCGTCAATTACCGCGTTATGAACCGCCGGCATAGCGCCGATGGTTCCTGATTCACCAATACCTTTCGCACCCAAAGGATTCAAGGGGGTGGGGGTCTCTGTATTCGCAGTTTCGTAGGAACAGAACTCAGCGGCACTTGGCAACGCATAGTCAGCAAAGTTAGTCGTGATCGGATTGCCGCTCTCATCGTAGCGAATCTCCTCCCATAGCACTTGAGAGATTCCCTGAGCAATGCCTCCGTGCTGCTGACCGCTAACAATTAGCGGATTCAGAACCCTTCCACAATCATCGACCGCCACGTGTCTGATCGGTCTAACTTCGCCGGTCTCAATGTCTACCTCCACGACTGAAACGTGGGCACCAAATGGGAAGCTAGGTGATAGCTGAGAGAAGTCGAAATCGACATCCAGTACAGACTTTCCCGAATCCGATGGCAGCTCTGACATCGAGTAGATCTCAGTCCATTCGATCCTTGAGGTCGGAACTCCAGCTACCTGAAGTCCGCCAAGGTCGGAGACGACTATGTCATCTACAGAAGCCTCCAAGTGTTTAGCAGCGAGTTCTTTTGCGGTCTCCAGCACCAGATCCGCAGCTCCCGCTATTGCCGAGCCGCCAATCTGCAGCGATCTTGAACCACCGGTACCAGATCCCCGCGGAACTAAATCCGTATCGGACTGCACCAACTTAATCTTGTCTATGGCAATACCCAGTTTTTCCGAAACTATCATTGCAAACGACGTTGCGTGCCCCTGGCCATGCGACGAGGTTCCTACTCGGAGTGTCGCCGACCCGTCAGGCTCGATCCTCACCGAACCGTACTCAGAACCGCTGCCGCCCGCAGTAATCTCCACGTAGCTGGAGATTCCGATACCAAGCAGCTTCCTTGAGCCACTCTTCAATCTTTCACTCTGCTCTTTCCGGAGTTCTTGGTATCCTGACATTTCCAATGCCTTGTCAAGAGCAAGTTCATAATCCCCTACGTCGTAGACGGTACCCATCCTCGTTGTGTATGGAAAGGAGTCCTTGGAGATGAAGTTCATCCGTCTAATCTCTGCCGGATCCATTCCAAGCCCATCGGCTGCAATATCCATCAAACGCTCCAGAAAGGCCGCTGCTTCGGGACGCCCAGCCCCTCGGAATGCTCCAACCGGCGTAGTGTTTGTTACCGCTACCGCAGCGTCATAGGAGATCTTCGGTATCTCATAGACTCCCTGGGCCATCGCACGCGTGGAGCCCATTGGCAGTCCACCCCCGAAGCCGGCATAAGCTCCAGAGTCCCCTATTACCCTCGCCCTCAAGCCAGAGATCTTCCCATTTTTATGAAAGCCCATCTCGACATATTGGACCTGTCCACGCCCTTGGGGCATTGCCACCATATTTTCAGACCTAGTCTCGACCCATTTCAGCGGCCTTTTGAGCTTCAAGCTCGCAGCTACTACAACGCTGTGCTCGGCGGTCGATCCAGCCTTTCCACCGAAAGCCCCACCCACATTTGGCGCAATGACCCTTATTGTTGCGGGATCGATGGATAATACCTTCGAAATAATTGCCTTAAAGCCGTGGGGCATCTGCGTAGATAGGTAGACGACGTGTCGGTTGTCTGCCAGGTCCTGGCCACCAGGCAGTCGATGAACCGAACCTGAAGGTATCGATAGAATAGCGTTACCCTCCATCGGGGCCACCGCTACGCGCTGGTTGATCAGTCTGGCTCGGAAAACTACATCCGCATCTTCTAGCGCACCTTCGCCCAGGCTATCGCGAAATCCACCCGCCAAGTTTCCATCGAGCCCGTCATATAACGTCTCGGCTCCTTCACAAAGCGCGTCTTCGGCGTCGACAAGTGGCTCCAAAGCTTCATATTCGACCTCCACTAGATCCGCAGCATCTATCGCCTCTAGTTTTGTGTTCGCTACTATCGCCACGATCGGATCCCCAACGAATTGGACTTTTCCCCTAGCAAGTGGTGGACGAATCGCCTTGTCATTAAGGGCAAAAAAAGCGTGGTGCGACGGCAAATCTAGGTCTTCTGCCCTATAGACGGCGATGACACCAGGAAAAAGCTCCGCCTCCCTGGTATCTATGGAGACAATTCGTGCGTGAGCAAAGATAGACCGCACAAAGACCACGTGAGCTAAACCATCTACCTTCAAAGAATCTACATATGTCGTATTTCCTGTCAGTAGATCCGGATCTTCAATCCTGCTAACTGATGTTCCGAGTATCGATCCTGCCACGCGACTACCTCTTCTGATGCATAAAAACTAGGTCTTTTTATTTCAACGATATAACTGTTTCAAAGGGTCTAGCACCGATTAGGCCAGCTAAAGCCTCAGAAACTCCAATTAGTCTCCGGCCTAGCTGCCCCTCGCTATTGGCGGCCTGTCCCTCGAACTAATCAACAGTCGCCGACCAATGATAATTGCCGTAGCAGCCAAAATACCAGAGCAACCCGTCATAGTAAAGGCAACTGAATAGGAGAGGTGTTGAGCCAGCGAACCGACCAAAAAAGGTCCCATCAGTCCCCCAATCCGACCACCGAGCTGCGTAATCCCCGTCGCAGTCGCCGGAGCATCCGGGTGAGTACGAACGAGGGCAAAGTTGAACAGTCCGTTCCAACCCCAGCCCGCTCCCAGAGCAACAGCGGCACCAACGACAAAGAGCCATTTAGTTCCGACATGCGCACTGTAGGCCAGTACTAGGTAGCCCCCCGCCCCGACAACCATCATCGTTGCGACAACGAAGAAATGCCGACCTTCCCTGCGGTCGGCCAATAGCCCAGTTATTATCCTTACTGTCACTGCCGTCGCTCCAGCGAGTGCCGCTACTAGTCCGGCACCAGACCTAGAGATGCGAATAGCAACTGCGGCCGTCGTCACAAAGGCAACCATGCCTGACGCGGCCATCACTCCCAGGCCAAAGCCGATACTGAGCACCACCAAGGGCAACATAGCCACATGCGGTCTGGCGCGACCCAACGCCTGGATCCGGCGCTCTTTTAATGTCGTGTTGGGCTTTGGAACCGACAGCGCAGCAACAAGGGCAAGCCCAGCACCGGCCAGGAAGGCGTATCGCCATCCGACCGTAAGTGCAATTGCCGGCACGGCCAAACCGCCTAAAAGTGAGGCCGTTGGAACCGCAGCTTGCTTGATTCCGAAAGAGAGTCCTCTGCGTTTTGGGTCTGACCTCTTTGAGAGAAATAGATTCGATGCCGTTGCGACCGATACGCTGACCATCCCACAAGGGAAGAGCAGTAGAGCAAGGTAGACCCAGGAAGTTGTAATGAAAGCTATCAGCGCAAGTAGAACTGCTACAGCAATAGCAGCTATTCTCAGGACCCTTACCCCACTGATCCTCTCCGCTAGCTTTCCAGATGGAACCGACCATATTGCGGCCCCTAGATAGGAGATGGAAATTGCAATGCCAAGCTCAGATGTGGATAGTCGGAGACTATCTCTAATCTCAACCGCTAGGGCACCCACCAGAAAAGTAGGGAGCGAGACTGCCACGGTTACCGCGACTGCGACGATCAGATCTCTCGCGTTTCCCCCAGCACCTGCCGATGTCCCTGATATCACTTCACCAGCATCTTCCTGGCTCAAAACGCCTCCGTCCCTAGGCGAAACCTCCGAGAGTCATCCCAATACCACTCTCTAAAAGGAGACTACTCCTGACCCGGGTTCAAAGTGGAAGATAGCACTGAAAAGCGCTAGGTCAAAGGAGGAGAGCCGAACTCGCTCGCAGAAATCAGGACTCTAGGCAAACCCCAGCCAAGGACGAATGCAATATCCTGCTGCGGCTACGGATGTTACAGCTTCTAATTGGTCTCGAAGGGCCAACGATCACATTTTCCGACTTGCCGATTTGTCCTTGAGAAGAGGTCGCGCGCCCAGTGGCACTGCCGAAGCAGTAGTCCCAGTCGCAATACAACATTGTCTTGTTGAATAATTTCGCTTTGCCCTATCGCCAATTTTGAACTGCCCGGCCCAGAATCTCGCTCACCTCGGTATTTAGTAGCGGAACCAGTGACGAAGCAGTGACCTCGCCGGTGCTGGGGCGACTGCTAGCGTGAAAGCAATTCCAAAAACGGACCAGTGCGTCCTCACCATCGCCCTCAAATATCTTTGCCACTAGACGTTGCCATCGACATTGGTACCAGACATAATTCAACGGACTCATCGGGCAATCCCCGCCTGTGTAGTGTGCTTCAAGTTCCTCTAGCGTGCTGTAACCTTCCGAGCGCATCCGAGCGCCTAGACGTCGATTTTGCGCTCCCTCGATGGAGAGCACCTCGAGCGTGCTCAGACTCTCCGGCCGCATCTTTGTTACGAATGAATGGAGGGCCAGGTTGGCAAAAATCTCGCCCAACCAGAAGGTAGGCAGCCTAAGGTCCCCGAGCACTTCGAAAGCGTGGGCGAGTTCATGGATCGACACAAGGTCGAAGAATGGCTGCAAGTCCAAGCCACCCACACCGTCGGGGTAAGTCGCGCGCAATCTCGCATAGCTGCCGGTCGACCCCTCACTAAGGTCCTTTCCCATCGAGATCCAGAAGTCTCCGCCTCCAGCGGGCACAACCACGATGCCGGGACGGATCTGATCTTCGTCATTGTTAAAGAACGGCAGACCGTAGGGCTGCCTGCTCTGCCAATCCGCCTCGTCGACCACGATAACGGCAATGTTGGGCTCGGTTCCTGAGAACAGACTACTGAAGTAGACGTAGGCATCCGCGGCGATATCAGCCGTGGCCAGTGCTCGCACAAAGAACCCTTGACTGTAGCGCACCTCAAACGGATAGCCGCCAAGCTGAGCAAGTTTTGAACCCATCATCATTCGCCAAAACCTAGTGGCCAAATCCAAAGCATTGGCGACTGAACTCGGAATCCCACCGATTCTCGTTATCTATCTGAGAATCGTATTTAGCGGGGGTTTTAACTTCTGGTGTCGAAGGGGGGACTTGAACCCCCACGACCTTGCGGTCACTAGGCCCTCAACCTAGCGCGTCTACCTATTCCGCCACTTCGACTTGACTGTCGCCTCAACTCCAGCACGAATAATTTAGCAGGATGGCGCTCCAAAGAGACCACTTGTCTGCTTTTTCAGCCTCACAACCTAATAACGAGGGCAACGCTCGTGAAAGCAAAGATTACGGCCAGAAAAATGGTTATCCTGTCTAGGTTTCTCTCGGCGACGGTTGAGCCGGCCGCTGCAGCCCCTACCGAGCCACCCAGCATGTCAGATAGTCCCCCGCCCTTACCCGAATGAAGAAGAACGAAAACTATCAGTCCCAGCGAGACTATTACGTGGATAATCACCAGAATGATGGTCAGCACTTCAGGATCCCCTTGCAAAATTAAGCATGGCCAGCACAAAGATACTAGCCATTGAAACGACCCTCTTGGTCAAATTAAGCCTCTATAAGCGCGGCAAAGTCATCAGGGTCTAGGCTCGCACCGCCCACAAGCAGTCCATCTAGCGAAGGTGACTCCAAAAAGTCCCTGGAATTAGCCGATGTCACGGACCCACCGTAGAGGATTCTCACTGCATCAGATACTTCTTTAGACTTTACCGACTCTATGACTCCCCTAATGAGGTCGCCACCATCCGAAGCGTCTTGGACGCTGGCCGGAGTTCCACTTCCGATAGCCCAAACTGGCTCGTAGGCTACCACCAGATTACTAAGGACCTCAGGGGATATCCCCTTGATGGCCGTGCTGACCTGCCTGGATAGTACCTCTGCAGATAAGCCGCCACTCCTTTCGTCTGCAGTTTCACCAACACACAGTATTGGTATCATCTGCGATTCGAATACAGCTTTGACCTTCTTTGCGATCAACCCTTCATCTTCTTGGAATATTGACCTTCGCTCCGAATGGCCCACTATGACATTTCTAACACCTAGCTTGGCAAGCATCTGGGTAGATACTTCGCCGGTGAAAGCACCTTTAGTCTCAAAGTAGCAGTTCTGAGCACCTAGTGAAAAGTTCATCCGGTCCGAATCGATCAGCAGCTGAAGCGATCTGATATCGACGAACGGGGGATGGATAGATATCTCACAATATTCGTAGTCTGAAGCTCGAAGCTTGAAGTGAAGTTTCTGGACAACTTGGATCGCCTCGAGGTGATTTAAGTTCATCTTCCAATTGCCAGCAATAAGTCTCGTCCTGCCAGTACGTGGATTGACCTTTGGAAGTAGGGCTTCACCTTTTCTTGCTACCATTTGTCACGTTCCTAATGAGTGTAAGGACACCGAAATATGCCCTAGATATACCGACTTCGGGATTCAAACTTCTACTTGGATCTCAGCTTTGCCAAGCATCCCGCAGCGCCTTTAAGCCCGGAAGATCGCCCTTTTCAAGGAACTCAAGGCTCGCTCCACCACCCGTTGATAGATGGCTAACCGAACCCTCCAGCCCACATTCGACTATAGCCGCGGCGCTGTCTCCGCCCCCAACGACCGAATAAGAATCCGAAGTCGCCACCGCTTTTGCAATCGCGAAGGTTCCGCTATTCAGCCTTGGATCCTCGAAAACTCCCATGGGCCCGTTCCAGAGGATTGTTTTGGCCAGGGCAAGCACCGAGGAAAATCTCTCCACCGAAACAGGACCGATGTCGAGGCCTTTGAATCCGTCCGGCACACCGTCAGAGAAGATCTGCGGTTGGGCAGTTCCCCCCGAACGGCCAAAGGCCTCTGATTCCGCTAGGCCAACAATATCGCTTGGCAAAATAACCTTCTCGGTTGCGAGCATTGCCCTACAGGAATCGATCATCTCCGGCTCGACCAAAGACTCCCCTACGGGAAATCCTTGCGCCGCTAGAAATGTAAAGCACATGCCCCCACCGACCAAGACGGTATCTACTTTGGCCAGAAGCGATGAGAGGAGGCCGAGTTTGTCCGAAACCTTCGAGCCTCCCATCACTGAAACGAAAGGACGCCGCGGTTCCTCCAAGAGTTTGGCGAGCATCTCAACCTCTTCAGCGAGCACTTTTCCAGCTACCGAAGGAAGATATTTTGGAGGTCCAACAATGGAAGCGTGTTTTCGATGCGCCGCGCCAAACGCGTCTGAGACGAAAAAGTCGAACCCATGAACGAGTTCTTTAGCAAATTCTTCAGAATTGGCCTCTTCGCCCGGATTGAAGCGGAGGTTCTCCATCACCTCTACCTCCGGCACCAAGGTCGATAGGAACTCCTGAATAGGCGCCATCGAATACTTGGGATCCGTCGATCCCTTTGGGCGTCCCAGGTGCGAACACGTGACTACTTCCGCTCCCCTATCTAGCAGCCACCTAAAGGTTGGCAGCGCTGATCGGATACGGAAGTCGTCAGCGACAACCCACCTCCCAGATCTCTCGACCATTGGAGCATTCAAGTCAGACCTGACGAGCACGCGCTTAGAGCGGACATCGCCCAGGTCTTGAAGTTGTGGCAAATACAATTAAATCCCCTCAGAGCCCTAGATTTTTACTAAGGTCCTACTTTCCCATCAGGCCAACTAGATCGACGAGCCGGTTTGAATAACCCCACTCGTTGTCATACCATCCGAACACCTTGACAAGGGTGGAACCATTTCCAAGGTCCATCACCATCGTCAGGTCCGAGTCAAAAATACATGAGGCCGGATTACCAACGATATCCGAGGAGACCAGCGGCTCGTCGGAATATAGAAGCACCTTAGAAAGCGGCCCCGAGCTAGCCGCCCTTTCGTAAGCCTCGTTTATATCACCCTTCGACCATGTGCCACGAAGGATTAGAGTGGCATCGGTTATCGACCCGTCCGCTACCGGTACACGTAAAGAAGTGCCATCCAAAAGACCCTTCATCTCCGGCATGACTAAGGCGGTAGCTTTCGCAGCCCCGGTGGTAGAAGGAACTATATTCTGAGCGGCCGCTCGAGCCCTTCGTGGATCTTTATGAGCTAGATCAAGCAGGTTCTGATCATTGGTGTAGGCATGAACCGTCGTCATAAGTCCCCGCTCGATGCCAAAGGCATCTTGGGCCACTTTGATAAGCGGCACAAAGCAGTTAGTCGTGCAGGACGCATTCGAAACAATCTTGTGGACCGCCGGGTCGTAGTTGCCTTCGTTTACGCCAATTACGAAAGTGGCATCGACATTCGTCGCAGGAGCAGAAATTATGACCTTTCGCGCACCAGCGTCAATATGCCCTACCGCCTTTTGCCCATCGGTAAAGATGCCAGTCGACTCTATCACGACGTCTACCCCAAGATCCCTCCAGGGCAGGGCTTTGGGGTCTCTCTCGGCAAACACCTTGATAGTCTGATCGCCAACCTTGATCGAACTATCATCGGCAACCACCGGCAGGCCAAGCGGGCCGTGGGTCGAATCGTACTTCAGAAGCTGAGCGTTGATCTTTGGCGACGTCAGGTCATTGACCGCAACAACCTCAACATCAGCACCTTGGGCGCGAACAGCACGAAAAAAATTTCTACCGATGCGCCCGAAACCGTTGACGCCAACTCTAATAGTCACAACTACTCCTTGGACCTTTGCGGAACCCGGACTTTTCAATCACGGAGCTGCCAGCCTGACACTACCTCCGATACAGGATAACGCGAGGACGTCGATCGCACATGTCGATTAACAATCAGCACTTCAATTATTGTGCTCTGCCACCCTCGCGAGCGCGTTGGCAAGAAGGGTTGAGTCATGGGTGAATCCGCCATCACTAGATAATGAACCGGCTTCAACACACACGTCAGCGGCAAGAACCCTCGATAGGTCCCCAACCTCGTTATGGTTAGGATCCAACAACAGCCCGTCGATCCTTTCAATAACCTCGAGAACCTTTTCCACCTGGGAAGCCTGATCGAGATACGCCGTCTCCGCCTTCTGCTGCCTCAGGTTAGCAACATACACCCGCTGTGCCGTTGTCGACTTGATGGCTTCCCTAATTGCCGGTACGACGCACGCCGCTAGCACGGAAGTGAAAAGGGAACCGGGTCCCAAAACCAGTAGATCCGCTTCCAATATTGCCTCAAGTGCTTCTGTTGAAACCTTTGGCTCCTGGGGTTCTACCCAAACCCTGCGTATACCGCTACAAGCGTTAATGGCCACCTGACCTGACAGTTGACCTTGATCAGTCTCCGCCAGCAGCCCCAATGGCTCTTCGGCACTCGGAAAAACTAGGCCAGAAGCGCCGAGTATCATGCCCATATGACGCGACGCCGGTCCTAACCCACCCAACAGATCGGTCAATGCCGCAAGCATTAGGTTGCCCAGCGAATGGCCAGCTAGGTCGCCGCCATTGAAACGATAAGTAAAACTCGATAATAAGGCAGATTCTGGATCAGCTAAAGCACTGAGACACATCCTTAGATCGCCTGGTGGAACGAGGCCAAGTTCTCGACGAATCCGGCCAGATGACCCCCCGTCATCGGCAACCGTGACTACGGCACTTAGCTGGCCAACCCTGCCTTTGAGAGCCTTTAGCATAACGGCTAGCCCGTGCCCGCCTCCTATTGCTACGACCTTAGATTCCGCTAAAACCGACTTTCCGTCCATCGCTGTCTGGTTGCCTTTCAACGGTAGATATCCCTGTGGTGGATCTGACTCGGATATCCGATCCTAAATAGTTCACTCGCAACGGCCTCTACAAGCGCGACTGAGCGGTGCTTCCCACCGGTACACCCGATAGCGATTGTCAAGTAGCTCTTCCCCTCCTCGACAAAGCGAGGCATTGAGAAAGCGAGGAGCTTGTCGATCATATCGAGGTAGAGATTCGAATCCTCGAAGGAAAAGATGTAGTCTCTCACTTCAGTATCTCGGCCGGTCTTGTCGCGTAGGTTTTCAACCCAGTGCGGGTTCGGGAGAAAACGGCAGTCAAAAACCAGGTCAGCGTCCCTTGGGATTCCATATTTGTAGCCAAAAGATGTAACAAAAACCTTTAGCGGGGAACCCTTGCCGCCGAAGCTGAACAGCTCAACTATGCGGGCCTTGAGCTGATGTACGCTCAAACTGGAAGTATCTATTACTAGATCGGCGATACTTTTAAGTGGATCCAATAGTTCTCGCTCGGCGTCTACGGAACTAACTACGCCTCCTATGTCGAGCGGGTGTTTACGCTTAGTGCCTTCATAACGTGCCAGCAGCTCGTCATTGCCTGCGTCTAGGAATAGCACCCGGACCCTCGACCCCAATACGCGAAGCTGTCCAATCAGATCTTCGATCCCAGAGGAGGAGCCGCCAAAACTCCTACCCACCACCAGGGCGATCTCTGATATCCGAGAACCGTCGGTCGAAGGCCTCTCGGCCAATTCCGCAACCTTTGGTATTAGTTCAGCGGGAAGGTTGTCAATGACGAACCAGCCAATATCCTCCAAAACGCCCGCTGCCGTTGATCTTCCCGCACCAGACATACCTGCGATAACCAAGAAGTTGCTCATGTCGAAGACTGACCCTTGCGTGCACGTAGATATAAGAGCCTCGGAATCTCCCTTACGAATTTGTACTCCCAAGCCTTATCGACAAAACCTTGCGGTGGAGTTGGTTCTTCCATCTTCTCGACCATGAGGCCCTTTGACGCCATCTGATTTATATATCTTGAGAGTGGGCGATGCACGAAAGGTATAAACACATCCTTTGCGACCTCTTCGAATGAAAGGTCTTCCTTAAGGTAAGGCCCGATCCTCCAATACTGCTCTACGAGTTCCACATCGTCGATGAAGCCCGAGCCTGGAGTCTGTAAAAGTGGATGATTCAAAAAAAATAGAAAATGACCCTGCGGCTTAAGTACTCGGGCAACTTCAGCTATAGCCGTCTCAAACTCGATAACGTGCTCAAAGACCAGGCACGCTACGACGGCATCAAAAGACTCTGGCGCAAATGGTAGCTCCTTCGCCTCACCCCTCACGACGAGATCAATCCCGCCACGAGACACTGCGCTTTTCAGCTGCAGCAGCGCTGGATCAACCCCCACGATGGTGATCGTATCGCTCAGTCTTTTTCTGATTGCTCGAGAGATCTGTCCATCGCCGACCCCAAGGTCCAAGATAGATCGTACGCCGAGTTTTTCCACCTCGTCGACGGCCATAGGTATAATCTGCTCTTCGTACTCCGGATCTGCTCCGTTGGTAAAGTTCTCCTGCCACCACTGCGCATGATCTTCCCACAAGTCTTTAGAGGCCGCTCTAAAGATGTCAAGATCAAATCCTTCGTCATTGGGATCCATAGATAAAAGACACTAGCCCACCGCAGCACAGAACTTGTCTGTAGCTGCGTCAGCTCCATAATGTGCTAAGGCATTGAGCCCACAGATCAGTCTTTATGCAGGCTTTCGTGGAGGGACAGCGCTACCGCCATAGGAAGAATTTTTGCTTCAGATATTTCATCGAGGCTTGCCCTTTTGAGCTTGGATATTCCGCCGAAATAGTCAATAATCGCCCTCTTCCGCTTCGGTCCGAGCCCAATGACCGAATCCAGCTTCGTCTCCAAGGCACTCTTCCCTCTGAGCTGGCGATGGTAGGAGATAGCGAACCGATGGGCCTCATCCCTAATCTGCTGAAGAAGGAAGAGCGCCGGAGATGCACGTGGGATCCTAATGGAATCGGACCTGTCCGGTCGGAAGACTTCCTCATACTCCTTAGCCAGCGAGGCGAGCTCGATCTTTCCGGTTAAACCAAGTGAGTCCAGCACCCTAACGGCCACATTTAACTGCCCTTTTCCGCCGTCAACCAGAAGCAGATTCGGCGGATAGGAAAACTTGCGAACTTGTTCCGGATGCTCGCCTGCCGTCTCCGCTAGGTAGCTTACAAGTCTCCTCGTCAGCACTTCCTCCATAGCGCCATAGTCGTCATTCTTTGGAACTGATACCCTAAATCGCCGATAGTCAGCCCTTTTAGTGATTCCGTCCTCCATGACTACCATCGATCCAACGTAATTAGTCCCTTGCAGGTGTGACATGTCATAGCATTCGATTCGCAACGGGGCTTCTTTGAGTTCCAGAAAGTTCGCCAAATCGGTCAAAGCCTTTGCCCGGGCATTATGGTCAGAAGCCCGCCTGAGTCTGTGCCTCTTCATCTCATCTTTGGCATTTTCGGTCGCCATCGACAACATTGACCTTTTGTGACCACGTTTTGGAACGGTGATTCTGGCTTTCGATCCACGTAGGTTGCTGAGCCACAAGGCCAGCAACTCGTTCTCGGGGCTGTCTAGAGCCACAACCACCTCTGGGGGGAGTTCGATTGGTGACTCTCCGTAATGGAGTTCGACTACCCTCGTCTGCAACTCTTGATCAGTGAGGTCCTCGACCCGGTCGATTATCATCCCCCTTCTACCCAAGAGCCTTCCTTTACGAATATGAAGCACCTGGACCGAGGCCTCGAGTTCGTCAGCGACTATACCGATGACGTCGAGATCGACACCACCCTCTACCATTACCTCTTGCTTCGAAACAACCCGTTCGATCGCCTCGAGACGATCTCTAATCCTTGCAGCCCGTTCGAATTCGAGTTGCGACGAAAGGCTCCTCATCTCGGCATTGAGTTTGCCGACGATGGACTTGGTGTCACCTTTCAAAAAAGAACAGAGGTCGTCTACGGTGTTTCGATAGGTGTCACTATCTACCGCCGAAATGCATGGCCCCTTGCACCTCTCGATATGGTAGAGCAGACATGGCTTGCCCAGCCTTCGCTGCCTCTCAAATTTCAGGTCCGAACAGGTTCTGATCTGAAACGACTTCTGAAGCATGTCAAGTGTCTCTCTCAAAGCGGAGGCGTGGGGATAGGGACCGAAGTACCTCACCCCTTTTTGCCTAGCCGCCCTCGTGACAATTGCCTTAGGCCAGGGCTGATTGACCGTTACCGCAAGCACCGGATAGCTTTTATCATCCCTCAATTTGACGTTATATCGGGGCTTGTGCCTCTTTATCAGACTGTATTCAAGAACCAGTGCTTCGACATCGGTGTCCACCTGAATCCATTCGATGGATTCAGCTTGAGAAATCATCAGTTGGGTCCGTGGCATCAGGGCATCTAGCGGCTGAAAGTAGTTCTGCACCCTTTGCCTAAGCGACTTCGCCTTGCCGACATAGATCACTCGCCCGTCTCGGTCAAGGAACTGATACGAACCTGGCGCGTCAGGTATCGACTGCGGAGGGGGTCTCTGCAACATTTCAGTTTCCTTCTACCTCGCCACAGCTAGCGAGTCCAATGGCACGATAATGGCGCGTCATCGACGAATCAACGGTCTCAGAAATTGCCCGGTGTAGCTAACGCCTACCTCTGCTACGTCCTCCGGGGTCCCTTCTGCGAGGACGTATCCCCCGCTATCGCCCCCTTCGGGACCTAGATCGATTATCCAGTCGACGGTCTTGATGACGTCCAGGTTGTGTTCGATTACCACCACCGTATTCCCATTGTCTACCAGCGCCGAAAGAATATTCAAAAGCTTCCGAATATCTTCAAAATGAAGGCCGGTTGTCGGCTCATCCAATATATAAAAGGTGTGTCCGGTAGCTCGCTTTGAGAGCTCGGTAGCCAGCTTGACCCGTTGAGCCTCGCCACCAGAAAGAGTTGTCGCGCTCTGCCCTAGCTTGACATATCCAAGTCCAACCTCATCGAGGGTCTTTAGGTGACGGGCGATCTTTGGCTGGGCGGAAAAGAATGAGTGGGCCTCGGAAACCGACATGTCCAAAACATCGGCGATCGACTTACCCTTCCATGTCACTTCCAAGGTGTCGCGGTTATACCTAGCACCCTTGCAAAGTTCGCAAGGTACGTATACATCTGGAAGGAAATTCATCTCGATCCTGATCGTTCCGTCACCAGAGCAGTTCTCGCACCGTCCCCCTCTCACGTTGAACGAGAATCTTCCCGGCATGTACCCCCTCGCACGTGACTCCTGAGTCTCGGCGAAGAGTTTTCTGATTCCGTCAAAAACTCCCGTATATGTGGCTGGATTAGACCTAGGAGTCCGCCCTATCGGCGACTGGTCTATGTCTACGACCTTGTCGATACTTTCGACACCAGAAATCTTCGTATGCCTACCGGGAACGACCTTCGCATGGTAGACCTTCTGCCTCAGCCCCTTGAGTAGGATTTCGTTCACAAGGGTCGACTTTCCAGAACCCGAAACGCCAGTAATTGCAGTGAGTTTGCCTAACGGGAACTCGACGGTAATGTCCTTCAGATTATTCTCCCGCGCTCCTTCAACTATCACTGAAGAGCCGTTCCCCTCTCTTCGGAAGTTCGGCAGGTCTATCGTTCTTCTGCGAGAAAGATAGGCTCCCGTAATAGAAGCTTCAGAGGAGCAGAGGTCTGCGTAGCTACCAGCAGAAACCACCTCTCCGCCGTGTTCGCCAGCACCTGGCCCAATGTCGACTATATAATCCGCAGACTTGATGGTATCCTCATCGTGCTCGACCACAATAACAGTGTTGCCAAGATCACGAAGCTTGGTCAAAGTCATAATCAGTCGATGATTGTCCCTCTGATGCAAGCCAATCGATGGTTCGTCTAAAACATAAAGAACTCCAGCGAGGCCTGAGCCAATCTGCGAAGCCAGCCTTATCCGCTGAGCCTCTCCACCGGAAAGAGAAGCCGATGCTCTTGCCAAGGTCAGGTAGTCAAGACCGACGTCAAGTAGGAAGTTAAGCCGAGCAACGACCTCTTTTATGACTTGTTTTGCTATCTTTGTGTCCCTTGACGAAAGCTTCATGCCCGATATCCGCTGGGCGCAGCGCGATATGGAAAGACTACAGAGCGAGTAGATATCTAGTCCATCGACCGTCACGGACAGCGATTCAGGTTTAAGTCGCGCCCCCGAACATGTTGGACATGGTGCGACCCTCATGTATCCTTCCCACATCGCCCTATAGGAATCGGACTCCGCTTCTGTTAGCTTTCGCTCTAACCATGGAATGATTCCCTCGTAGTTAAGGGAAAACTTTCTGGTTTTCCCCCATTTGTTTTGATGAGACACGATGACCGCGTCACCTGTTCCATAAAGGACAACTTTCTTCTGATCTTCGGTAAGGGTCGACCATGGCTTATTGAGGGGTATGCCGTTTTCTCGGGCCACGGATTCAAGCACGGACTGGAAGTACTCAGATCGGACACTGGCCCAAGGAGCGACTGCGCCCTGAAGTATACTCAATCGCTCGTCAGGTATCACCAGTTCGACATCGGCCTCAAATCTAGTACCAAGGCCGTCACACCGCTGGCAGGCGCCATAGGGAGAGTTGAAAGAGAAGCTCCTAGGGGCTACTTCCCCAATGCTAATTCCGCAATTGGGACAGGCTAGGGCTTCGGAGAACACCAATAGTTCTAAGTAGCTTCCAGACTTATCGACCACCTGCGCCTCCAACACGCCAGAGGTCAATTGAAGAGCGGCCTCGACCGAGTCCGTTAGACGCCTCTGAATTCCATCTTTGATGACGAGTCGGTCGACAACGACGTCGACGTTGTGATTCTCGTACCGGGCCAATGACAGCTTCGACCTGTCAGAAAGCTCAATAATTTCTCCATCCACGCGCGCCCTTGCAAAACCCTTTCGAGCCAGATCATCCAAAAGTCCCGTGTATTCGCCCTTGCGCCCGCGCACGACCGGAGCCAGTAATAGAAACCTGGTCCCCTCTTCGAGAAGCATCAGCCTATCGACTATCTCTTCGGCGCTCTGTTTGGATACTTCGCAATTGCACTGTGGGCAATGTGGGACCCCAATCCTGGCATAAAGCAACCGCAAGTAGTCGTAGACTTCGGTCACGGTGCCTACCGTTGAGCGGGGATTCTTAGACGCGGACTTCTGATCGATGGAAATTGCTGGCGACAGGCCCTCGATGAAATCTACGTCTGGTTTCTCCATCAGACCGAGAAACTGCCTTGCGTAAGATGAGAGGGACTCTACATAGCGTCTTTGCCCTTCAGCAAAGATAGTGTCGAAGGCTAAAGAGGATTTACCCGATCCCGATAGACCTGTGAAGACTATTAGTCGATCTCGCGGAAGCTCTACGGAAATATTTTTCAAATTGTGCTCTTTTGCACCTTGGACTATGAGCTTCTCTGCCATATTCCAAGTGTAGTTTCACCCAGAAACATATTTCCCAGGCGGTCCGCTGCCAAGATCAGGACGAGGCGAGTATCACTGAAGCCATTGTGACCAGAGCTCCGAATAATTGTGGCCGAGTTAGCTTCTCTTTTGCAAAAATAGACGCCAAAGCCGTAGTAGTGACGGGATAAAGCGCCCCAAGTGCTCCAACTAGCGCCAGTTGACCCAGTTGCGAAGAGGCTGCGAAAAGAGCATTTGCACCAATGTCCAGCAGCCCAACTAGCCCGAGAAATAACAGTGCGGTCTTATCCGCCTTGAGCTGCGGCCTCCGAATAACTGCCAAAATTAACAGCACCACTATGTTGGTCACTCGCTGTACCGCCAAAGTCGCCAAAATACCATGATGCGCCGACTGCGCTATAGCGGTAAAGACGAAGCCAAATCCGACAGCAGATACTGCTGCGTAGGAAACGGATCTGATATTAGCGTGTGCAAATCCCCTTAGCCTGAGACCGCTAACGATCGCTACCCCAACCACACAACCGACAAGGCCGATCAGTCTGATCGGTGAAATCCGCTCTCCAAGCAAGAGCCCAACCACCACCGGGACCGCACCGGAAGTGGCCGAAACTGGCCCTACAATGCCCATTGGACCGATAGCGAGCGCTCGATAGTAAAGGCCCAGGGCCAGAGGGCCTACGATTCCGGCCCCAACTGCCCAAAGCAAAGACCTGCTAATTGAAAAACCGCCAAGGAAAGCAGTAACCACCAGCACCGCAACCATAGCCGTACCTTGCGAATACAACACACTCGCAAAGGCTGATATTCGGCGCGACAGCATGCCTCCGCCAAAATCTGCACTGCCCCAAGCAACGCTGGAGAGCACGGCCAAAAGGGCACCCAATGAAGACCTCCGAATTGCCCCAAAAGAAGCCCTAGAGAAAAACGAGAAAAAAACCTAAAGGCCAGGCTAGCAAGATCAAGGGGATTGTCTTTTCGCTTCGATCACTCCTGGAACGGATATCGTATCACTTGCTAATTTCAGCCAGTTAGCCAACCAATCCGGCCGAGACTACAATCGAAATAGGAGGAGACCATTACCCAATGAACGAAACGCCATCGGAAGGCCACGACGACGAAGATCCGAGTCCATCTGAGGGTTCAAAAAAAGGTGGAGCCAGAAAGAAACTTAGGCTGCTGCAGATAGTGATCGGCGTAATTCTACTTCTGGTGGCGGCGGTCGGAATCGGCTATCCGCTGTATTGGAATCATAGATCTTCCACTGGTTCACAAATCATCCTGAAGCGGCAGATTCAAAATATAAAGAGAGTCCTTAATTCTCCAGCGGGCAGCACCTGCGTTGCTAAGCCAGGCCCCGGCATACTGGACGTTCCCAAACTCGGCCTATTCGCCTCGGTGGTGCAAGGGATCGACCCAGTTACCTTGGAAACCTCAATAGGTCACGACCCTAGCACTCCGTGGCCCAGTAAAACCGGTACTGGCTTACTGGCAGCGCACGACGTTAGCTTCTTCTCTCAAATCGACCTTCTTCGTATCGGCGATGAGATCAAATATGTGGTGCCCTGTGGGGTCATGGTATTTACGGTTACTGGCCATCAGGTCACCCGCCCAGGAGCAATCTTCAAGTTCGGCGCCGTTGGCGGAATCGTCTTAGACACCTGCTGGCCAACAACGGCTCTGTTTTACACTCCAACTCGCTATATAGTGACCGCACAATATCTCAAAACGGTTCCGGTATCGACGGAAAATCTCAAGCAGCCCACAGAGTCATCTATCACGATTCCGAATCTCGTTGTGCCAGCCCCGCCAGCGCTGGTCCAGCAGGGAATCACCCTTTCGACGAACTCACAAATACTGGGAACGATGAGTTTTTCCGGTTCGCCGAGTTCCGCCTTTATCCAATCGCCAGCGACGCTGAGCTTTGAAGCATCTGGGCTGAACCTATGGTTTGCGATGCTGCATTCATTGTCCCAAAGCAGGACCGACTGGCTGAAACTACTCGGCCCGGGCGTAACCTTCCCATCGCAGTTGCTGGGGCAGAAGCTTTATTCCACTACGCCGTTGTACGTTGATGAAATCGTGAACTCAACCACTCCAGTAGGGATTTCTCTCAATACCACGCTAAATGGCAAATATCCCGTGGTAGTCCACGAGGGCATCGAGGGCAACAAAATAGTCATAACGGGACTCTCCGTATCCTGACCATGGCATTTTGTCGCCACTAACTTCAGGAAATCACCGACACTACCCGCACCAACCCGACCGGCCCTCCTCGGGAGGCTAAAGAAGCTCGTCCAAAAATCTGTTAAGCCTCACCATCGTTTCCGAGTCGAAGGCCTTACCTTCTGAGGCGATAGCCACTTTTATTCGGCTATAAGTTTCCGCCTCCATGCCGCAGTCTCTGCAGAGCTCCAAGTGATAGCTGATCGCATTGACTAGGAGTTCATCTCTAATCTCGCTGTCTAGATACTGTTGCAGGCACTTAGCGGCAGTTCGGCAGTGGATTGACTTCGGTGCATCTTTGTCGAGACCGCGATCCATCATTGCTCACCTCCGATTAGCCCCTGCTTTGCTAACACCTCTTTTACTTGTCGTCTTCCACGATGAAGACGACTCATTATCGTTCCGACCGGTATCCCCATCACGTCAGCTGCTTCTTGATAGCTAAGTCCGTCTATGTCGACGAGCTCGACCGCATTTCGATAATGACTTGATAGTCCGAGAATCGCCTTTTTCACATTCGCGACGAAATCGTTACTCTCAAGGAGGTCCTGAGGACTTGCTTCCAAGGAGCTATCAGGATGCTGCTCCAGCGTCTCAGAGTCGCCAGAAAGGGATGGCCTTCTCTTGCGACCAGCATTTATCGCCGTGTTTCGCAGAATAGTCAGAAGCCAGGCCCTTAGGTATCTACCATCGAACTTATCCCAGGACCTAAATGCCTTAGTCAGAGTCTCCTGTACCAGATCTTCCGCATCGGCACTACTGTAAGACCTCGCTACATGCAATAAAATTGGGATCTCAGGACGAACCGATTCGCTGAATCCGAGCCGCACCGTTTCGGACGCGCCCGGTATGCCATTTGACAAACTCCCGCTATCTGGACCATCAGAATTAACACCAGCTGGTTCGGAGATTGCGCTCATCTCATTGGCCCAATCGGCAAAGGCCCGCCTGCAATTTCACCAAAGCTGGGCATCGACACCTTGCATCCTTTACCGGCAATTCTTATCTCATTCGCCTAGAGGCGAAAACGGTCGCACCATCCAACTCTACCGTGTGTTTGGGCGAGAGTGCCACCCCCTCCAAGGAGAGAGGGGAATCGCTTACCCAGCCAGACGGCGCTGGCTCTCGACATATTCATGAATGACCGTGAACCTCCCCGCCCTTACGGACGGGGCTTCTGGCTCCGCCGTTTGGTTGGAGTTACCAAGCATCGCTCCCGTCACGCCACCACGACCAACTGGTCTG
>JABEUM010000093.1 GCA_013044475.1 Acidimicrobiaceae bacterium | reverse complement strand
GGTCGTACCGCCGCAGCCTGCCGTCGGTAAGGCCGGGGTGTTTGTAAGTATCTCTGAGCCTGTCAAGGTGCTTCCCACTGCAATAGATGAAGTGACAGAGGTGCAGGACTGACAGAGCGAGTAGCGAAACCGAATAGGTAAACGACGACCAGGAGGGCATTGTCTCGCTCGTCCAGCAGGGAGAGTTGCCCGTTCCTGGGCCGGAGAGAATAAGGCCATTGGCAGGTCCCTGCGTACCCTCTAGCGGGATCTGTTTCCAACGTCAACGTACAAAGAGTGCTTATCCGTTAGGGAGTAGATCGTGATCTTCTCATGATCCTCGTAGATGATCTCGCCGCTTCGATTGACCACTTTAGACGACATCTTGTCGTCGTGGCTATGGACCTGATGCGGCGGGAGGCTTCAGCCACCTGCAGACGGAGGTTGCACCCCAAAATTAGCTTGCTGCAGTGCCGCTTTCCATTGGTATTTTTCCGCTGGTATTGGCGGTAGTGAGTGTCTTCTTTGTCGTTTCCAAAGTTTCCTAGCGAGTAGCCACGTCTTTAGCTGGGCCTGATGGCCTGGTCATTACACAACTAGGCCCTGCGTGTATGGCGGCACACGGACCAGTTCTCAAGGTGTCTCGAAGCTCCTGCCCACGGGTTGGGGTTCCGTCTATTGCCCAGCCCGGGATCAGGGACACTCTCGTCGCAACGCCCAGGGGTGATACGCCGTGCAAAATTGTTCTGATTTCCTGCTTGGTGCTGGACGAGCGGGTAATTTTCTTCACACCATCGATATGAGAAGTGGTTAGTTCCTTTTCAGAGAGTTGGTCGCCCAGGATTAATTTTTGCACCTTACCGGTGGCATGAGGGGCATTGTGTGCAAATCAGAGCCGCTGGGGTGGATGCGCATTAGAGAATGGTCGTACCTTCTTTCCAACCCTGTCCGGGTGGTACATTGAGCCTGGTCCATGGCTCGTGCTATAGGTCTTGAAGGGATGTGGAACCAAGCTCTGTAACTGGTTCATCGGCAATGGAAAGACCGAAGATCTACCAGCACCTACGGCATTCAGTCTCTTCAATGTTCACTGTCTTCAAAGTAAAGTTGCTGAGATTGCTGGGTCGCCACTGGTGGATGGTGCTCCTTGTTGAAACTATCATCATAGGACCGCCAAATCTATCATTATATTAAGGCCAAAGCTATCAATTAAAGGTATCCAAATCTATTCGAACGGCTCCTAGAATTTGACCACGCATTGGATGGAGAGTTGGAGATGTTTTACCGGGCTAGGGTTGTCGATAGCGAGCTGGCCGAGCGCTTGGAGGCGTCCGGTGCGGTGCTGATTGAAGGGCCAAAGGCATGTGGCAAGACGGAAACTGCCCTAAGGGTTGCCAAAAGCTCGGTGATGCTCGACATTGACGTGCAGGCGAAGCAAGCCATAAGCATCGAACCATCGCTGGTGCTCGAGGGACCTACTCCAAGGCTGATCGACGAGTGGCAGGCGTCGCCGAGCATTTGGAATGAGGTGCGCCGAGAGGTTGACCAGCGCAAGGGATCCGGTCAGTTCATACTAACCGGATCGTCAGTTCCGAACGACGACACAAATCGACACAGCGGAGCTGGCCGATTCTCTATCCTGACTATGCGACCCATGACATTGTTCGAGATGGGGAATAGCACTGGCTTGGTGTCCCTTGCGAAGATCATGGATGGAGAGTCTCCGAAATCTGGCCTAAGTGAACTTTCGCTTGAGAATCTTGCTGATCTCATTGTGCGTGGTGGTTGGCCAAGACATCTCGAGCTCACGTCCCGCGCCGCAGCCCGTTCGGTTCGCGATTATCTCGACAATATTTGTCATGTGGATGTCCAGCGCGTGGCGGGTGGGCATCGAGATCCCGTACGTCTTTTGCGTCTACTGCGATCCCTGGCACGAAATGTCGCCACCGAAGTAGCTATTGAGGTTTTAGCCACCGAAGCTGGAGGTGAGCCTGGGCCATTGGCTCATAACACGGTTGTTGATTACCTTGATGATCTCGAGCGACTCATGGTGATTGAGAATCAGCCAGCATGGTCGCCGCATCTTCGTTCGCGCACAACCCTGCGGCGTTCGGTAAAACGCCATTTTGTTGACCCCTCGCTCGCAGTGGCTGCGCTAGGAGCCACTGCTGAGAAACTTGGCAGGGATTTCAAATCACTCGGTTTAATGTTCGAATCCCTAGTCGTTCGTGATTTGCGAGTACTTTCACAACCTCTTGATGGAGAGGTATTTCACTACCGAGATAAGGGCGGCCAAGAAGTCGACGCGATTGTTCAACTACGTGATGGGCGTTGGGCGGCATTTGAAGTAAAGCTTGGTGCGGGGCGAATTGACGAAGGAGCCAAATCTCTGCTGAGGTTTTCAAGAAAGATTGATAGCGTCCTTACCGGCGAACCGAGCATGCTCGGCGTCATCATACCAGGAGGGTACGGCTACATGCGGCCCGATGGGGTGGCGGTAATTCCTATGACCGCACTTGGGCTCTAGTCAACTTCGGCTTCGTGGCCGTTACTGGGAGTTTCCAGGCGCTAGGACTTCTGATTTGGGTGGTAAAGTGCATGAGATACGGGAGCGACTTGTGACTGAGCCTCGCAACTATCAGACTTGCACTGTGGTTATT
>JABEUM010000092.1 GCA_013044475.1 Acidimicrobiaceae bacterium | reverse complement strand
GGAGACTGAGCATTATCGAAGCCTTTTAGATGGATTTGGTTCCACGCTCTTCACCGGCCACGAGACTACTTCAGACCATGGTCGCCTCCTTGCCTCCACTAGCCCGAAAGATGACGAGGGCTACTATGAGCTGTTTTTTGATCGAACCCCTTTCTATCCAGAAGGAGGCGGACAGGTTGGAGATACCGGAGTTGTCGTCGGGGACTCCAGCGAGTTCGAAATAGTAGACACTTCATATGTCGCCGGTTCCCTGGTGAGGCATAGGGCGAAATTGACCAGGGGGATTCCTATTACTGGTGAACTGATGGAACTTCGGGTCGACAAGACTAGAAGGGAAGCGATAAGGCGAAACCATACAGGAACGCACCTCTTGCACTGGGCCCTTAGAAAAGTACTCGGAGATCACGTTCGTCAGCAGGGTTCTTTAGTGGCGCCAGACCGTCTTCGCTTCGACTTTACCCACTTTTCGCCAATGAGTGCCGAAGAGAAGAGGGAAGTGGAGGCGTTAGTCAACGCCGAGATTATCGCCAATGTCGGAGTGAAGACTGACCTCATGGCCAAGGATGAGGCAATGAAAAAGGGGGCTATGGCCTTCTTCGGAGACAAGTACAGCGATGTCGTCCGGGTTGTTAGGGCAGGTACTTCTTCAATTGAGCTTTGCGGCGGAACCCACGTTGAGTCCCTTGGCGCAATTGGTCTGTGTTTGATCGTTTCAGAAGCCTCTATCGGGTCTAACACGCGCCGGATCGAGGCAGTTACGGGGAATGCCGCACTCGAGCGTGTTTGGGGATTTGAGGACATCATCGCAGATGCTGCGTTCAAGTTGAAGGTCTCGCCTTCTGAAGTTAGCGAGAAGATCGAGCAGCTGCGGACTAAAGAGCGAGAGCTACAAGATCAACTGAAGGGTCTCAATAAGGAGAGGCTCGCCAAGACTGCTGCTTCTGCGGTTGTTACTGCTGGCTATGGCGTTTTGCGCCAGGACGGCTTATCACCTGAAGACCTTCGTGAACTTGCCTTGATGATTCGAAGCCGTTCGGGGACGAAGGTGATTGTTGTTGCTGGCTCACCGGGTGAAGGCAGAGCATCGATCGTTTGTGCGGTGGGCAAGGATACGGGACTGATTGCTTCTGAGATCATAAAGGATGCCGCAGGAAAGCTCGGTGGTGGCGTCGGAAGGCAGATAGAAGTCGCCACGGCAGGAGGAAAAAATGTTGACCTGCTGGACGAAGTGCTGCTAGAGATCGAGGGCACTCTTCGCTCGACTATCGGAAATAAGTAGTTGTCACCTAGGTGGCCAGTTTGAGGACCGTTGCCTTGGACATGGGGGACAAGAGGATCGGGATTGCGGTCTCTGATTCAAACGGTTTGTTAGCCGTGCCTTCCAGGGTGTTTAAGCGCGGCAGCGACAGGTTAGGAGACCTCCGTAAGCTCGCGAGTGAGTTAGCAGAATATGACGCAATGACGGTAGTGGTCGGACTGCCATTGTCACTCTCCGGTGAGATCGGACCCAAGGCTATGATGGTTTTGGAGGAGATTGAACTTCTGCGGGCAGAACTCCCTAATTTGGCAGTGGTCACCCACGATGAGAGGATGTCTACAATCAGCGCATCTCGAGCGTTGTTTGATGCCGGCAGATCCTCAAGGTCTCTTCGACAAGTTGTTGACGCTAGTTCTGCGGCAATAATCCTGCAGAGTTGGCTCGACGCGAATAGGAACTAACAGTTTGTCGGAAAAACAAGATAATTTACAAAGGGAAGCTTCGTCTGGGGCTGCCGTGTCGGACCGTTCTGGCGATGGGAACCTGTTTGAAGCCGAGGAAGTAGACGGTGGATCTCCGGACACACAAGAGATACCGGAAACCTCATTCGAATCGAATGACACCCTGGTATTTCCGCCCAGGAAGAACGTGGGTCCGGCCGACTTATCGCTAGGCAATGAGGCGCCTTGGAACACCAACCATACTGGAACAAAGTTCCGTCCGGATAGGGCACCTGCCCAGAAGAGGCGGAGATATGTTGTCATTACCTCACTGGTAGTGGTACTCGTTGTCGTGGTAGTGGGATTTCTTTTTATGAGCTATCAGAGTGCTTCGTCGGGGAAGCCTCGTGGCAAGTCGGTTGCAATTGACGTGACCCCTGGTTCTTCCTACGGTCAACTGGAGCAGAGGTTTCTGAGTAAAGGAGTAATAAGCTCAATCACTTATTTTTCTATCTTTCTCAAACTTAGCGGTAACGTAATTCTACAACCTGGATACTACGTATTTAGGAGAAATGAGCCATATTCGGCTATCTTGGCGGGCATAGTTGCTGGTCCTAAGACTTACAAACTTACGATTCCGGACGGGTTCTCTCTTTCTGCGATAGCCCAGGTCATAGGGAAGCTTCCTGGACATTCGACGAGTTCCTTTCTGAGTCTCGCAGAGAATACTCCTCCGAAGTCGACCGGGTTTTCCGAGCCCGGGATCACTTCGTCTTTGGGGTTTTTGTATCCAGACACTTATTTTCTAGACCCGACTTGGAGCAACCAGCGAATCATGCAAGTAATGCTGGATCGATTTTCAGAAGTTGCTAAGCAATTGAATCTCAATCCACAGGGTACCTACCATGGGCTTACTGGATACCAAGTGGTCGTCGCAGCCTCGATTATTGAGAGGGAAGCAAAAGCCGTTAGTGACTATCCGAAGGTTGCAAGGGTAATTCTGAACAGGCTGAGGGCAAATATGCCGTTGCAGATGGATTCGACGGTGAGATTTGCGACGGCGAACTATTCCGGTCCTTTGACCGTCGGCCAGCTGCAGGATAACTCTCCCTATAACACATATGTGCACCCAGGGCTGCCGCCGTCTCCGATAAGTTCCCCAGACAAGGCGGCAATTGCGGCGGTGCTTCACCCTGCAGCTGGCAGCTGGCTCTATTTTGTGACTCTAAAAGGGAGGAGCGTATCTTCGTTTTTTGACACCTACCAGCAACAGCAATCCGCGATTAACGCCTCGGGTGGCCTGTAGAGTTTGCTGTTGGACATAGCAAGGTCTGCTATGCAGATCGCGGTCGCTTGAGACAGTTTTGTTCCGGGCCATGCACGAATTGAGGAGTAGTGGCAAATCCAGGCAATTGGCCGACCGGATATACGAAATTCGCATGTTTGGTCGGTGATCCCGCATCGCACTCTTTGTCTCCAACACTTTTTAATGCCGGGTTTAGCCACCTCGGATTGGATTGGGTCTATCTGGCTATGTCGGTAACCACCGATGATCTGCCTTCCGCAGTTGCGGGACTCAAGGCGTTGGGGGTTGGCGGAATTTCTGTCACTATGCCCCACAAGAAGGAGATCATTGAGCTTCTAGACGGTTTGACCCCTACCGCAGCGATGCTTACGTCAGTGAACGTCGTCTATGTCGAGTCGGGGAAGCTGATTGGTGATTCGACCGATGGCCGGGCTCTGGTCGACAATCTTTCCTTTGACCACGGTATAAACCTGGAAGGGAAAAGGGTGGCCCTGGTAGGCACTGGGGCGGTTGCCCGCTCGATCTCGGTGTCGCTGGTTCAGGCCAATGTAGGGAGACTCAGTATTCACGGGCGAAATCGACCGGCAGCCAAGGAGATACATCTTCTAGCTTCATTGGGGGGTTCTTCAACCCAAGTTGTACTTGGAGAGCCAGCGGATATTGAGGCAGCCGAGATAGTTGTAAACGGAACTTCGCTGGGTATGGCGGGGCGAGGTCATGAAGGTTCTTCACCGGTAGACAAGGGACTTCTGCACAGCGATCAATTCCTGTGCGATGTAGTCTATCATCCCCTCGAGACGAGATTTTTACAGTATGCAAAAGAGATTGGAGCTCCTTATACAAACGGCGTAGGAATGCTAACTCGAATTGCCGTATTAGCGTTTGAGCGCTGGTCAGGAGAGCTGGCTCCAGTGGAGGAGATGCGTAGCGCTGTTACGGCTGAAGTTCAACGAAGAATTTCGCGCTAGGAGCATGAGTCCGAATTAGTTTCGGGTTTCGGACTGATTTTTCTACCTAACCCACGATTTTGCAGTATTTGGG
>JABEUM010000091.1 GCA_013044475.1 Acidimicrobiaceae bacterium | reverse complement strand
TAGTGCTTTTCCGATTTTGCCCTGACTCAGCGACGTCTATTTCGATAATGAAGGACTCGGCGATTGCCAGGGACTCAGGTGCGACCTTGTCTAAGGCCGTCCTGAGCCTAGCGATTATTGAAGCGGACTGATCAGGCACGGTCATAGAGGATAGCCCTCTTGACCTCCTCTATCGCCTGAGTAACTTTGATGCCCCTTGGGCAAGCCTCGGTGCAGTTGAAGGAAGTCTTGCATCTGAATACTCCAGACTTCTGATTCAGAATATCTAGCCTTTCTTGAGCTCCATCGTCCCTCGAGTCGAAGATGAACCGGTGGGCGCTGACGATCGCTGCTGGGCCTACATATTCCGAATTAGCCCAGTAGATAGGGCATGAGGTGGTACAGCATGCGCACAAAATGCACTTAGTGGTGTCGTCGAAGCGGTCCCGGTCTTCCTGGGTTTGGAGTCTCTCTTTGTACCCAGGGTCGTCATGAGCTATCAGGTAGGGCATTATCGAACGGTGCTGAGCGAAAAATGGCTCCATGTCGACTACCAGGTCCTTGATTACTTCGAGGCCCCTGATCGGCTCGATAGTGAGATCAGTTCCAATGTTTTTGATTAGGTTGATGCAGGCGAGCTTATTCTCACCATTGATTACCATGGCGTCAGAACCGCAGACACCATGGGCGCAGCTTCGTCTGAAGGAAAGGGTGCCGTCTTGGGTCCACTTGACCAGGTGAAGCGCATCGAGAACCCGGTCTCCCGGGCTCATTTCAACCTCAAACTCCTGCCAACGCGGGCGGGTATCTGTTTCGGGGTCGTATCTCTTGATTCTTAGATGCACGCGGACGAGTTCTTTGGCTTTGTCCGCTAGCGGAGAGGCTGGGGATTCAGTTACCGTCATTAGTATTTGCGCTCCATCGGTTGGTAGTTGCCCGCGACGACCTGCTTGTAGCTGAGCCTAATTGAGCCGTCTTGTTCTAGGTGGGCAAGTGTATGTTTCATCCAGTTTTGATCATCGCGAGTAGGGTAGTCATCCCTCCAATGAGCACCCCGGCTTTCAGTGCGTGCCTGGGCGCCAACAACGAGCCCATGGGCTAGATCTAATAGGTGACCCAGCTCCATCGCTTCGGTCAGGTCATAGTTGAAAACTTCGCCTTTGTCGTCGATCTTAATATTTGCATATTGTGCTTTCAGTTCCTCGACGGTCCTTTTCGCATCTGACAGGGATTCGTTCGTCCTGACAACCGAAGCGTCTAAGGTCATTGATTCCTGGAGGGTCGTACGGATATCGCCGACTTTTTCTGAACCTGTCCCCGCCTTCAGCTGCTCAATTCGTTCCCTGACTTTGGCCTCGGCGCCTCTAGCCACTTCTGGATGGCCTACGGTCTTGACGTACTCAGCCATGGCTTTTCCGCCCCGGCGCCCGAAAACAACTATATCCAGGAGAGAATTTGTGCCTAAGCGATTGGCTCCATGGACGGAGACGCAAGCACATTCGCCGGCAGCGTATAGCCCGGGCATCACTGTGTTGTGGTCGTCCACGATGACTTCGCCTTCGACATTAGTAGGAATTCCACCCATTGCATAGTGAGCCGTAGGCTGGATTGGAATCGGATCCTTTTTGGGTTCGATCCCAAGATATGTCCTTACAAAATCAGTAATGTCTGGGAGTTTCGAATCGATCTGCTCTGGCGGAAGGTGGGTAAGGTCCAAGTAGACGTAGTCGGATTTGGGACCGGCACCCCTTCCTGCCTTAATTTCTGCATGTATCGCTCTTGAAACCATATCCCGAGGGGCAAGGTCCTTGACCGTTGGTGCGACGCGCTCCATGAACCGCTCGCCATCGGAGTTTCTGAGTATTCCGCCTTCTCCTCTAGCGGCCTCTGAAAGCAGGATTCCAAAGCCGTAGATGCCCGTCGGATGGAACTGGTAGAACTCGAGGTCCTCCATCGGAATCCCAGCTTTAAACAGCACTCCGGGGCCGTCTCCTGTTAGGGTGTGCGCGTTCGAAGAGATCTTGAACATCTTGCCGTAGCCGCCCGTTGCAAAGAGAACGCCCTTTGATATAAAAACGTGTAAATCACCCGTTGCCATCTCATATGCAACTACTCCAGCGGCCCGTCTGTCGGCCCCTTCTCCTTCGAAGAGAACGTCGAAAACCTGGAATTCGTTGAAAAAGTTCACCTCTTTTGCCACACAACGTTGGTAAAGGGTGTGCAAGATCATGTGTCCGGTTCTGTCTGCCGCATAGCAGGCGCGCCGAACGGGTGCCTCGCCATGGTTTCTTGTATGACCACCAAAGCGTCTCTGGTCGATACGACCTTGGGGCGTCCTAGAGAATGGCAAGCCAAAGTGCTCTAGGTCGATGACGGCATCAATCGCCTCACGACACATTATGTCTATCGCATCCTGATCCCCCAAGTAGTCACCGCCCTTGACTGTGTCAAAGGCGTGCCACTCCCAGTAGTCTTCTTCGACGTTGGCGAGGGCAGCGCACATCCCTCCCTGGGCGGCCCCAGTGTGGGACCTCGTCGGATATAGCTTGGTTAGTACGGCCGTTCTAGCTTCGCCGGCCAACTCGATTGCTGCCCTCAGCCCGGCTCCGCCGGCGCCGACAACGACAGCATCATAGCTGTGGTAATGAACATTCACACTTACAGCTTTGCACGCTTCTGCCCCGATGTGAAATCTAGTGCACGAAGTGGCGTAGGCTTGAAGAATGACAGAGCGTCCGAACAGTATTGAAGCCCTTGTGGCCAGCGGTTATGTGGCCGAAAGCGTAAAAGCTGAGATCAAGCGGAATGCAATCAAAAGAATCCGGGAAGGTCTTCCGCTCATTGATGGCATGGTTGGATACGATTCGAGCGTTCTGCCTCAGATCGAAAACGCCATACTTGCGGATCACGACATAATTCTTTTGGGCGAGAGGGGCCAGGGCAAGACAAAGCTGATTAGATCGCTCACCGGGCTACTGGATGAGGTCGTTCCAGTTCTTGTCGGCGGAGAGCTGAACGACGATCCGTTGGCACCCATATCGAAATCTGGCAGGCAGATATTGGAGTCCCAGGGACTCGCAGCGAAAGTTGGCTATCTCAAAAGGAGCGACAGATACGGCGAGAAGTTGGCTACACCAGACACCTCGATGGCAGATTTAGTTGGTGAAGTGGATCCGATCAAGGTTGCTGAAGGACGTTATCTAAACGATGAACTGGTAATTCATTACGGTTTAGTACCTAGGTCAAACCGCGGAATATTTGCCATTAACGAGCTTCCAGATCTTCCGGAGCGGATCCAAGTCGGGTTACTAAACCTTCTTGAGGAAAGGGATGTCCAGATTCGTGGATTCAAGGTGAGATTGCCACTTGACATATTTTTTGTTGCCTCGGCTAACCCGGAGGACTATACCAATAGAGGGAGGCTGATCACGCCACTCAAGGATCGATTCGGGGCGCAGATTCGAACTCACTATCCAAGGGATCTGGAAACAGAAATAGCGGTCGTGCACCAAGAGGCACATATAAGTCCACCTGCGGGTATCGATGTGGTCTTCCCTGAATTCATGGAGGTAGTCATCACAAGTTTCGCACAAATGGCTCGGAAGTCGCCAAGCATAAACCAGAGGTCCGGAGTGTCGGTGAGGCTCTCCATATCAGCCTATGAGACCTTGGCGGCGGCATCAATTTCTAGGGCTTTAAGGTCCGCCGAAACGCTAGCAGTGCCGAGGGTTTCAGACTTGCCAGCGATATTGCCAGCGGTATCGGGCAAGCTGGAAGTCGATGCCTTAGAAGATACTGAGGAGTTACAAGTTTTCCAACGCCTGCTTGCGCAGTCAGTTTTGGCCTCGTTTAGATCCATGACTCAGGGTTCGGATTTGACCAGAGTGCCTGCGAGCTTTGATCTATCCACCTTTGAAGTTGGCAGCGATTTACCTTCTGGCCAGTACCTCGACGAGCTGTCCAGTCATCCAGAACTTGCTAATTCTGCTTATAAACTTGCGGGAGAGAGCGAAGGACCCTTGGTCGCGTCGGCAATTGAATTTATCCTTGAAGGCCTTCACCTGTCAAAAAGGCTAAATAAGTCTGACGGTGAAGGCAAGAAAATCTACTATGCGAAGTAGCCATCGAGGTTGCATGAAACAGGTGGCGCTCAATTAGTGGGAAGGGGTCGCCATGAGGTATCACTATTCAAAGTGGGACGGCACCCAAGAAATTGAATCCGTCGATGCAAAGTTCGTCTTCGACCAACTCTCCGATGACCTGCTATACAATGGGGATGTAGCTTCCGCTTTGAGAGAGCTGATGAGTAGGGGCTTTAGAAGGCCTGATGGGACAAGAGTCCAGGGCCTTACCGAGATGATCGAGAAGCTCCGAAAAAGACGAGCTGAACTACTTAGGTCAAGGAACCTCTCGTCTGTATACGACTCGATCAGAGAAGAGCTTGATTCAATAGTCGCTATGGAGACTGCGGCCCTTGACGAGGCCGAACATGTCACTAACGAGATAGACCCATCTGTCGCACAACACAAGAGGCTTGAACTATCGGCAATGTCTGACGACCTTGCTCAGCACTTAAAGGATTTGAGGGGCTACGAGTTTTTCTCGGCGCCAGCAAGACAGCGACTAGAGAAGCTCATAAGTGATCTGCGGGACCAACTTATTCAGTCGACCTTTTCGCAGATGAAGGGGTCTCTTTCGAATATGGACGCAAAAGAAAGGCAGAGACTCGCTCAGATGTTGGGAGCGCTGAATGATCTACTTTCAAAGCGAGCCCAGGGCCTCGACGTAGATGAAGACTTCTCTATGTTTAAAGACGAATACGGTGACATGATCCCAGATGTGTCTTCGCTCGATGAACTTTTGGAGTTGATGGCTGGCCAAGCTGCGGCGATGGCTTCTTTTATGGCTTCGCTTGATGAGCAACAACGGATGGAGTTATCGGAGCTCTTCGAAGAGCTGCTAGGAGACTTAGACCTCGCCTGGCAACTTGACATGCTGGCTGAAAATCTATCGTCTCTCGGATACGCACCAAATGCTAGTCCTGTAGGTTTGCGGGGCGACCAGGATGTTTCGCTCGGCGAGGTGGGAGAACTTTTTTCCGAACTAACGAGAATTGATCAGCTTGAGGCGTTCTTCAAAAATCCACCGTCGTCAGCATCTCTTGCAGACCTGGACCTTTCGGAGGTTGGCGAGCTATTAGGGGATGATGCTAACAGATCCCTAGCTGAGCTAGCGAAACTGGCCAAGTCTTTACAAGAGAAGGGGCTTATCGATAATCATGGAGGCTTTTTACGCATCTCCCCTAAAGGGCTAAGGCACATCGCTGATAAGGCCCTCGAAGAACTTTTCTCGAAGCTAAAGAGTTCTGGTTTTGGGGAGCATCCATCCTGGAAGTCGGGGTTCGGGTCAGACCTCGAATATCAGACAAAGCCCTACGAATTTGGCGACAGCTTTAACGTTTCGATTAACCAGACCCTGAAAAATGCGACTCTGCGTCAAGGGATGGGCTTTCCGATCAAAGTTTCGGCGGATGATTTTGAGGTAGAGAGAACCGAAGCCGTCGTGTCAACTTCTACTGTACTGCTTTTGGATCTATCTCTATCTATGCCACTTCGGGATAATTTCCTCCCCGCAAAGAAGGTGGCAGTTGCGCTTTCAAGTCTAGTTAGATCGAAGTTCCCTCGGGACTTTTTTTCACTAATCGGATTCTCGGAGGTAGCCCGTGAAATTCCGATCGCGGAACTCCCCTCCGTGACTTGGGATTACGTCTATGGGACCAATATTGCTCACGCCTTAGCGCTCGGTCGGAAAATGTTGAAGGGCCAGAGGGGTACTAAGCAGATCATATTGGTGACCGATGGTGAACCCACCTCTCATGTTCTACCGTCTGGCGAGATATTTTTCTCCTATCCGACTGCGCCCGAGACACTGAAGGCGACTCTTTCTGAGGTTGTCAAATGTACTAAGGGCGGGATTGCAATCAATAGTTTCGTACTCGATGCCGACGACCACCTCAAAAGGTTCATGGACAAGCTGGTCAGGGTGAATGGGGGGCGGGTGTTTTACACCAGCGGAGACAAGCTAGGTGGCTTTGTCCTGGTTGACTTTCTTGCAAATCGCAGGAGTTCGCTCTGACGGGGTAGCCGCTGCGGTTGAAATATCCGACTAGCCCTATGTCGCGCCGATGAGGTACAATTTGAATTATTGAGTATTGCATGGTCGTTCACCCTACCGGTGGACATTGATGGGGGCGAGATTAGCTTTAGTGAGTGAGCAGGTTTCCTTCACTGTAGAAGCGTCAAGAGTGGCGCAGCTAAGGGTCTAGTGCAGATTCTATTTGGAGGTGTGAGTGGCGCAAAGTGGATGTGCCAGCATTACTGGGGCTTGTCGTTTTGGCCTTGACCGGTAATTACTCAGTATGAGCTGCTTAAATTTAGACGTCACGGGGGGTCTGGGTGGACGTTTCAAATATTACTGTTCTCAATCGACCTAGTTTAAAGGCTAGTACAGAGTGTGAGCTGTCCGAGGATTGGCAGAATTTAGCTAGGTGTCGCGGCAGGAATCTGGAGATCTTTTACCCTCAGCGAGGAGTACGGAATGCCTCAGCCAAAGCCTTATGTCAGGACTGTGAGGTAAAAGCGGATTGCCTCGAGTATGCCATCGCCCATGAAGAACGTTTTGGTATATGGGGAGGTCTATCCGAGCGGGAGCGGAGAAAGATCATGCGTGACCGGAGGAAGGTTCCCACGGCCTCCTAAGCCGGGATTGATCGCCTTGCGGGGTTGTTAGTTGAAGATTCGGCTAGAACGATCGCCGGATTGCGTTGTGTCTTTTGTGGTGGTCAAATGTCGGCTGCCAGCAGTTGGTTTGATCGGAAGCGAGATTCTGGCTCGACCAGCCGGATTTCGCTGCTAGTTCTCGACACAGTGTGTGACAAGACAGCGGTCGTGAGGTAGAACCGTTGCCTTGTTGGGTCGCTAACCCTTTGCCGCCTTGACGCTTTGAAACGGCGGTGAAGCCTTCATCGACCTATATCGGACATTTGACAATATTAGGGGCTCACAGCTTCGGGGCTCTACCGCAGCTGGCTGGGTAGATGTAAATTGAGTCCGTGTTTCTCGCCACTTTGGCCATCATTGTGGCCACGAGGGAAAGCTGAACTGAGATCTCGGAGTTCATTCGAGTTTTAGCACTGCAAGGGCGTTATGGACACCGCTCCTCGATTTCTCTAGCCGACTTCGCATGTTGGCGGTTCATTTGTTGGAGTAGAAATACGTTGCAGTTCGTTAGACTTTTCGATCTAAGTCCCCTTCCTTAGATCTTCTGCGACCGCCTTGTAAAACTCGAATTGGATCACTTCAAAGATACTTCCAACTCCTTGGCTCCATCCTTGTGGATCTCACAATGATCTAGTGACATCAATTTCAATGCCTCACGCGGGAGGATGGTCGCCATACCCGCAACGATTTCCCTGCTTGTCTCTCGGGAAGTTCAACAGCATTTAACTCGGGCGACATTTCGAACTAGTAATTTGGCCGCGGCTTGCAACCGTTGCATCTGAGTGATCAATAGTGAGTCCACTCATTATGATGCACCTTTTACAAGGTTCTCGTCTTGGACTTCATTCTCACTAGTCCGAGGGTTGTTCTTGCCTCTCCAAGCACGACCAGCGTTACTGCTGGTCTTACACGCTCTCTCTGGATGATGAGTCAACCCATCATCTGAACTGCCGCCTGTAC
>JABEUM010000090.1 GCA_013044475.1 Acidimicrobiaceae bacterium | reverse complement strand
GCTCGGAACCTGCTGCATAGATACTCCGATCATGAGATCACTCTCTATACCCCCTACGGGGAAGTTCGGCGTATCTTGCTAGCACGTTCTCCGGCGCAACTGAGCGTCAAGGGGCACGAGTTGCAAGAGAGCAAAATCTCTTATCAACCATGTGCGGATAAGCCTAAAGACTCTGAGCAATTATGCTCAAGTTGTTGGGAGCAGATCGATTGTCAGCACCCATTGGACCTGTTCTACCAATCGAGCAGTCGATGTCTAAATCATGCTCCAACTGCATGAAAACCTCCATCCACGTGCACCACTTCCCCCGTGGTGGATGGGAAAAAGTCGGACAGTAGCGCAATGGTGGACCTTGCCACGGCCAGGTTACTTTTAGGATCCCAACCTAAAGGAGCCTTTTCTCCCCAGCTATCTTGAAAGCTCGAGAAACTCCCCACCGACTTTGCTGCTATTGTCCTGATCGGCCCGGCACTAATTAGGTTTACCCGAATGCCTTTTGGGCCGAGATCTCGCGCTAAGTACCTGCACAGGGACTCTAGTCCGGCCTTGGCGACACCCATCCAGTTATAGCCAGGCCAAGCTACCGTGGCGTCGAAATCAAGGCCAATTACCGAAGGACTGTCTCCCGATTCGAGTAATCCCAGGGTTGCTTTAGTCAGCGCAGCGAACGAGTAGGTGGAAACCTCAATTGCCGTAGCCACATCTGGCCAGCTGGCGTCGAACATTTGCCCGTCGATGCAAGCAGAGGGAGCGAACCCGATCGAATGAACCAGGCAGTCGAGACCACCCAAGTGTTCAGAGATCTTGTTTGGAAGGTCGTCCAGGTCTTGTTGGTTCATGACGTCAAGCGCTATAACAGGCGGGACTGGATCTAACTTTTTTGCGGCGCGCTGGGTGATAGAGAGGCCCCTCCCGAAGCCACTAAGGATTACTTTGGCACCCTCTTTTTGGGCCTGGTCCGCAATTCCAAATGCGATAGATGAGTCGGTTAGAACTCCTGTAACTAAGATCCGCTTGTTGTTGAGAATCCCCACTTCGCCTCCCGTGTCTAGACTTCACAAAAGTTAGCGTCTATTTCGGCACATACTGGCATTCGCGCCCAATTTTAGAGAGAAGGTAGTAAGTGGAAATAGGTATTCTGGGTGGTACTGGACCCGCTGGAAGTTCCTTGGCGTTGCGGCTTGCGAGTGTTGGCCACTATGTGTGGATAGGCTCGAGAGAACAATCGAAGGCATCGCTTGTGGTAGAGGAAGCTCTCCAAAGGTTCCAGGAGGAGGACCTGTCGCTTTTTGCAGGAACAAACGAGCGAGCGGCAGAATGCGATTTAGTCGTGGTAGCGACTCCGTGGGATACGATGCTCAAGGCGGTTGAGCCCCTTTTGGGTGAGCTCGGCGGTAAAACGGTTATCTCAATGGCGAACGCTCTTATGAGGGTTGGCTCTGAATTGCAGGCGATAATCCCAGCTAGAGGGTCAGCAGCCCAGACGCTTCAAGCTGTTCTTCCTGAATCGAAGGTCGTCGCTGCCCTCCACCACGTGCCGGCTAAGGAGTTGGGAAAGATCTCTTCTCCGATAGAAGCTGACGTTTTGGTCTGTTCAGACTACGAGAAGGAGGGACATGAAGTAGTGGAGCTTCTTTCCAGTTTGCCCGGAATGAATAGCTACTTTGCCGGTTCTCTATCGCAGGCTGGACCGATAGAGGCCATGACGGCAGTTCTTGTTAATCTGAATATTCGGTACAAAACTAGGGTTGCATTAAGAGTTATAGGAATTCCGAAGTAGTAGGGCAGAGAAAATTGATCCATATATTTGATACGTCGGCACAAACCAAAGTCCCGTTAGTGGTGGGACCGGTTGTCAAGATGTATACCTGCGGCATTACGCCATACGACGCAGCCCACATTGGACATGCTGCCGTTTACCTCACTTTTGATATTTTGCAGAGACGCTTGCGCGATATGGGTCTCCAGACTACTTGTGTCCGGAACGTGACTGATGTTGATGACGACATCTTGAGAAAAGCTAAGGAACTAGGCGTCTTTTACCTGGACTTGGCTGCATCGGAGATGGCGAAATTTGATAGAGATATGGGAGCTCTTGGACTGGTCCAACCCCACTCTGAACCAAGAGCAACATCTGCGATAGCGGAAATACTTAATTTAGTGGATGCACTTATGGATAAAGGGCACGCATACCAGAGCAATGGATCTGTTTACTATGACGTTACAACGGCTAAGGATTTCGGAAAGATAAGTCATTATTCTTACGAGGAGATGCTGGCACTCGCTAGGGAGCGCGGAGGCAATCCCGAAGATCCGGCCAAGAGAAATAAGCTCGATTTTTTACTTTGGCAGGCTCCAGAAGCAGGTGAGCCCTTCTGGGAATCACGTTGGGGAAAGGGCAGGCCGGGATGGCACATCGAATGCTCAGCATTAGCTATGAGGGAGCTGGGCACGACAATTGATATCCATGGCGGTGGCTCGGATCTTATCTTTCCACACCATGAATGTGAAGCGGCCCAGGCTGAATCTGCGTCCGAAGAGGTGTTTTCGAGGTATTGGATGCACGTTGGCATGGTGAACCTTGCTGGAGTAAAAATGTCCAAGTCACTTGGGAACCTAGTTTTCGTAGGTGATCTCTTACTTGAGCATGATCCGCGTGAAGTGCGGTTGGCGATAATTTCGAACCATTACAGACATTCATGGGAATGGAGTAATGAACTCCTTGACGTAGCGACATCGAGACTAGCGAGTTATCAAAAAGCCGGTGAAGGGGAAGGTGCTTTACAAGAAGTGAGGGCCGCCTTGGACGACGATCTCGATGTTCCAGGGGCCTTGTTGGCGATGGACGAGGCCGCTGGACGGGGTGAAGGTGTTTCGCTAGCCGCCTCACTTTTGGGGATAGTGATCTAATCTGGACTAGTCGCTGAGAACCATTTTCTGCGACGGGAAAATTGCGGAGTCGATATTGGCAAGGATAAGTGTTCTGGGTGAACAAACCCATGAGTTTGATGGTGTCGTAAGCGCACTGGACGTACTTAGGTCTATCGACCCGCGCCCTAAGGGCGTGATTTCAGCAAAAGTCAATGGGGCACTGACGGATCTTTCGGCGCTGGTCGAAGATGGCTCGGTCGTGGAGTTCGTAAATGGAAGTTCGCCGGACGGCCTATCGGTTATTCGTCATTCCACCGCTCACGTTATGGCGCAGGCGGTATTGGAGCTATATCCCGGTGCCAAATACGCGATAGGCCCTTCGATCGCCGATGGTTTTTACTACGATTTTGAACTACCGGATAATCAGCGTTTTAGCGACGAAGACCTTTTACGCGTCGAGACCAAGATGCGTGAAATCATCTCGGCAAAGCAACCCTTTACTCGGGAAGAGCTCAGTTATGAATCTGGATTGGAGATCTTTAGAGACCAGCCTTTCAAAACTGAGATTATCAGGCAAGTGCAGGAACTGGCCGACGAGGCACTTGCTGAAGGGGTTAGCGACGACGGAGTTTCGGTATATCGAAATGCCGATAAGTTTGTCGATCTGTGCAAGGGCCCACATGTAGGACATACCGGCCAATTAGGCCATTTCAAACTCCTCAGGGTGGCGGGTGCTTACTGGCGTGGAGACGAAAACAAGGAGCAACTCCAGAGGATATACGGGACAGCGTGGGAGTCAAAGGCTCAGCTTGAGGAGCACTTGAATAGGCTTAAAGAGGCAGAGAAGCGAGATCATCGCAGAATTGGAGCTGAGCAGGATCTATTCCATTTTCCGGTAGAGATAGGCGGCGGGCTTCCGGTTTTTCACCCCAAAGGAGCCTTCATCCGCTATCAGATGGAAGAGATGTCTCGAAAAGCCCATATCAAAGCTGGTTACCAACTTGCTTGGACCCCACATATTGCGAAGTCAACGCTATACGAGATTTCAGGCCATCTGGGATGGTACAAGGATGGGATGTATCCTCCGATGGAAATGGAGGGAGCAACTTATTACCCGAAACCAATGAACTGTCCAATGCATATCTTGATCTACCGGTCGCAGCTCAGATCCTATCGCGAGCTGCCGCTTAGACTTTTTGAATTCGGTACGGTTTACCGTTTTGAGCGCTCTGGTGTGCTACACGGCCTTGCTCGAGTCCGCGGCCTTACACAGGATGATTCACATATCTTCTGTGCACCCTCACAGCTCGCAGACGAGCTCACCAGATTGTTAAAATTTGTGCTCGCTATGCTCCGATCTTTTGGCTTGAAGGACTTCGAAGCCGAGCTAGCCACGAGGCCAGATAAGTCCGTCGGTGAAGACGCGGAATGGGAAGAGGCTACTTCCGCCCTGAAGACTGCACTCGAGGCTTCTGGGATACCCTACGTCATAGCAGAAGGGGAGGGGGCTTTCTATGCTCCCAAGATCGACGTTCACCTGAAAGACGCCATCGGTCGGCGCTGGCAGGTCTCCACTTTGCAGGTCGATCTCCAGATGCCCCAGCGATTCGACATGAATTTTGTCGACAATGACAACCAAAGAAGAAGGCCCTACATGATCCATAGGGCCCTGTTCGGTTCGGTCGAGAGATTTTTTGCTATTCTCCTCGAGCACTATGCCGGTGCACTTCCGATGTGGCTGTTGATGTCGCAAATTCAAGTTTTGCCGGTACGAAAAGACCATGAAACTTATGCAAAGGAGGTCGTGGGTAGGCTCGTTAGCGCCGGAGCAAGGGCAGAAGTAGCCGACGCTACTGAGCCGCTTGGTTCGAGGATCCGCAAAGCAAAACTTGAAAAGACCCCATACATTCTTGTCGTGGGTGACGACGACGTTAATGCTAAAACGGTTGGTGTAAACAGCAGAGGGTCGGAGACTCCGAATCGAGGAGTACCACTAGATGCATTTGTCGAGTCCATCAAGGAGGAGATCTTTCCGCCCGATCTTCTGCTAGAGACTGAGAGCTAGGTTTGGAGAGAATTTGGGCAGGTTGGAGAGGAGCCTATCTATCTGGAGAGCTTTCGAGGGGGAAGCTCGAGCCCGAGTGTGTTCTCTGTGAAATAGCCGCAGTTGCAGCGGAGGGTGATATCCAATGCAGGGACGATGAGCTCCTCGTGGTATATCGAGGTGAATCGGCGGTAGTGGCACTCAATTTATACCCATATACGTCCGGCCATTTGATGATTGTTCCCAAAACCCATACTTCGGAGATAGATCTGCTAAGTGCCGAGTCTCGTTTCGAGCTGCTTGAACTTGCCAACCGAGCGGTGAAGGCATTGAGAGTGAGCCATGGGGCGGCGGGCTTCAACATTGGCATGAACTTGGGTCGGCCTAGCGGAGCGGCGATAGTTGACCACGTACACCTTCACGTTGTTCCTAGGTACATTGGAGATGCTAATTTCATGACGGCAACCGCTGATGTGCGAGTAATTCCAGAGGCCCTAAGCGACACTTTGGGTAAGATTCGCAAAGTCTGGACGTAGTCGCAGGCGCCTATTGAGCCCTCGGGATCACGCTGATTTCGACGACGATCTATCGGATGTGACTACGAGGATTCAAAGCTCGCTTGTTCAAGAGGAACGATCCGCTGCTCTCGAGGCCCGAGAGAACTTTTCCAGTCCCTGGTGCTGACCGATCCGAGCATGGAGAATGTGGCACCAGGGAACTGAAAGCGACTGCTGGCGATAGGCGCCTATCCTCAGCCGTTCGGTTTATCCTTCCTTTGTTGTAGTTTTGAAACGACCGTTGGAGGCGCAATCTCGTAATGGGACTCGTGTAGAGTGAATCGGCCTTGTCCTGAGGTGATTGCACGTAGATCGGTTGCATAACGCTTCATTTCGGACCTTGGGACTAGGGCGCTTAAAGTCGCACGCTTAGTCTCGGGGTCTAGATCGGTTTTTGACACTTTTGCCCTCTTTGAATTCAAGTCGCCAAGGATGTCGCCTTGGAATTTTGAGGGTGCGATAACGGTCAGCTCGTCGATGGGCTCCAAGACCACCGGTGAGGATTGAGAGAACGCCTCGTGAAATGCGAGTGAGCCCGCCATCTTGAAGCTCATTTCGGACGAATCAACGGGGTGGTATTTGCCATCAACAAGGTGCACTGCGACGTCCACTACCGGAAATCCAAAGTTGCCTCCGTGAGCCATTGCCTCTTGGATACCCTTTTCTACTGCTGGAATGAAGTTTCTCGGTATCGCTCCACCAACTATTTCGTCCAGGAAGCTAAAACCTTCACCTCTTGCTAGCGGCCGCAGCCTAATGTTGGCTACTCCGTATTGCCCATGGCCCCCAGTCTGCTTCTTGTACTTGCCTTCTGCGGCTGCCTCAGCCGAGATCGATTCCAGGTATGGGATTTCTGGCTCGGCATAGGTGGCTTCCACACCAAACTTTCGAGCAGCCCTCTCTAATGCTATGGAAATGTGTGCCTCTCCCTGGCCAGCGAAAAGAGCCTTATGACTCCTAGGGTCCCTGCTAACGCTGAGGGTTGGATCCTCCTCCGCGAGTTTTAAAAGGGCCGAGAAGAGCTTTTCGTCATCTTTTGAATTTACAGGAGTAACTGCGACTACGAGGAGGGAGGGCTCAAATTGTATACCCAAAACTTGAGAGGTCTTATTCTTTGACAGCACGTCGGATGTTTTAGCACCTGAAAGTTTGGATAGCGCTACTATGTCACCGCGCTGGGCATGCTCGAGCGCAAGATGCTCTTTGCCTACGAGTGTAAAGAGTTGCCCTATTCTTTCATCGGTTTGTGTGCGGACGTTTGTAAGCGTCGAAGATGGCCGTAATACTCCCGACTTCACCTTGGCTAGGGAGAGTTTTCCCATGAAAGGGTCGGCGAAGGTCTTGAAGATCTGAATCTCAGGCTCTTCCTTGGTCTCCTCGGATTGTTCTGGGGCGGGTCCAATTTCAGTGATAAAGTCTACGAGACGGTCGATTCCTATCTCTTTCACTGCTGAGCCAACGATTACGGGAAAGACGGTCGCATCCTTCACCCCTTGAGCCATGGCTTTCTCTAACTCTTGAAAGCTGAGTGTTTCGCCACCGAGGTACCGCTCCATGAGTTCATCGTCTGCGACGACAATTCCCTCAACCAGCTGGTCATGAACAGAGTGTTCCAAGTCCGCTATTTCCTGGGGAACGGCTACCTCTTGAGCGAGCGGAGAGTCTTTGTAGACCAGGCCCCTATCTGAAAGGAGGTCCACCACGCCTTCGAAGGAGGATTCGATTCCTAAAGGCAGTTCCAAAGGTGCAACACCGGGACCGAAGTGTTCTTTTAGCGCATCTACCGTGGCGAAGTAGTCCGCTCTTTCCCGGTCGGCTTTGTTGACGAATATTAGTCTTGGAATAGACGCCCGATCCAAAAGTTCCCAGATCCGATCGGCGTCAGGACCGATCGGTTCGGCCGCTGAAACTACGAAAATGCACATCTCGACGGCAGGCAGAGCGCTTTGGATCTCGCCGATAAAATCTGCAACCCCAGGTGTATCTAAGACGTTGAGAGAGAGGTCCGGCCTTGTGAGCGCTAAAAGAGTGAGGGATATCGAATGCTTGTGCTTGATCTCTTCGGGATCAGAGTCAGAAAGCGTGTTTCCGTCCTCAATCTTCCCTATTCGCTTACTCGCCTTGAAAAGAAAGGCCAGGGAATCTGCCAGGAGGGTCTTACCCGAACCCGCCTGGCCCACTAAGGCCACGTTGCGAATAGACCTCGAACCAACTTGAGCCATATTGACCTCCCCAGGGACAATTCCGGGCATCTGTTACTCGGTTAACGATAAGTTACGCGACAATTGAGCAATTTCCAACTATCGGGGCAAAATGAGGCCATTGGTTGGTACTAAAAAGCTATTTGCCCCCTGTTGCCACTTATCCTGCTAGATTTAACATTGAGTTTGCGGTTCCAGCAGAGTAGGCCCTTGGAGGGTGAGTAATTTTCTGGACCACGAGGAGATCTCATTGTTCGATGGTCATTTGAGGGAAGGTGTCGACAAACGTACCGGCCCGTTAGGTCTGGCGTTGTCGTCGATTGGGGTTACGGCTGATCTGCTGACATTGAGTGGGCTGATATTAAGCCTACTTACAGCGGTCGCTATTGGTACCGGCCACACCGTGTTGGGTTTTTTTGGTGTGATAGCTTCTGGGGTACCGGATCTGTTAGATGGACCAGTAGCGAAGGCGTCGGGCGTCACTTCGAAGCGTGGTGCCTTTTTTGATTCATTTTCTGACAGGGTGAGCGACCTTCTGCTTTTTGGCGGTATAGGCGTTCTGATGCTGCTCCGCCATAACGACTTGGTGGCGGTTGTCGCTTTTGCCGATTATGGAATGGCAAGTCTTATCTCCTACCAAAGGGCAAAGGCGGAATCGCTGGGTTTCGTCGCCAAAGGTGGGATTATGGAAAGAGCGGAAAGGGTCATTGCGGTCGCTGTCGGTCTGCTCTTTTCCTTTGCTCTAGTCTGGGTGCTTTGGCTTGTCCTGGCGCTAAGCGCGATCACGACAGTCCAGAGATTTGTCAAGATTTGGAGCCAAGGAACCGCTACCATGCCAGACAAGCAGGCTAGTAACAGGTACCTTTACCTTCAGCAACGACGCGGGCAATTCAAAAGGCGTTCACAACCAAGGCGCGCAACTAGCTCCCGCAAAAGAGCAGGTACCAGAAGTCCAGGTCAGTTTTCTGCATACAGCCGACAGAGTCGCTTAAGAGCTTCTGCTCGCATGAGGTCTTGGTGGGAGAGTCAACGATAAGTGTCGAAGTATTTCTCGGCATCTAAATCGCTGGGAGATTCCAGGCCCCTTTCGAGGGCAATATCTCACTTAGATGGCAAGCTGGCAGTTCTTCCCTATGAAGTAGGGTCGATCTTAGCTGGCTCGATTCCAGTTGGACTAAGACCCAAGGTCGCTGCCATTATTGGACCCGTCGCTTATCTAGCTTCCAAAAAGAAAAGGCAGGATGCCTTCGAGGCGCAGCAGCTCGCCAGTTTTGGCAAAGAGGATCGGAGAGTTCTTACCAGGCGGACCATCGAGGTCTTTTCCTCCTATGTGCTCTACTGGCTTGAGTCGTTAGCAATGACTCGATCGGGAAAAGAAAAGCTGTTGCAGAATCTCAGCTATGAGGGCTGCGACGAGCTTGTCGGTTATCTACGGGGAGGCCACGGAGCGATCTTGGCCACCTGCCACCTTGGAAATTGGGACTGGGGGGGGAGTTGGTTTGCAGCATACCAGCACCCTTTGGCCGCAGTGGTTGAGAATTTGAAGCCTGAGTCTGTCGCCGAATGGTTCTATTCTTATCGCAAAGAGCTGGGCATTGATCCGATTCCACTCGATGGACCGGTTGCGACCAGAGTGATCCAAGCGGTTAAAGATGGCAAGCTGGTAGCGCTCGTGAGTGACCGAGACCTAAGTGGATCAGGAGTTGTGGTGGACTTCTTTCACGAGAGGGTTCGAATGCCAAGTGGAGCTTCGGTCTTGTCACTTAGAACGAAATCTCCGATTTTCCCCGCGGCGGTTTACCAGACCCCTCATGGCGGACACCATGTGGTATTTTTGGATCCAATTTTTCCGGCCGACTCAGTTGGCTCTTCGGTGGCCGAAAAGGTTGCGTACATGACGCAATTGGTGACTTCGGCACTCGAGACACTCATAGCGGAGAAACCAACTCAGTGGCACGTTCTACAGCCACTTCCGATTGAGCGAAACTAATTGGTTTTAGACCTGCTGGGTTGGAGTTGTGCTGCTTTAGGCTGAGGCTGTCCTAAGCAGAGAGTAAGAAACTACGCATAAGTGATTGGGCTGAGAGACCGTCGAGGATCACAACAAATTGCGGAAACGAGAGATTTGAAGTTGAGAATTGCACAGATTTCTCCCTATTCGATGAGCGTCCCAGGAGGCGTGCAAGGTCAGGCGGCCGGGTTAGCGCACACGATGCGTAGCTTCGGCTTTGAGGTGGACGTCATCGCCCCCTCCGACCTTGTCACCTCGTCTGAGTATTTTATCAACCTTGGCCACAGCGTAAATTTCTCAGCTAATGGCTCCATGGCCCCCATTTCGATCTCTGCCTTCCTCGCCCGCAGAATATCTCGGGTTCTAAAAGTAGGAAATTATCAGATAGTCCATATCCATGAGCCAGCTGCGCCATTTGTTGGAGTTCTTTCTTTGGCAATGGCTAGAGGAGTTGTTGTTGGGACCTTTCATAGAAGTGGAGTGTCTGGGGCATATCGAACTTACGGCAGGTTGGTGAGTGGACTCACAAATCGACTCGCGTATAGATACGCGGTATCTGAAGCCGCCGCCGCAACAGCGCACAAGGCTGTCGGTGGTAGCTACGAAGTTGTTGGAAACGGTGTAGATATCGCTAGATTCAGGGACGCTGCCCCCTGGCCAAAGGAGCGTTTTGTCGTTTTATTCATCGGTCGACATGAGCACCGCAAAGGTCTTTCTGTCTTGATTGAGGCCGCCAAGAAAACTGATCGAGACTTCGAAGTCTGGATAGCTGGTGATGGCGGTGAAACTTTGGCTTTGCGCGAAGACACACAGGAAGATGCTAGGTTTATCTGGCTCGGTAGAATCTCCGATCAAGAGGCCGTTGCGCGAATGCTAGCGGCTGATGTTGTTTGCGCCCCGTCGTTATATGGAGAGAGCTTTGGACTCGTATTACTCGAGGCTATGGCGGCGGACGCGGCAGTGATTGCCACCGACATTTCCGGCTATCGAGACGTTGCTAGGTCTGATAGAGAGGCGATCTTGGTCAGACCGGGGGATCAGCTCGAGTTGGCCTCCGCCCTAAGGCGTCTCATTGATGACGATGAACTTAGGCAAGGCCTCCAGGAAAGGGGCCATGCAAGGGCATTGGAATTCTCCATGGCAAAGCTAGCCGAGAAATACCTAGATAAGTATGAGGAGTTAATTCTTGAGGGGCATAATGGCTCTGTTTGAGGACCTTTGTTTTTATGCTTCTACTAGTGTTGACAAACTTAGATAAGGGCACCGCATGGGCGGGACAGCCGCTTTTGGAATCTTCAGAGCGTCGAATAGAGGCGTTTTCTGCTTTTTGGCCAATAGGGCTCGTGCTCTCAATTATTTCCTACTTAGCTAGCTACCTCGTTACTTCAACCCTTAATGTGGGTTCAGCAATTGTGATCTCCATTCCAATAGGTTTGGCCTTAGGTATCGTTTTAGCCGAAGTGATTTACCTATCCTCAGCAAGGTTCCCGATAAATCGATTTCAGCTCCTAACTCCTGAGGCGCATTTTGCTTCGCGACTTGAGAGCCTGTTGGATAGCCTCGGAGTTACCGTCGGAATAGACCAAGTGAGTTTTGGCGTGATCGAGTCGGATCGTCCCAATGTCGGTTCACTCTACGACGGAAGAATGCCAACGATCATATTTACTTCTGCGGCGGTCGGGTTTTTCAATCGGGTCGAACTTGAGGCAGTGGTTGCTAGGGAATTGATAAGGATCAAGTCTGGTGTGTGTCAGTTTGAGGCGCGTTTAGCCTACGTAAATGGGATAACCGGTCTGATTTCGGGTGGGGCTCCTAAGGCCTTGTCGGCACACTCCGCAGCAAGAGTCGGTTTAGCTGATGTCTCTGGGGTGGCAGTCACTAGATATCCTCCCGCCCTAGCGTCCGCGCTAACGAGGCTGATGGAGGGTGAGTCTTTGAGCCAACCTTCATCTAGAGCGTTTAAAGTGACCGCAGCATCTTGGTTGGTGCCGGCTCTTCCGGGCATTTCACTTGGCGAGAGAATCGCTGAGTTGAAGCTGCTCTAGGCGAGAGTGTTCAATATTTGAGTTTGTCGTTCCGTCTGTCTACTTCAGGCGGGGGAGGTATTTGTAGTTTGTTCAAGTTTAAAGGTCTAATGGGCACGGGAATTGCGTTATCTGCCGTGTTGGCAGCTTGTGGTTCTTCGGGATCTACGACGAGCAGCAGCGCGACGTCCTCAACTTCAAAGAGTTCGACGACCACCTCACAGGCTCGGTACCTATATCCCCTTACCGGCCTGACTGCGCCTAATGAGGCCGCCACCACGAGACCATCACTAGAAGTCAAGATAGATAATGCCCCGCAAGCTTGGCCGCAGTCAGGCGTAGACAGCTCAGACGTGGTCTACGAAGAGATGGTCGAAGGGGGACTTACTCGCTACTTTGTGGTCTTCCAGAGCAGCGGCTCTTCGGTTCTCGGTCCGATAAGGTCGGTCAGAGCTTCGGACGCCGACCTATTGGCGACCCTGGGAGGTCTTTTTGCTTATTCCGGTGGAATTCCCACTTTTGTCGCCGATGCTAGAGCAACCGGGATTACTGACGTTGGGGCAAACTCATTCGCTGCAGGAGACTACTACAGGCTATCTTCGCGGCTAGCTCCACACAACCTGTACTCCTCAACGACTGTGCTCAGGAAGTCTGCTGCTGGCAAAGGGAGTCCACCTCCGATTCTTTTCAAGTACAGAAAGAGCGGTAGCGCATTTTCTGCGGCCGGAGCCAAACCAGTGAGCAGCGTGAACGTGGAGTTTTCCGGGGCGGTGACCGCTCAGTGGACTTGGAGCCCCCAAATCGACGGTTGGACCAGGGCGACGAACGGTACTCCACAGACGGGGGCAGTTTCTGGAAAACCTATTTCTGCTCAGAATATCATCGTTGAACTCATGCCTTATTCAAATACAGGATTTGTGGATCCCGCTGGCAATCCGGTTCCAGTAGCCGATGAAATTGGATCCGGGCAGGCGTACTTTTTCTCTGGTGGTAAGGAAGCTGCGGGAACATGGAGCAAGGCTGCGAGTAATGCTGTGGTTCAATATGCTAGTTCCACTGGTCAGCCGATCCTTTTGCAGCCCGGTAGGACCTGGGTGGAGATGGTAGAGATTGGCGGCCAAGTGTCTGCTGGCTAACCCGGGAATCGCATACTTGCGGGCGACAGGGCTGGGTTAATTCGGATAAAAGGTGTTAAAGCTCGAGAATCAATGCTAAGGCAATTCGGGTCCCCGGCAGATACTGGGTTAGTTATTTACTGGAACTTCAGGTCAAGTCCGATCTTTCGGAGTGAATACTCGATGACCAAGCTGGGGGATCCGGCCCTTTGCTGGAGGAATAGTGCCGTTCTGCTTGGCGGTCCGTAACTTGCAGCCTAGATATTGGCTTGGCGTTCCCCGGTGTAGAATCGATTGTTATAGGTGTAAGGAGTGATTGAAGTGGATGCCCAGAGCAATGAATTCGGTACTGCAAGGGTAAAGCGTGGCCTCGCGGAGATGCTCCGTGGCGGAGTGATCATGGATGTGGTCAATGCTGGACAGGCCAAGATTGCCGAGGATGCTGGCGCCGTTGCGGTTATGGCCTTAGAGAGGGTTCCCGCTGATATAAGGAGGGATGGCGGGGTCGCTCGCATGAGCGATCCAGCCCTAATCGAGGAGATTCAGGCTACCGTGACCATTCCGGTTATGGCGAAGGCCAGGATTGGTCATTTTGGTGAGGCACAGATCTTGCAGGCATTGCAGGTGGACTATATAGATGAGAGTGAAGTCCTTACTCCTGCGGATGAGGCTTTTCACATCGATAAGTGGTCATTCGATATTCCTTTTGTTTGTGGTGCAACCAATCTTGGAGAAGCACTCCGGCGGATCTCGGAGGGTGCTTGTATGATTCGATCTAAAGGCGAGGCTGGCACTGGCAATGTGGTGGAAGCAGTTAGACATCTGCGCTCCATAACCTCGGAGATCAAAAAGATTATTTTGGCCGACCCAGCAGAACTATTTGGGATTGCGAAGAACCTCCAGGCTCCTTATGAACTAGTTTCTGAGATCCATAGGACCCACCATCTTCCGGTTCCGCTCTTTTGCGCCGGGGGGCTGGCTACTCCGGCCGACGCGGCACTGGTTATGCAACTTGGAGCGGAGGCGGTTTTTGTAGGATCAGGAATCTTCAAGTCAGGAGACCCGGCAAAAAGGGCCAGGGCAATCGTAGAGGCGACGACCCACTATATGGATCCAACGATACTGCTGAAGGTGTCTAGGAATCTCGGAGAGCCTATGGTCGGGATCAACGCTGATGAAGTTGACGTAAAGATGGCAGAGCGCGGCTGGTAGTCGGTGGGATTAATTATTGGCGTGCTTGCGCTTCAAGGAGATTTTCAAGAGCATGCCCTAACGCTCTCGCAAATAGGCGTGGCTTCGAGGGAAGTTCGTAACCCTAAGGACTTAATTGGAATAGATGGCCTGATACTTCCTGGTGGTGAATCTACCACGATGTCGATGCTTCTAGAGTCTTCTGGGCTTTTCCCGGAGATAGCGAGTGCGCTCAAAGATGGCCTTTTTGTATTTGGAACTTGTGCGGGCATGATCCTTCTGGCCAGAGAAGTACTCGATGGAAGATCTGATCAGGGCGGATTTGCTCTCATGGATATATCGGTGAGGCGAAACGGATTTGGCCGACAGATTCGATCTTTTGAGGCTGACCTTTTAGTCAAAGGGATCGAAGGTCCACCGATCAGGGCGGTTTTCATCAGGGCTCCAGTGGTTGAGAAGGTCGCTAAAGAGATAGAAATTTTGGCCGAAGTCAGCTATAGCTTCGATGACGACTCGAAGAGGGTAGTCCCGGTAGTCTGTGGACAGGATCGGCTGTTAGCGTGTTCGTTTCACCCAGAGCTCACGAGTGATACGCGCTTGCACCAGTTGTTCATATCGAAGATTCTGTCAGAGAAATAGCGAGGAATAGATGTCTGGACACTCCAAATGGGCAACTATAAAGCACAAAAAGGGAGCCCAAGACCAAGCTCGTGGGAAGCTCTTTGCCAAGTTGATTCGCCAGGTTGAGGTTGCGGCTCGCGAGGGTGGTGGAGACGCTAACTCCAATGCGACCCTGCGGACGATGTTTGCCAAAGCCCGCGAGGCCTCTGTTCCGCTAGATACTATCGAACGCGCGATCAAGCGCGGCACGGGCGAATTGGAGGGCGTTAGGTACGAGCCGGTGTCCTATGAGGGATATGCATCGAGTGGGGTCGCAATAATCGTCGAGTGCCTGACGGACAATAGGAACCGTACCGGAGCTGATGTGAGGTCCTGTTTCTCGAAGAATGGCGGTGCAATGGCTGAGCCTGGAGCAGTCGCCTGGCAGTTTGAACGTAAAGGTCAAATTGAACTCCCGAGGGATTCAGACGAAGATGAGGTTACCTTGGCGGCACTCGAGGCGGGGGCAGAGGACGTTAGTGACAATGGGGATACTTGGATGATTATCGCGGGTCCTTCAGACCTCGCGGTCGTAAGGTCTGGCCTGGAGGCCGCAGGATATAAGATCCTCTCTGCGGAGCTAGGGCTGGTGCCGAGTTCTACGATCGAAATTGACTCTGAAAACGATGCGCGTAAGATACTGAAACTCATTGACGCACTCGAAGATAACGACGATGTGCAGAACGTGTATGCAAACTTTGACATTCCAGACGAGATAATCGAAGCTTTGGAGGGATAGTCAGTTGGAAGTTTCCGTCGGCGACATTGCGCCAGACTTTACACTACTTGGCGTGCCTGAGGGAGAATACCAACTCAAGGCATACCGTGGGCAGCCGGTTGTTCTCGTCTTTTATCCAGAGGATCACACTCCCGTTTGCACCGCTCAACTCAGGTCGTATTCTACGTCGTTAAAGGAGTTTGACTCTTTTAGCGCCAAAGTCTTCGGAATTTCGGCTCAAGGAGCAAAAAGCCACGCACTTTTCGCGGAGAAAAACCAAATTTCTTTTCCTTTGCTTTGTGACGAAGAGAAGGAAGTGGCTGAACTCTATGGCGTACTTGGACCACTGGGGTTCTATCGGAGATCCGTCTTTGTCCTTGATAGCGAGGGCGAAGTGGTGTACGCCAAGCGCACTCGAGCGGGCTTGACGTTCCAGCCGACGCAAGAGCTGATCGACGCGCTGAGGTCCGTCAGCTAGTCCAAGTGGACGCTCGATCGATCTAAGGGTATAGTATCGAACATATGTATGTCATCGGTATAGATCCTGGGCTAACTCGATGTGGATATGCGGTATTACGCTCCGTTCCTGCCAGGTCGATTGAGTGTGCCGGTGTGATTGAGACGCCGCCGGATCTTAGAATCGAGCTGCGCTTAGCGGAGTTATTTGCGGAGCTTTGTCAACTCTTTACGGAGTTTCCCCCTGAGGTGGTCGTGGTGGAGCGAGTCCTTTTTCAGACCAACGCCAAGACGGCAATGAGTGTCGGACAGGCTTCTGGAGTGGCTCTAGTAGCCGCAGCCAAATTCTCCGCTTCGGTGGTGAGCTACTCGTCGAATGAAGTGAAGATGACCCTCTGTGGTACTGGTTCGGCAACAAAGCGCGAAGTGCAGAAGATGGTCGAGATAGAGTTCTCTCTGGCCAAAACCCCCGAACCACCAGATGTAGCGGACGCTATTGGGCTCGCATATCATCACCAGGTCCTCAGCGAGAGAAGTCGATTATTTTCTGGGGGCAAGAGGTGATAGTTCAGCTCACAGGGGAGGTACTGGGACCCGAGGATGACGATTCCATTGTAGTTCTGGTCGCCGGTGTTGGTTACCAGGTCGAAGTGGTTAAGTCGGCCTTAGGTCATTTTAGATCCGGGGAGACCGTGAGTCTCTACATTCGCTCTGTGACCAAAGAGGACGGGACTCAACTTTACGGATTCTCGGAAAAGGCGGATCGACTCGGCTTTGACTTGCTCCGGAAGATACCCGGGATAGGTCCGAGTGCCGCCATGTCGTTATTGGGAGCCATAGGGCGGGAAAGACTTTGGAAGGCAGTCGAGGAGTCGGACCTCGATACTATCTGTGTCGCTCCCGGCGTCGGAAAGAAATTAGCCCAAAGACTTATAACCGAGCTTTCGGGACGTTTGCCTAAAGATCTCCTGGCTGGAAGGGCTCCGACTGCGGGTGCAGCGGGTACGGAGCTGGAGTCCGAAGTGACATTGGCTCTATTGGGCCTGGGGTTTGATAAGGGAGAGATATCGGCTACTTTGCCCCTCATCCCAGAGGGCGCTTCGGTAGCTCAGGCGGTTCGGTTCTGTTTGAGGAGTATGGCTAGGTGAGCCCTAGGCGCGAAGTAATTGCGAACGCAGATGGAGAAGGATCTCCGGAGCGTGAACAAGTCAAAAGTAGAGGGATCGTAGACCCAAGCTTCAACCAAGATTTGGATCACGAGTCGTCAAGCGAAAATCTTCTGAGACCAACAAGACTTTCCGAATTTATCGGACAGAGAGACTTGGTGAAGCGTATTGGTATCGTATTGGAGGCAGCGAGGCTGCGAAAGCAGCCGGTTGACCATTTTCTATTTGGTGGACCTCCGGGATTAGGGAAGACCTCACTTGCTTCGTTGATCTCTAACGAGATGCGGGCAAGTTTTAGAGTCACCTCCGGGCCAGCTCTGGTTAGGCAGGGTGACTTAGCGGCGATTCTCTCGGATCTAAAAGATGGAGATGTTCTCTTTATAGATGAGATCCATCGCATTCCTCACCAGATTGAGGAGATGCTCTACATTGCCATGGAGGACTACAAGATAGACGTTCTAGTTGGCAAGGGACCAACCGCCCGTTCGGTTCGTATTGATCTTGATCACTTCACGCTCGTCGGTGCGACCACCAGAGTTGGAATGTTGACCGGACCGCTTCGTGACCGCTTTGGAGTAATTGGCAGGCTGGAGTTCTATTCGGTGGAAGAACTCCATGCCATAGTGCTGCGCGCCGCCAAGATTCTAAATATTGCAATTGATGACGATGCCGCCCACGAGATCGCATTGCGATCTCGTGGAACCCCGAGATTAGCGAATCGACTTCTAAAGAGAGTCAGGGACTACTCAGAAGTTGAGGGGAGAATTGAGATAGACCTAAAGACTGCAAGAGATGGCCTCGGGGTCTTTGGCGTGGATCAACTTGGTCTAGACTCGATCGACCTCAAGATTCTCTCATTGCTCTGTACTAACTTTGCTGGTCGCGGGGTTGGACTTGGGTCATTGGCCGTATCACTGGGCGAAGATAAGGAGACCTTAGAGGATTTTTACGAACCCTTTTTGGTGCAAAGCGGCATGGTGCTGAGGACGCCAAGGGGCAGAGTCGCAACGGAGATGGCCTATTCTCACCTGGGACTTAAGTACGTTCCAGATTACCACCTGCCGATGGAGGATCTTTTCACAGGGATCGATCAAGAATAGGTTGTTTCTGGGAAACACTCTTTCTATCTGTAGCTTACATTCGGAAAGAGGCAGGTTTTTGTACGATAGCGCTGGATATATCCCTAGCCAATACCAGTTCGTCTCGATCAGCAAAGGCTAAGGTTAAGCGGATTGCCGGGTATCTTGGGTTGCCGAGCCAAAAGTGGCTACCTGGGGCCGCCGCTATGCCCTTCGAGGCCAAGGAGATGAGGGTTTGAGTCTCGTCTTCTACTTGAATCCATAAGTTGAGGCCGTCGGTAGGCGTACGTAGCCCTCCCGAGTCAGCTATCTCACTCTCCAACAGGAGTCGGCGTCGCCGATAGATGCTCTGAGCATCCTTTATGTTGGCCTCTACTTTCGGGTCAGACAGAAGATTGGCCAGTATGTGCTGGAGTGTTTTGGAAGTCCAAGCGGGACCGAGTCGGCGCCGAGATTCGATCCTCTCAATTAGCGCATTGGGCGCGAAGATTGCGGCGATTCTAAGATCCGGCCCGTGCGACTTGGAGAAGCTGATGATATGAGCAGTTATCTCGGGAAGAAATCGAGCGAAGGAGTCAAACTCGGAGAACGAGATCAGGGCGGAGTGGTCGTCTTCGATAATAGAGAAGCTCTTCTTTGAGGCTTGAATCACCTCCGCGAGTCTTCTTGTGCGTTGAGTTCCCCTCGAGCAACCAGTTGGGTTTTGGGAGCGAGGCTGAGTTATCAGTATTCTGGCCCCGTCGATTATGGCCTTCTCCAGGGAGTCTGGAACTACTCCATGGGAGTCTAAGGCGAGTGGTGTCGGGACCAATGAGTTCGCTTCAACTAAGTCAAAAATTGCTGGAAAGTTTGGATTTTCGACTGCTACTACATCTCCTGGTGATGCGACTTCTTTAAGCAAGCGGTCAATAGCGTCGAGGGATCCGTCCACCACCGTCAAGTCGGAGTGTTTCTTTGAGAATGGAAATAATTGATATAACTTTTCTGCCAGCTCGCCGAGTACGGGATCTTCGTGGTATCCCGAAGCGGAGAGGTCGGATATCCGCTCGAAGTTGCCCGATGATAACTTAGGTAAGAGGTGTTTGTCTGGGAAACCTAGCGATAGGTCCACCATGGAAGTGGGATGGTTCGGCACCGGATTCCACCTGGGCTGCTCTTGACGAATTGTTGACCTGGGGCCATTCGAGACGAAAGCCCCGCTCCTGCCCTGCCCGACTATGTAGCCGAGTTCGGAAAGGTACCGCCAAGCCAAGCCTACCGACGTTGGGCTCATCGATATTTCAGAAGCTATTTTGCGAATAGGCGGGAGTCGTTCGCCTGGTTGGAGTTTCTGGTCATTGAACAGATCAATATACGCGGCGACGAGTCCCTTTACACTTCTCTCTCCAGTTGTGACTATTGCCGAGGTCAGCTCGTCTTCTGAGGCTTGCCAATCTGTTGTCCCATTAGGCATTTGACTCAAAATGCTTCTCCCTCGATGTGATCTCCTGCCAAAGGAGACCTACTGCTTTCAGATTCTATTGTAACGGTACAATAAATAGTACAAAGGGTGTTACATTCACTGCTAGGGTTAATTGTTTTGGATCTCTGGTTAGGAAGTGGGGGAGAAGATGTCTTCTGAGGATCTTTTGAGGCGCCATAAGGCTGTGTTGCCTAGGTGGATTGCACTTTACTATAACGAGCCCATTGAGTTGGTTTCGGGTTCTGGCAGGCATGTAACTGCATCGGATGGTCGGACCTATCTGGACTTCTTCGGCGGCATCCTCACCACCATGACCGGTTATGCGGTTCCGGAGGTAGTTGAGGCGATACAGACCCAGGCAGCAAAGATGATTCATTCGTCCACCCTCTATCTGATATCTCCGATGATCGAATTAGCGGAGAATATTTCATCTTTGTCGGGCATAGAGGATGCGAAGGTCTTCTTTACAACTTCGGGCACTGAAGCAAACGACGCGGCCCTCCTACTTGCCAGCGGCTATCGGCGCTCTAATCAAATATTCGCAGTCAGAAATAGCTATCACGGGAGGTCGTTTTCGTCGCTTGCGGTAACCGGCAACAGCGGTTATTCGCCGACCTCGTTCAGCCCGCTTAATGTGACATACCTCCAGGGCGGTTCGAGACTGCGAGGACCTTTAGCAGGTCTTTCAGATTCGGAATATACCAGAAGGGGAGTAGAGGACCTCGAAGATATCCTTCAGACTTGTACCTCTGGGGATGTAGCGGCGCTGATTGCCGAGCCGATCCAAGGTGTAGGTGGCTTTTCAATGCCTCCAGATGGCTATTTTGGAGCGCTCAAGGAGGTACTCGACCAGCGGGGAATCCTTTACATCTCTGACGAGGTCCAAACTGGCTGGGGCCGCACTGGCCAGCACTTCTGGGGATATCAGGCGCATGGTATAAAGCCCGACCTCATCACCTTTGCCAAGGGAGTGGGAAACGGAATGGCACTCGCTGGAGTTATTGCAAAGCCGGAGGTTATGGATTCACTGGCGGCTTCCTCGATTTCAACCTTCGGAGGCACGGCGCTCGCTACCGCAGCGGGTAACGCCAATCTCGACTACCTGCTTTCTAACGATTTGCAAGCAAATGCGCTTAGAACCGGAAAGATAATCTTCGATCGCATAAAAGGGCTCGTAGGCGAGGTGCCTATCGTGGCGGACGTCAGAGGTAAGGGACTGATGATCGGTGTAGAGATCTGTGAGCCAAGGACCGTTGTGGCCTCAGCTGCCCTCGCCTCAGCGGTTGCCGAAGAAGCGAAGTCTAAGGGTTTGTTAGTTGGAAAGGGTGGTCTCCTAGGTAATGTCCTTCGGGTCGCACCGCCGCTTTCTGTCACTGAGGATGAAGCGGTCGAAGGGGCTGAAATACTTGCCCTAGCGATTAGCGAAGCATCAAAAGCGGCCGCTAGCTGACCCGTCTTTCTGCTGGGCAAAATAGGCCTCAAACGGCCTGACCCGGGTTATTTCGATAATACAGCTGAAGATTTAAGGCAGGAAAATAGATGACTTTAGAAATAGTTCCACATTTTATCGACAACAAGTCGGTCCCCTCCAGGTCTAATCGCACCTCGGAGGTGTTTAATCCAGCTACCGGCGCAGTGACAAAGCTGGTCGGGCTCGCCGACGCCTCCGAAGTCGACGGGGCTGTGTCGTCGTCTGCTGCTGCCTTCGCTTCGTGGAGTGATACCTCATTGGCCCAGCGAACGAGGATACTTTTCGCATTCCGTGAGATACTCGAAGAGCGTGCACAAGAGGTGGCGAAACTGATTACTCAGGAACATGGCAAGGTTCTCTCGGATGCATTGGGTGAGGTGAAGCGGGGGCAGGAGGTCCTCGAATTTGCCTGTGGCATATCTCAACTCCTAAAAGGATCCCTTTCAGACCAGGTCTCTAAAGACGTCGACACCTATTCGATTAGACAGCCATTAGGGGTCGTGGCGGGTATTACTCCATTTAACTTTCCTGCCATGGTCCCGATGTGGATGTTCCCGATTGCAATAGCTGCTGGGAACACCTTTGTTCTCAAGCCATCAGAGAAGGATCCGTCGGCATCTTTTCTCCTGGCCGAGATGTTCAGGGAGGCTGGACTGCCCGAGGGTGTTTTTAACGTAGTCCAGGGGGATAAGGTCGCAGTTGATGCCCTCTTGGGTCATCCGAAAGTAAAGGCAATCAGCTTTGTCGGGTCGACACCTATAGCCAGGTATATCTACGAGAATGCGGCGTCTGAAAGAAAACGAGTTCAGGCGCTTGGCGGGGCAAAAAACCATATGGTCGTCTTGCCTGATGCCGACGTGGAGAACGCAGCTTCAGCTGCGGTCTCCGCTGCGTACGGATCGGCGGGCGAGCGGTGTATGGCAATCTCAGTGGTTGTCGCAGTGGGTGGTGTCGCAGACGAGCTCGTCACAGCAATTCAAACCAAGATGGCAAATCTCAATATAGGGCCGGGAGATCTCATCTCCTCCGAGATGGGTCCGCTGGTGACGAGGGCTCATCGTGATCGGGTCGCTAGCTATATCGATTCTGCAGTTCGCCAGGGAGCCAAGGTCATTGCCGATGGACGAAACCATCCTCTATATTCTGCCGATTCGGGCGGTTTCTTTCTCGGTGCTTCGCTGGTCGACGAAGTCCGCCCGGAGATGGACGTCTACAAGGACGAGATTTTTGGGCCGGTGCTAGCCGTGGTACGGGTCGAGGACTTCCAGCAGGCAATTGACTTTGTAAACTCCAACCCATACGCTAACGGTGCTGCAATTTTCACCAGGGATGGAGGTGCTGCTAGGCGCTTCCAGAGGTCAATAGATGCGGGTATGGTCGGAATCAACGTACCCATCCCGGTGCCCGTCGCCTACTACTCTTTTGGCGGAGCGAAGGATTCCCTTTTTGGGGATACCCACGTCCATGGAGAAGATGGAATTCGTTTCTACACCAAGGTAAAGGCGGTGACCTCTCGCTGGCCGGAAGAGCATCGAGAAGGCGTTGACTTTGGTTTCCCTCAAAACCGATAGTTTCTCTCACTTTGAGCTAGTCTGTATCCCCGTTCAATGATAGGGGTAAGGGCTTGTTCGCTTCAAAGGAGGGTGATTTGTCCGAAGGTAGCGGGGGTTCGCAAAGCGAACTGGACTCATACGACTACTTACTCCCCAAAGAGCGTATTGCCCAACACCCCCTCGAATTGCGCAGTTCGGCTCGTCTCCTCGATGCAAGGTTTGGCCCGACGGCGATAGTTGATCGCCGAGTGTCAGACCTAGCCGATATTTTGCAGGTCGGCGACGTCGTGGTGCTAAATGAGTCGAAGGTAATCCCTGCCAGACTCAGGCTAAAGAGAAGATCTGGGGGAAATTGCGAGGTACTTCTACTAGAGGCGGATGGAGAAGGGAATTTTCAGGCACTAATCCGTCCCAGTAAGAGGATTAAAAGTGGTGAGGTTCTCTTCATTGCTGAAAGTCCGGTTCTTGAGGTCCAAGCTAAGGAGCTTGCCGGCCTTAGATTGGTTCGAGTGTTAGATGAGGATCTCACGAGGCGGCTAGGCGAAATTCCCCTGCCTCCTTATATTGAATCCGAACTGGCAGACCCTGAGCGATATCAGACTGTTTTTGCCTCCAGAGAGGGATCGGTGGCCGCTCCGACTGCGGGACTACATTTTGACCTCGAAACGCTTCTGGCGATTGAGGCTAAAGGGGTAGAAGTAGTAAAGATAGACCTGGCGGTTGGACTTGGTACTTTTCTTCCGATCAAGGTGGAGAAGTTGTCGGCTCACAAGATGCACGAGGAGGCATATAGCATCCCCCTAGAGTCCTGGCAGAAGATAGCAAAGGCACGGCGAGTAGTTGCGGTAGGCACAACGGTCTTGAGGGCCCTCGAATCAGCGAAGCTAACTGGTAACTTGTCGGGGCGAACCGACCTTTTTATCCAAGAGGGTTTTGAATTCCAAATGGTAGACGTCCTGATGACAAATTTCCATGTACCGAGGTCGACACTCATCGTGCTGATTTCAGCTTTTTACGGACCCGGCTGGAGGCAAGTGTACGACTATGCCTTGCACAATGAATACAGATTCCTCTCTTTTGGCGACGCCATGCTGCTGGCTAAGGGAGCCGGAAGATGAGGCAATTCGGCTTTGAAGTTTTGACGAGCGACGGTCTGGCAAGGTCAGGAATAATGTCAACGCCTCACGGAGATGTCGAAACGCCGTTCTTTATGCCGGTCGGCACGAGGGGCATGGTACGACTTACCCCTCCTTGGGTCGTCGCTGAAGCTGGTTTTAGAGTCCTATTGTCAAATACCTACCATTTAATGCTTCGTCCGGGGGCAGATGTAGTAGAGAAGGTTGGCGGTCTTCATCGTTTTGCGGGGTGGGAAGGAGCGATGCTTACCGATTCGGGTGGATTTCAGGTCATGAGCTTGGATGCGAAGTTTGAAGAATCTGGCGTTACCTTTAAATCGGTTTATGACGGCTCATTTCACAAGTTGACTCCAGAGTTGGCCATCGAAGTGCAGGAGTCATTGGGAGCAGACATTGCCATGGTGTTGGACGTTTGTACGATGCTGCCTAATGATAAGGAGAAGCTAGCAAAGGCGCTAGATCTGACCATCGATTGGGCTAGGCGGGCAAAGAGTGCTAAATCAAGGACTGATCAGGCTCTCTTTGGCATCGTGCAGGGCGGAACGGAAGCCGATCTGAGGGTAGCCTCTGCCGAGGCGACGGTAGGGATAGGTTTTGATGGTTTTGCAATCGGGGGTCTGGCAGTTGGAGAGGACCGTGATACCACGGTGGGCATTGTCGAGCTGGTGGCAAAATATCTACCAGCACAGGCTCCTCGCTATCTAATGGGTGTGGGGGATCCTTATACGATTGTGGAGTCGGTCGCTCGAGGCGTGGACATGTTCGATTGTGTTTCTCCTACCAGGCTCGCACGACATGGCACGGCCCTTGTGATGAACGGGAAGGTTCATGTGAGAAGGAGGGAGAACCTCTACCTCGACTCTCCAATTGAACAAGATTGTCCTTGCCCAACCTGTCAGAGGTTGCCCAGATCTCTCATTTCGCATCTACTAAGAGTCGATCCTTGGTCGGCTGGAACGGCTCTAGCCATACACAACCTTTGGTTCATGTCGCGGTTAATGGCCCGCATTAGGGCTTCGATTGCATCTGGAAGTCTCGACGACCTTAGGGCCGAGATGAAGTCGATCTGGCGCAATGCTTGATTAGCGCTGAGTGATTCTTGTTGACGCGGGGAGATTACTAGCTTTGTTGGTAAGCTACTCTGTTGTTCTTTACGGAGGGTCGCGCGTTGACGTCATTGTTGCCACTATTGGTTCTCTTTCTAATTATGTATATGCTGATCCTGCGTCCGCAGCAGCAAAAGGCGAAAAAGCAGAGGCTTGCACAGAGCCAAATAGGTGATGGTGATCACGTAATGTCAGCTGGCGGTATCTATGGGAGGGTCACCCAGGTCGTGGCTGACAAGGTTTGGGTGGAAATTGCTCCAGATATTGAGGTGATATTTGCCAGAACATCCCTCAATAGGCTAAGTACGGATCCTTTGTCGGGTGGTTTTGCCGATTCCGATGATGACCATATGGACCAGGACGATTATTCGTCTTCAGGAACCTCCGTCCCAGACGACCTGAGCAGCCTCGATCTAGACGACAAGCCGATTGAGCCTAAAGAGGGCGACGACGATCAGCCTGGTGACAGCGATCGGAATAAGTAGTTGTCGGGTCGATATTCCATTTGGTGGATTTTGAGGAGTTACCGCTAAGTTGCGCAGATCCTATCTGTTGTTTTCAGTTATTGCTTCGGTCGTGGTTTCTCTCGGGGCGTTCGCTGCCGTTTTAATTTTGGGGTACAAACCGGTTTTGGGTCTTGACCTCCAAGGCGGCGCATCAGTTGTGTACAAGCCCGTAAAGCCAGTTAGCCAGCAGGTGCTCGACCAGACCATCTCTATTATCAGGAACCGAGTGGATGGGCTAGGTGTAGCCCAGCCTAATATCTCTTCGCAAGGCCAAAACATAGTCGTGCAGTTGCCTGGGATAAAGAATCCCAATAGTGCCTTGGCTCTTATCGGGCAGACAGCACAGCTCGAGTTCCGAACCGTGCTTTGTGCAGTCCCGGCATATTCGCCGCCACCTAAGTCGATCAAGAAGAGTTCGATCCCTGGGGCGGTGTGTCCTACCACGCAGTCCCAGTCGACGTTACAAGCGTTTACGCCGACTACACAACAAAGCGCTAATCATCCAAACGCTAATGTGATCCTCCCTCAGCAGGGATCGAGCGGCCCTCGATTCGTGCTCGGGCCTTCTCAGGCGAGCGGAAATATTTTGAAGACGGCGTATGCCGGCGTGGATTCCAGCGGAAACTGGGTGGTTGACTTCACGTTAACGTCTAAGGGATCTCCGATTTTCGACAAGATCGCCGCGGCAAACTACCAAAAGGAAGTAGCTATCGTCCTTGACAACGTGGTTGAATCGGCGCCAACGATTAATTCGAAATCTTTCGGGGGTACCGGAGTAATCCAGGGGACCTTTACTCAGGCCCAGGCGAACAACCTCGCTTTAGTGCTCAGGTATGGAGCGCTTCCGGTTCAGCTTCAACAGCAGACTGTGCAGACGGTATCTGCGACCCTGGGGAAGGCTTCTTTGAAGGCCGGCGTGTTCGCTGGTATCGGTGGGCTCCTGCTCGTTATGATCTATGCGATCCTCTACTATCGGGCGCTAGGTTTGGTGGTATTTTTGGGTCTCGGCACGACTGCAGCGATGTTGTGGGGAATCGTCTCCTATCTCGGCCACTCAACCGGACTTACGTTGGACCTTTCGGGTGTGACCGGAATTATCGTCTCTATCGGCGTCACAGTGGACTCCTACATCGTCTTCTTTGAAAGACTTAAAGATGAAGTACGAGCCGGGAGGCCAATTAGATCTTCCGTCGAAAAGGGTTTCACCAAGGCTTTTAGGACTATCGTAGCAGCGGACTTAGTATCGCTAATTGGCGCTACCTTGCTCTACTTGCTGAGCATCGGACCAGTTAGGGGCTTTGCCTTCTTCCTCGGGTTATCTACCCTCTTGGACCTTTTGAGCGCATGGGTCTTTACCAGACCGTTAGTAATCCTCCTGGGGCAAAGTAAGACATTCACTCACGCAAGATGGTTGGGTGTCGCTAGGGGACTTCTGGCCAGCGAGGTGCAGGAAGTCAAAAGGGAAGCCGTGACTTTGAAACCGAGTGGGGTCGGAAGCTGATGGGATTAAAAATGATCTATCAAAGGAATTCCTTTAGGGGTATAAATGGCTGACGAAGGGGTAACCGAGGATCAGTTAGATGGGGTCATGTCTGCCAAGGTTGAAGAGGCAAAGGTGAAAGGCTCGGTCTTCTCCAGGCTTTACCGTGGCGAGACCGCATTTGCATTCATTCCGAAGATGAAAAACTGGTTTATCTTGTCGTCGGTAGTAATCATCCTTGGACTTGGCGCAGTCGGGATCAGGGGACTTAATTTTGGCATCGATTTCAAGGGTGGTACTTCATGGGAAGTGCCTTCGCAGACTCTGACGGTTGCAAAGGCACAGGCTGATGTCGCATCGCTAGGTGTCAGGCAAGCTACGGTGGTTTCTCTAGGTGGGAATTCCGGCCGAACGATCGAAGTTGAAGCTGACCTATCCGCCTTGAGTGTGCCGGCCCGAACGGTGCTCGAGAATAAGGTTTCGGCGTTGCTGGCCAAAGACGGTGGGGTGGCGGCTTCTACTGTCGGACTTTCCGATGTCGGGCCTACGTGGGGGGGTGAGATAACCGCTGCGGCCGAGAGGGCACTGATATTTTTCTTCCTCGGTATTGCGCTTTACATCTCCTTGCGATTCGAATGGAAGATGGCGGGAGCCGCATTAATAGCTGTAGTCCATGACCTATTGGTGACAGTTGGCATCTATGCGATTGTGGGATTCCAGGTGACGCCTGCGACCGTGATAGCAGTACTGACTATCTTGGGCTATTCCCTCTATGACACGATTGTGGTATTCGACAGGATTCAAGAGAACGTTAAGGACCTTGCCAACAAGGGTCGAATGAGTTACGCAGATACGGTCAACCTCTCAGTGAACCAGGTTTTGATGCGATCGCTCAACACGTCGATTGTTGCCATTATCCCGATCCTGTCAATCCTTCTGATAGGAGCAGAACTCCTTGGTGCGACCACCTTGCAAGACTTTGGTTTAGCACTATTTGTCGGGCTTACCACTGGTGCCTACTCCTCGATATTTATCGCATCTCCCCTCTTGGTGCTTTTCAAAGAGCGTGAGAAGAGGTATAAGACTCTACGGGCGAGGCTCGAAGCGAAAGGTGGCTTGCAGGTATTTTTGACACCCAAAGAGGCCGCTCTCGCTGGTGCTACTGCTCAGTCGAACGGTGACGGTATCAGGTCCGGCGGTACCGCTTCAAAGGGTGGGTCAAAGTCTAAACCCAAGAAGAGGCGCTGAAGTCGACACTTCTTGGTCGGCGTATGATGTGACCCGAAATGTTAAGTTTGCCACTTTGCTGGGTCGTCTATGCTCCAAATAGTTAGCAAATATTTCTAGATGGTCTAGTCTCTAAACAAATGGCATTTGCGGCAAGGGATCAGATCGTTTCCCACGTTCCGAATCCTGACCGGCTTATCCGTTCCTATGAGGACTCGCACCCTGGTTCGGATACCGGGATGATTCGGGCTGCCTATGAGGCGGCGGAAAAGGCCCACGACGGACAGTTTCGAAAATCGGGCGAGCCCTATCTCATTCATCCCCTTGGAGTGGCTCAGATCGTTTGCGAACTGGGTGTCGATGACATCACGGTTGCAAGTGCGCTCCTGCACGACGCAGTCGAAGACACGGAACTGTCGCTGGGGGAACTTGAGGCTAGTTTCGGTGAGCAGGTGGCCAGGGTCGTAGACGGAGTAACAAAGCTGGATCGGCTTAGTTTTGAGTCTCGCGAGGCGCAGCAGGCGGCGACCATGAGGAAGATGCTGCTGGCGATGGCCAGGGATCCGAGGGTCCTCGTTATTAAGCTCGCTGATCGCCTTCACAACATGAGAACCGTTGGTGCGCTGGCAGAACTAAAACAGAGACGTATTGCCCAAGAGACCTTGGATATCTACGCACCTCTAGCACATCGTCTCGGTATCCAGATGATTAAGTGGCAGTTAGAAGACCTGGCATTTGCGACTTTGCACCCTCGTCGATACGCTGAGATCGAACAGATGGTTGAGGTTCGATCTCCAGAGAGGGAGCAATATCTCCAATCCGTGATCGAGTCCGCTACTGAAAGGCTCACCGCTGTTGGCATTGAGGGCGAGGTGAGTGGGCGGCCAAAGCACCTTTATAGCATCTACGAAAAGATGGTCCTCAAGTCAAAGGACTTTGATTCAATATTTGACATTATTGGCATAAGGATCATAACTGCTACTGAAAAGGACTGTTGGGCAGCTCTTGGGGTAGTCCATTCGCTATGGAATCCGCTTCCGGGACGTTTCAAGGATTACATAAACGCCCCTAAGTTTAATCTCTACCAGTCACTTCACACAACAGTGATGCTCCCGACCGGGAATCCGCTCGAGGTCCAAGTCAGGACCAGAGAGATGCACCAGAGGGCGGAATTTGGAGTCGCTGCTCACTGGGGATATAAAGAGGGTTCGAGCCAGGCAGAAATGATCTGGCTGCAAAGGATTGTCGACTGGCAACGTGATACGCCGGACCCGATCGAATTTCTTGAGAATCTAAAGCTCGATCTTGAACTCGATGAAGTCTATGTTTTTACTCCTAAGGGGAGGGTGATTACCCTTCCGACGAAGGCCACGCCGATCGATTTTGCTTACTCGGTTCATACCGAGGTCGGACACCGTTGCATCGGAGCGAAGGTCAACGGTCGCTTAGTCCCGCTGGATTCCGAACTGCGTAGCGGTGACACCGTGGAGATTTTCACATCGAAGGTCCAAAATGCGGGTCCTTCGAGGGACTGGCTCAAGGTGGTCGCAACCGCTCGAGCGAGGTCAAAGATCAAGCAGTGGTTCTCTAAGGAGCGCCGAGAAGACTCTATCGAATCCGGGCGGGAAGAGCTGATTAAGGCGCTACGCAAGGAGAGCCTTCCGGTGCAGAAGCTTACTGCCGCTTCGGGCCTGGCTCAGCTCGCGGAAATGATGGGTGTCAGCGATATAGACACATTCTTGGCCGGAATTGGCGAAGGGCATATCAGCGCCAAGGGCGTCGTGCAGAGGTTGCTGAAGGAGCTACACAAAGGAGATTCCGATGAACAGCTCCCAATTAGCCTGAACGCACCGCGTTTTACCCGGAGACGTAGCGGATCGGCGGGGATCTATGTCGAGGGGCTAGATGATGTCATGATCAGGCTGTCCCGCTGCTGCAGTCCTGTTCCGGGAGACGAAATCGTTGGTTTTGTTACTCGTGGCCGCGGGGTTTCGGTTCACAGGAGCGACTGTCCGAATGCCATGTCATTATTCGCCAGTTCGACCGAACGACTTATCGAGGTCGAATGGGATAAGGCTAATTCAGGGGTTTTCGCCACGACGATCGAGGTGAGGGCTCTCGACAGGTCGAGGCTATTGGCGGACGTAACTCGGCTTTTAGCAGAACATCATGTAAACATACTTTCGAGCTCGTCTCAGGCTGGTAGTGATCGGATATCGAGGATGAGATTTGAGTTCGAACTTGCCGATCCATCTCACCTGGATTCGGTATTGGCATCAATTAAAAAACTCGATAGCGTTTACGACGCTTACCGGCTAGTTCCGAGGCGCGCCAAGGGCAACGGTACTTCTTAGCTGCACCGTTTGCACATGCTTTTCTTTTGAAGGTGAGAGCACCGGCGGTCCCTTCTGAGTAAAAAGTATTAGAGATAACACGATTGTTACTACAAATCCTTCTATCTCGATTAAAAAGGTGCTAACTTTCTGCTATCCGCTTAATGCGGTTTATGAGTAAGTTGCATAAACAAGAAGGGGGATGTGTATGAGCACACAGCCAGAGGGGGGTGTTGTACTCAAGCGTGCTATGAGTCGACTAGACCTCACCATGGCGGGGCTCGGTGCCATCATCGGTTCTGGGTGGCTATTCGGAGGGCTTTATGCCGCAAATGATGCGGGCCCTTCGGCGGTCATAGGCTGGATCATCGGCGGAATTGCCGTCATGCTCATTGGCCTGGTATACGCAGAACTGTCTGGTATGGCACCGGAGGCGGGTGGAATAGCGCGGTATCCGCACTTTACCCACGGTCCGCTTGTCGGTTTCGTTATGTCGTGGGGGGCTTTTCTAGCCTACGCATCGGTTGCGGCCATTGAGGCTGAAGCCGTTGTACAGTACGCAGAGCACTACATTCCGAGTTTAGCGAAGTCTTCTACAGAGCGTTTCATAATAGAAGTGCTTCTGTTGCTTCTATTTTTTGGTATCAACTCCTATGGAGTGAAGGTCTTTGCCAAGACCAACACGATAGTTACGACTTTCAAATTCCTTACTCCGGGTTTGACGATTCTTTTATTTCTGTTTGTCGCCAAGCATTGGGGGAACTACACCGCTACGGCGACCGGAGGATTCGCTCCTTATGGAACTGCTGGCATTTTGAAGGCCGTGGCGACCTCAGGAATAGTTTTTGCCTTCTTGGGCTTCAGGCAAGCCGTCGATCTCGCCGGCGAGGCTAAGAACCCACAGAAGGACGTTCCGAGGGCGATCATCACTGCGATTGCGATTGGAATCGTTCTCTATACGCTGTTGCAGTTCGTCTTCATCGCGGCGATCGATCCAAAAGGCTTGTCAAAGGGCTGGGCTGGGCTGAGCTTTACTTCGCCTTTTGCTCAGGTGGCCTCGGCGATCGGGCTGGGCTGGCTGGCCGTCATCTTGTATTTCGATGCGGTTGTCTCGCCAGCTGGTACCGGAAATGTCTATTTGGCTTCGACTGCAAGGGTACTGTATGCGTCAGCAAATAACAGGTACCTGCCAGCACCATTTAGAAAACTGAGCCCAAGGTCTTCGGTTCCATTCTTGGCACTGTTGGTGACCTTGATCGGCGGCATCATCTTCTTGCTGCCATTCCCATCGTGGCAGAGTTTGGTAGGAGTGATCTCGGCTGCGACGGTCTTTACCTATATGATTGGCCCGGTATCGGCGGCAGTTCTGCGAAAGACAGAATCTGATGCGCATAGGCCTTTCACCTTGGGTGGTCTAAAGATTATCGGCCCGATCGCTTTCATCGTCGGAACGATGATTATCTACTGGACCGGCTGGGGTATCGACTGGAAACTTATCGTGACACTTCTGGTCGGAGCGATTATCTATTCGATCGTTGCATCTAGGGCGGGCACTACCCTTGATAAAGTTGACGGCGTGGCTTTGAAGGCTGCATACTGGTTGTTTGGCTACCTGATTGCGATGCTCCTGATGAGTTACTTTGGCTCGGCGGCCTTTGGTTCTCCGTATAACCACGGGAAGGGACTTATCCAATACCCGTACGACCTAGTTGTCGACGCGGTGTTGGGAATTGTCTTCTACTATTGGGGAGTTGCTTCTGGGATTAAGACTGAAGCTGGATCTGCCGCCATGCTGGTGGCGAAGAATGACAGGCTCGCTCGGCTTAGCGAGGAGCAGAAGAGTACTAACTAGCTGGTCCTAAAAGGATTCATCTGGTTGAATTAGCTGTTTTGGTTGGAGGCCCGGTCTATCGGGCCTCCAACTGTTTCTGTGAGACCAACTTAGGTCTCAGGGGACTCACCCCGACGGTACGACTTGACCACTTTGGGCGGAATTCGCTGGAGTTCGAAGTTGCTTTTAGATCCGCTGAGTTTTTCGCCGATTGCGTTGAGGCCGAGTTGGGCCGGTCGAAGTTGGAAAGGCTTTTGCGCTATGGAGGTTTTAGATTAGCCGATGGCGCGGTGATCCATCGCTAATGCTTGGTGGTCGGGATTCGTAGGGTTGCGAGCTTTAGTTCTGCTAAGTCTAAGATTGGCCATCGGGCGGCAGGTACACCTGCGATAGCGTGTCTGTGCGAAGCTTCGGCTAGGCTAGACCCGCCGATTTAACTACCGCTTCAGGGGGACTTTTGCAGCTAGCGTCTACCTTTGGAAGAGATTCCGTACTAAATTTACTTGCCAGCCCGAAGGGCCTGCGGAGCCATTATGCCTCAGTCGTTACCGAGGAGATAGTCGGTCAAGAGGTGAGTGTTTGCGGGTGGGTCGCAAGTGTGCGCGAACACGGGGAACATCTAACCTTTATCGATCTTCGTGATGCAACTGGAATAGTCCAGTGCGTCATATCCGAAAGAATCGAGCTCCACCCTGAGTGGGTTGTCCGTGTAGTGGGCAGGGTAGCCAAGAGGCCACTGGGAACGGAGAATCTAGCTTTGGCTTCTGGGCAGGTCGAGATTTCCGACGCCCGACTAGAGGTTCTCTCGATAGCCAATGCCGTACCTTTTAGCGTCTCTGACCAGAAAGATCTACCGGACGAGAGCGTTAGGTTGAGGTATCGCTTCGTTGATCTAAGGAGAGCGAGACTCCAACGGAACATTCGCACGCGAGCTCAGATCAACAAAGCAATCAGACGATCTTTGGAATCCTTTGGTTTTCTGGAAATCGAGACTCCTATGTTGTGGACTCCGACTCCGGAGGGAGCGCGGGAGTTTTCAGTTCCTTCGCGTTTACAGCCCGGAAATTTCTATGTCCTCCCACAGAGCCCGCAGATTGCCAAGCAACTCCTGATGGTTTCTGGCTTTGATCGCTACTATCAGATTGCCCGTTGCATGCGGGACGAGGATCTCCGCTCGGACAGGCAGTTTGAATTTACTCAACTCGACCTCGAAGCATCCTTCATCACCCAAGAGGACATTCGAGACTTCGTCACAAGAGCTGTAAGTGAAGCCACCGAAGCAGCGACTGGGCTATCTGACTTAGACTTCCCGGTCATTACATATCGAGAGGCTATTTCTAGATACGGTTCTGATAAGCCCGATATCCGCTTCGGTCACGAGATATTTGAGCTGTCGGATCTATTTTTGGGGTCCGGCATAAGAGCCCTGGATCAACCGAGCGTCGGTGCATTCATTGCTCCGGCAGGGGAGGGGTTTTCTCGTTCAAAGCTGGACCAACTGGTGGATAGGGCAAAAACCCTCGGTGCCGCGGGCCTCCTCTGGTTGCGTGTCAAGCAAGGACCCGATGGTACTTTTGAGGTAGATTCGCCGATTGCCAAGTTTCTAAAGGCCGAGCAAATTGCCACGATAATTTCGCGACTTGGGGCTAAAGCTGGCGATGTGGTGCTCGCCGTTTCGGGAGAGTTTGCTCTTACACGGTCGGTGCTTGGCACGTTGCGGGTCGAATTGGCGAAGGCTAATTTGAGACTTGAAGGGCTAAGGTACCTCTGGGTCATTGATTTCCCGATGTTTGAAGACTTGGACGAAGAAGGCAACCCAATTGCGGCTCACCACCCATTTACAATGCCAAATATCGATGACTTTGAGTTGATGGCTAGCGATCCGCTGGCGGTAAGGGCTCAGAGCTACGACTTAGTTTTGAACGGCTGGGAACTCGGCTCCGGAAGCATCAGGATACACGATCCTAAAGTACAGTCGGAGGTCTTTACTGCTCTAGGTATTTCGGATGAAGTTGCGAATCAGCGATTCGGCTTTCTCTTGGATGCCTTTGGTTTTGGAGCTCCTCCGCATGGCGGCTTTGCTTTTGGCATTGACCGACTTGCCGCACTGCTGTGCGGGGAGGATACTATACGTGAGGTCATTGCATTCCCAAAGACGCAGTCGGGACTCGACCTAATGACCGGAGCCCCCAAGCAGATTTCCAAAGAGACCCTCTCAAGTTATGGGCTCACACTTCGTGAGAGCCCAAAGAAGTCTTGATATTTTGTTTCTTGCCACAGAGGTAAGTAAATTTTTGAAGCGGGAGGGCCAGTGTCGGTACTGCTATTATTCGCCTGTGTCATAGCGCTGATATCGGCGGTAGTGTCATTGATGACCCTTCTCGGGGTCAGACGCCTTGGCAGAGACCTCCTCGAGCAGCAGAGGATACTTAGGGCAGAAGCATTTGAGTTGGCTTCAATGGCCAAAAGGGCGATGGAGGCGGCATCCTATGACGCTGCTCGGGCCGAAGACTTTCTAGAGATAGCTCAGGCTGCGTCGGCTTCGATGGAGAAGACCTCCCGAGTAGCAAGGCGGGTAATAACTTTTCCGGTCGTAAGGGCTAAAGCATTGACCGTCGGGATTAGGACGGCTAAAAGAGTGTTTTTCGGACGAGCGGGGGGGTCGCAATGATGGCGCGGATTAGATGGATGGTTCTCGGGGCGACTGCGGCCGTATGGGTGACCCTTAAGACCCAGGGAGAATTCAGGAAGCGAGTGGAGCGATCCAAGCCCGATCAGCTCTTGACGAGAGTACAGCAGAGGGCTGAAAGTCTCAGAGCGAGCGTAAAAAATGCGACGTTCGAGGGGATAGCCTCGGCGAAAGTCGAGCTGGATCGCCTCAACGAGGATTGATTCCAAGGAGTTGGTTCGGTAGCTGAGCCGGAATTGGACTATCTAATAGGCGAGTTGTATCTAGTGTTAAGGGTTCCCTATAAGCCGAATAGTCTTGGCTTGGTTACTTTCGCTCACGAACTGTAATACACTTTGATTACCATGGATGCAAGCCAGCTCAGAAGAGCATTTACAGAGTTTTTTGTCGAACGGGGTCACGTATCTGTACCCTCGGCGTCATTGATTCCGCACGACCAGACCGTTCTATTTACTGTCGCTGGGATGGTGCAGTTCAAGCCTTATTTTTTGGGAGATGAACCAGCGCCATTCAAGAGGGCGACAACGATACAGAAGTGCGTTCGGGCCGGAGGCAAGCATAATGATCTTGATCAAATAGGCCTGACTTCCAGACACTTAACTTTCTTTGAGATGCTCGGTAACTTCTCCTTTGGCGACTACTTCAAAGAACAGGCGATTCCCTTTGCATGGGAACTGGTCACAGATGTTTTGAAGTTGGATCCCAACAAGCTCTGGATTACCGTCCATCTTTCGGATGATGAGGCCGAGGCCATTTGGAGAGATCAGGTGGGAGTTCCACAAGAGAGGATCCAGCGGCTTGACGAGGATAACTGGTGGCAGATGTCCGACACTGGACCGTGCGGACCCTGTTCTGAGATCTATTACGACAAAGGCGAGAGTTATGGAGCGGACGGAGGCCCTGCCTTCGGCTCTGATGAGCGATTTATGGAGATCTGGAATCTCGTTTTTATGCAATATGATCGGCAACCTGATGGCTCGCTAGTCCCGTTGCCCAAGCCTTGCATCGATACCGGAGCTGGATTCGAACGGATCCTGCCGGTAATCCAGGGCAAGGGTTCTGTGTATGACACCGATCTCCTCCAGCCGATACTCAAGGTCGCCTCTGAAGCCACAGGAGTTAGCTATGGGGCTGACCCATCAAGCGACGTCAAGCTGAGAATCATGGCTGATCACGCCCGCTCAATGACTTTTCTGGTGTCAGACGGAGTCTTTCCGACAAATGAGTCTCGCGGATATGTCCTTAGGCGGATCATTCGTAGGGCGGTTCTGAGGTCATACCAGCTTGGTACTTCAGACTTGGTGACTCCGAAACTTATCCAGGCGGTTATAGACACAATGGGGGAGGCCTATCCAGAGCTCATCTCCCAAAGGAACTACATTATCTCATCCGTCCAAAGAGAAGAAGAGAAGTTCCGACAGACCTTGCAGTCGGGAATTGTCCAGTTGGAAGAGGAGCTAAAGCGGGGATCCGTATCAGGAGAAGTTGCTTTTCGGCTCCACGATACTTGTGGATTCCCTATTGAGCTAACTAAGGAGATTTCCAATGAACGGGGCGTAGCCGTTGACATGGAAGGCTTCGATATTCTCATGTCTGAACAGCGGGCTAGGGCTCGGGCTGCCGGATTAGGAGTTGACGTCAATGACGAGGAGACTGAGC
>JABEUM010000089.1 GCA_013044475.1 Acidimicrobiaceae bacterium | reverse complement strand
GGATACTGCCCTGCAACCTAATAAGTCACAAATTGTCAGCAAGCCGACACACCATGCTGACCCCGGTCCGCTCGGCGTTCTAGCATTTGCAGTTGGATCCTTGATCCTGAACTTCATCAACGCTGGCTTGATTGGGGCGAAAGGAGTTGCCATCATCATTCCGGTGGGAATCGTACTTTCGGGTCTGATCCAGGTATTGGTAGCAGGGCTCGAATACCCACGCGGAAACACTTTTACTGTAGCTGTATTTGGGACATATGGTGGTTTTTGGATAATCCTCGGACTGTGGATCGGATACTACGCACCGCAGGCAGGAACTGACGGCGGAAAAGCTCTCGGATTATTTGTAGCCTGCTATGCCCTGATGACATTCATATTCTTTATCGGATCCTTGAGAATAGAAAAGGTCCTGGCACTCATTTTCGGTCTGATCACCGTTGCTCTCACCTGCTCAGCCATCTCTAGCTGGACCGGCAATGCAGGTCTCGGCAAATTCAGTGGATGGGTAGGAATCACCTTTGCTCTAGTAGCTTTCTACAAGGCAGCCGCTGATATTTGGCACTCCCAGTATCACCGTGAAGTACTTCCCTTAGGGAAAGTAGCCAAGTAGACCCAATCTCTGGCCTCGATGGTGGCAAAGGAACTAATGATCCTTGCTACTTTGGGTTGCGGTGAGAGTTGTCCCCCATGCTCCCCTGCCATCCAAAAACATCGAGGCCAGAACAAAGTTGGCTGCGCCCCGTGAGAGAAACTGTTCTCACGGGGCGCAGTTTTTATTTTTTCAGGCTTCCGGATACATGACTCGTCCGAAAGCAAACGCTCTGTAAACCTGACCTCGAACTCGTGACCAATTCTTCCCTAAATGCGCTTCCAGGATCCGATTTGACCAATGTCACAGCTAGCAATAGCCGAAATTTCGAACTTCTCACCACCGCTTGCCAGAAGAGCAGGGTAAATAATCGAAGGACTATTTAGCTCGCGCATTGCAGCGTTCAGCCTTTAAGTTGCAATCGATATGACGCCGACTTTGCGATCCTCGCTGGCTCACCTTTACTTTCCGGCTTCACCGGTGCCTTTGTTCCACCCCAGCCGCTGGATCCCACTCTGCACACGGTATCCCCGGTGGGATGGACCTTCGTGGTTTGCATTCATCCAGGCGTCTGATGCCGCACCGACAACTTAGGCTAGGCCGACACTCAACGGCTTTGCTCCAAGCTTTCACCCGGATTTAAATTCACACCTGCGCGACCCCCTTGCAACATCTCCAAGCCTAAAACCTACCCTCAGTGACCTACCGTGGTCATTTGAAGAAGCAATGAAGGCTGCTGCGGTTAGAAGTTTCACTAAGCCACTCGTTATCGAAGAGATAGCGATGCCAGTTCCAGGATATGGGCAGGTTGTAGTAACGATCGAAACTTCCGGCCTTTGCCATACCGACATTCACGCCGCACACGGCGACCGGTCGGTTAAGCCCAATGCGCCTTTCGTACGTGGTCATGAGGGCGTTGGTCTAGTAGATCGAATCGAGCCAGGAGTTAAGAACGTAAAGGGGGGATAGAGTCGCTATTCCGTGGCTCAGCTTGCGGTTTCCGCGAATACTGTGTTTCCGGTTGGGAAACACTCTGCCTGAAGCAACAGAACACCGGACATTCGATTGGTGGAAGTTACGCAGAGTATGCACTCGCAGCCGCTGCATACTTAGGCAAAGTTCCCGATGGAGTCGATCCGCTGGACGCAGCACCTTTGACCTGTCCTGGAGTAACCACCTACAAGGCAGTTAAGGTATCTGGCGCGCGATCCGGCGACCTTGTCGCTATATATGTCATAGGTGGACTTGGCCATCTCGCATTTCAATACGCCGGGATCACCGGAGCATCCGTAGCTGCAGTAGATCTTCTCGATTCGAAGCAGAACCTTGCAAAGTCACTCGGTGCTGAACACACTTTCAACTCAGCCAACTGCGACCCAGCCGAGGAGATACAAAGGCTCGGAGGGGCCGACGTGGCAATTGTTCTAGCGGTATCGCCGAGGGCAGCTGAATCTGCATTTAAGAGCCTTCGCAGAGGAGGACGTCTCGTCTTCGTGGCGCTTCCCAAGGATAACTACGTCCAACTTCCAATATTCGAGACCGTGCTGCAAGGAATTTCAGTGATCGGTTCGATCGTGGGGTCAAGGTCCGACTTAAGCGAGACTTTCCATCTGCATGCGGAGGGCCGCACAAAGGTCTTTCGTCAGACCCGCAAACTTGAAGAAGTCAATGATTCTTTCGAGCAAATCGAAACAGGAAAGGTAGATGCTCGCCTGGTTTTCGATATGCGATAGCGTCAGAGTGGATATCACCCTTAGCTGGAGTCAGTCCCTGAATCCTGCTAAAGGCAAAAACCTCAATTTTGTTCGCCCTGTTAATGGCACCATGACCCCAACGTGGCGTGAATACCACTATCAAACCCAACTCCGAGAGCGGGCGGCTTGGCCGACAGTGGTTCCCATAGTAGTGCGATCAAGAACCGGTACCTGAGCTGGGCCAGGCCGCGGGTCGACTAAACTGGCGCGAGTCGCGCTCACACTTGCGCTCTATTCAGCCCGCGACCTCAGTTCGAATAGCCTCTATTAGGTCCTGGCTGAATACTGCGGTGGCTGTCGTCAGGATTTGACGGAGACTCTTTTGCTTAAGAATTGATCGACCCACAAGTCCTCTGTGAATGCAACAGTTGACCTCAAACTCTGCCTATGCCAACTTCTTCCTGCCTCTCGCGAAGTAGGCACACACTGCAGAGTTACCAAACAGGCAGGCTGAATAGATGAAATTGACATAGAGCACCTGCCCGAAACGATCAACCAACCGGGTGAGCTGTACCACCGCAAAATAGAAGTTTATCGCCCCGAGAAGTGCAACGAGAATCCGGAGTGCCATCGGTGGTCCTTTTCTGCTTTGCCTAGATAAGCGCTTCAATCCTCAACTCCGAAGACAGGTGCAACGCTAACCAACAACCATACCTCAGCAGCGATCCACAACGCGACCAGACTAGCTCCTCAGATAGTCGTCCAGTGTCTCTTTAAGCCCAATATAACGAGCAGCGTGACTTTCCCTGCTGCTAATTGCGGAGTCACACTAGTGCAGAATAATGATCCTCTCACTTGGAATTAAGGCTTCAGGGCAAATGAACTCACATGGAGCGAAGGCAAGGGCCACCTCAGCAATTGTTGCCGTAGCTCTGCCAGGTAAAGCTCGCTAAGTTCTTGCGACCGCATGCCGTCTGCTGGATCAGCTGAAAAGCATTTAGTGGAGATTTATCTGGGATTGAGAGGAAAACCCAGCCAAGTCTTCGCCTTCCACGCACATCAAGTGGCTAGCAATTTCATGCCCTGAGAGCTGAGGTCTTGATCCAGCTCCGATGCCTTCTTGCTTCCCGCTATGATGTGGCCTCATCCACTAAATAGACCAGCGACTCAAAGTCGTATCCTAGCTGTTCGCTTAAAGCCATTTCGCAAGTCTTAGCCAGGGAATACGCACCGTCGAAATATTGACCCTCCACTTCTCGTGCCTCATCAAAAAGAGCCGACTCAACGATCTCTGGGTAAAGCATTCCCCTGTTGCCACCTGCGCCACAGCAACTCGCACTCCGAGGAACGACCACAGTATTAGCAAATCGAGCTGCAACCCGGACCATGGCATCCACTAGACCCAACTCTCTCGATGCACACGTCGGATGGAGCAAAACCTTCCCAAACGGGCGGGTGACTTTCATATCACCAGTCACTTGGTCGAGCCATTCAGTTATGTCTATGATCTTCAGTTCGTTATACCTCTTTCGATTTGCCGGTGTCAGGATCGATTGTCGCTCGCCAAACTGAGTCACCGCAATTTCGTCTAACAGAGTCTTCGTACACGACGTAACGTCGCACATCACCGGAATTCGCCCACCGTCGGTCCACCTCCACATCGCCTCGACTATACGATTTGACATAATGTCTCTGCCTAGATCCGATCCGTTATGCGACCATGGCTGAGAGCAACATAACCCCTCACTATCGCTGGGAAGATGAACAGCGACCCGAGCTCTCGATGCCACCTTTAGAATCGTTTGCATCAGTGAATCTTTCCCGGATTTGGAGGAGCCGAAGATTCGCGATACGCAGGCTGGAAAATATACAACTTCAGCATTTACAGAGTGCTGGGGGATCATTTGAGGTGGAGCCACGAACTCATTCGACCAATGAGGAAAGCCATTTAATCTATTCGCCAGCATGTCAGTGCCCTTGACCAAAGCACTCTTGCCGACGAGGCGCCTAGATTTGACACCAGCTGAAATAGCAACCTTGGCCAGCTTCTCAACTTTCTGAAACTCCAAAGCGGCAAGTTTCATACCTAGTTTCCCGGTCATCGACTTAGAACTGCTACGGTCAAAGTCCACCAAGTAAGCGGTGTTGATCCCCATTGGACATACCGTAGAGCACATTCCGTCCGCTACACATGACGCTTCACCTGCATAGCTGTAATCTCTCCAAACCTCCCGCGCTATGCGATCTTCTCCTCTTTCGGTCAGATCGAGCCTCACCCTGTGAGCACTAATCCTCTGTCTGGGAGTCAGAGTAACGTATCTCGTCGGACAGATATGCTCGCAATATCCGCATTCGATGCATTTGTCAACCACGACATCGCCGATCACTCCCATGGGTTTAATATTGGCAATATGCCCTAAAGGGTCGGCATTTATTAAAACTCCAGGGTTCAGGATGCAACCCGGATCCAAAAGCTCTTTCACTCGCTTCATGATCGAATAAGCGTCGGAACCCCACTCCTTCTCCACGAACGGAGCAATAGCTCTTCCGGTTCCGTGTTCGGCCTTCAAGGATCCGTCTAGTCGAATCACTTCTTCTATGACCTCATCCATAAGGCGAGAAAAGTGCTCTACACGTTCCCGTGAAGACATGTCGTCGGTTATCAAGAAATGGATGTTCCCAGCCTTAGCATGGCCAAACACAGCACCTTGATATTGATACTTATTAAAAAGTCCGTTGAGCGCCAAAACGAGTTCTGCAAGGTGCTCGGGGTCGACCGCTACATCTTCAAGAATCACGGTAGTTCCAGGTGGCCGCTCTCCGCCAACACTTGCGAATACTCCGTCCCTCACAGCCCACAGCTTTGATCTTTCATCTTCAGCCGTGCTGAAAGCCGTAGCAGCCACGAGATCTAGCGTAGATGCGTAATCATTAGTGGCTGCAACTAAGCCATTGAGTACTTCTGCATTTTCGGCTTGGAAGTCCACCAAGAGCGCAGAAGAGCCCGGAGGTAGCGAACTAACAAGTTCAGGAACTCCAGGACGACCGACCACCGACATCAGAGAGGCGAAATCCAGCAGTTCTATCGCTACGGCACCCAATTCACCCAGTGCTGGTACGGCGCTCGCGGCCTCAGTAACAGTCCTGAAAAACAGTAGCTTTGATGAATGGTAAGAAAGAATCGGAAACGTCCTCAAAACCACAGATGTGATGAATGCGAGAGTGCCTTCTGCTCCGATTAGAAGGTGGGCGAGGATGTCAATCGGATGATCAAAATCAACAAAAGAGTTTATCGAATAACCAGTTACATTTTTTATACGATACTTTCGAATAATCTTGTCAAAGATAACTCTATTAGCTCTCACCTCATCCCGCAGATCCACTAACCCTCTAAAGATCTCCTTTTCCACACTCTCGAAACGTATTCGGTCGGCCTCTATCGAGGTATCATAACGATTTCCGTTAGCCAATATAAAGTCAATCGATTCGAGCGTATGATAGGCGTTCTGTTCGACACCCGCCTGCATACCGCTAGAGTTATTCGAAAGTACTCCGCCAATCATTGCCGCTGACTTCGAAGCGGGGTCAGGTCCAATTTTTACTCCAAACCCCGAAAGATAGCCATTCACTTGGTTCACCGTCAAGCCGGGTTCAATTTTTACCTTCTCGCCCGAATCCAGAATCTGAATATCTTTGAAGTCCTTACGAATCTCTGCTATGAGTCCCTCGCCCACAGTTTGGCCGGATAGCGACGTTCCAGCAGCACGAAAAGTCACAGAAGTATGGTTTCTGATGGCAAGTTTGAACAACGCCGGAACATCTGAAGCGGTTCTAATCCTTACCACTGCCTTTGGCTGATATTGGAAGTAAGAGCCGTCTCGCGCGTAGATCGATTTATAAAGCTCGCTTGACTCAACCGATTCGCGTGGGAAATATGACAACAAGTCATCGATGAGGTCAAGCGAAGAGTCGCCATAATCGCTTGATTCAGAATTTTGGCGGCCTACACCACTTTTAGTTCTCGAATGTTGATTCAAAATTTATCCTCCAGTGGTACGCGGTAGGTGAAGTCACTGAGAAGCATCCATTTCCAAAACCGCCACCACCCACCAAGGGCGGAGAGGTTGGAGTCTTATCCTTCCGAAGGCGCCCAAACACCAAAGGGGTACAATTTTGCAATCACACCTCCACCATTTGAATCTAAATCATGCTATCTTTCCAGCGCGATATTTTACGATTACCAGGCCGATTAAGGCAGTCCACAGAAAGATCGCAGCCAATAGGTAACTTGTCCTGGGCTCGTTCAAGGCCGCAAAACTTACCGCGGCCGGCCAACTCGCAAAAAACGCAAGTCCGAATTTTGGTACCGCACGAAGCGCTTCCGTCAGTCGCCTTGCGTCGAATAGAGCAGCTCGAATCTGTAGCTCCGCATCGAGTCGATCACCGCAACTACTTCCCGGAACGCAGCCATTTCCACAGGCATTTTCAACTTCACAAGCGTTCTCCTCGGCAACCGAAAGACTCCTTCGAATTTTGGAGAATTGTTGAACAAGGAGTAATAGCACCGCTACATACCCAGCGACAAGCACAGGGAGCCAACTTCCTTGCCAAAGCATCCCTACTATCAGGAGAGATATCCCCATCCCAAAGACACCGGCCAGGACATAGATAGCGAGCTTGAGTCGCCAAACCTTCGCATATGCCGCGATTAAATCTGATCTCTTTTCTCTCCGAATTACTCGACTCATCCCTAAACCATCTCCAGCCACCACAAGATCCTAGCTGAACGGCGGTCCTTAGCTAAGAGTCTCTGAGAGCTTCTAGATAAATTGACCCATGAAGAAGATGAGTCGCTGGAAACCGGGCCCTGAAGTCACTCAAATCCTTCAAGGCGACAATCTCACTTTATCGATCAACCACTGCAATAGGCGTTGATATAACTGACCCCGGGTAGCTTCCCGGTGAACTTGGAGGTGGAGAAGCATCGCTGGCTCAGCTTCGGCGCCTTGGTTGGAAAGAAAGTCTCCAATGATACAGCCCGGAGCCAACCATTCATCTCCAAAGCTGTCCTGGTGAGCTGCGCTTAGTAAATAGGTCAGAGCGCCAAGGTAGGTCCGGATTTGACCGATGCTAGCGGGGAAGGCAAATTCACGGATCCAGGATTCTACCTTCTCAGGTGGCATCGGGTAAGCCAACTGGTAACCCTGGACTAAGGGAGCACCAAGAAACATAGCTGCCTCTAGCGTTCCCATATCTTCGAGACCCTCCATGACGACCTCACGTCCGAATTCGCGTCCCATTTGAATGAGTTTTCCCATTAAGGATAGAGTTTGAAGTGGCGACGCATAAAGTTGAGCGACTATCCCTCTATCAACCTTAATAGTGTCGAATGGAAGCGTCGAGAACCTTAGCAGACTGCTATATCCAGAGCCTAAGTCGTCCATAGCTAGCTTTACACCGATTTCTCGGAGGCCTTCGATCGTCTCCTTTTGACCGTCTTCGTCCGCCCCGTGAGTCTCAAGTAGTTCCAAAACAAGTCTGCTCGGATCAAAATCGTGATCACTTAGGGCATCTCGAACCCAATTTTGACAGTCAGCATCCAAAAGAGTCGTCGGTGGCAAGTTTACTGAAACGTCCACCACGATCCCCTGCTCCTCCCATCGTTTTGCCCAGGTTAAGGTCTGATCGAGCCCCTGCCTAAATAGTCTGTCCAACTCGACGTCACCCAAGAGCGGAAGAAACACCCCTGGTGGTACAACTAAATCATCTCCAGTCTTCAGTCTGGCTAGAGCCTCAAACTTAACTACTCGTCCAGTCTTGATCTCTACGATCGGCTGCATGTACATTTGCAGTCCGCCATTAAACAGTTCTTCCCGGTACTGCTTCACGAGTCCCGGCGTCACAAATGGCGCCGAAATATAACTCTCGCAGTGGTTCTTCACTTCGGCCCATCTGCGCTGTATTCCCTGAATAAATTGGCGCATAGTGTTCGACTCGAACTGATTAGGGAAAGCACCTAGCAATTCAATAGCTGATTCAACTCGATGTTGGCCGTTAAATATTGGTACGGCAACTGCGCTACGAATAGCTAATTCTCTAGGACCACCGCTTTCAACAGCGGTTTTCAAAGCGCCATCCAAGCTAACAATGCTCGAGACCTGCTCGGCATTCCAGGCCTTTGAAAGAATTGAACACCGCCACGATGTACTAAATTTATCGGGATCAGTCCCAGAACACTCCAAGATCGGGACTACTTCATCCTTGATGACACCGCTGACATGAGAAAGCTGGAATCTGCCGTCGGAGCCAAGCCTCCAAATTGCGGCCGATAAAATTCCTGGAAGTGTCGAGAGTTCTTCTAACTCTGTGGACTCAACTTCGCTCCATGAGCCCTCGACCTCGGGCATTGGCCGCTGTAAAAGCGACACATAAGCGCCGCTGGTTGCTTGCATTGCGTGTAATTGGGCCTGGACGTCTTCATT
>JABEUM010000088.1 GCA_013044475.1 Acidimicrobiaceae bacterium | reverse complement strand
CCCAGGAACAGGCCGACACCGCGATCTGAAAGCGGAATTGAGCTGGCGGAATAACCTTGGGAAGACCAGCCCTGCCCCAAAATCGTGTCAGACGCGTCGCGCGTGGAGCACCGAAATGCAACTCGCAAAGTTACCAAATCACGAATCGACGTCGGCACGTTATCCGAACTGGGCTTTTGTGCTGTCAAAATTATGATTATCCCCGCGGCTCGGCCACGTGCCTGAAGGTCTCGAAATTTGTCGCCAAACTCCTTGCCTGCCTTACCCGATGCAATGTAGTACGGCAGCTCATCAACCACAACAACGACGAAGCCCAGACCGCATTCAGGAGTGACCTTCCTCAGACCCAATTGACCAAGACGCCGGTACCGATCTGCCATCAAATCCCGAATCCGATCAAGCAAGACAATGGCTTGGTCAACGTCGGTGTCAGCGAAGCCTTCACATAATGGCTTCCAACAAGCTAATTCAGGTGGCTTTCCATCAAAGATGAAAAACTGAACCGAAGGGTCGCGACAAATATGACACAGGAGTAGATTCAAAAAGACCGACTTACCGGCACCTGGTTCGCCACCAGCCAGCAAACTATTCTCAGGCAAATAGGCCGCGACAGCCTCGCCGTCCTCGTCAATCCCGACTTCTATCGGATCCCAAAGGGAAGTCTGTACATCGATATTCCCAGACCACGCCAGGACTCGACCAGACAGTGGAGCACCACGCACGAGCTTCACATGGACCACCGAGGAATCAATATTATCTCGGACAACTCGAACCGATCCAAGCCTCATCTGTACTGCGATATCCTCACGCACGTTATCCAACAGATCAGCAGTTGTGCCTGCTCGCAAACGCAGCGTCAAATGTGTGCTGTGTCCACCCATCTTTGCCTGCAAAATCGATGGCGGGCGACTCTCAAACGCCGGAAGACTTGAAAGGGCTTGACTAAATCGAATACAAACATTTTGAGTTCTTAAAAAACTCCCAATTCGTTGACGCACCGGACGGATCGAGATCACCACTGCAATTAGTACCAATTCAAAAACTAAAGCCAACTTCTCGCCAACGCGACGAGATAAATATGACCAAATGACGAAAAGTCCAAGGATGCAAATCACTTCCCAAGACCGGCGCCTCACGAACTTAGCGAGGTCTTTAGCGAAATCAAACAGCACTTCCATGAGTAACGATTCCATTACAGATCACCCGAATTCTTTTTCATAAACTTGGACTTGCACAAGACAAAAGTCCGGGCCAACGCGGTGATCAATTGCGCAACCATCATGCAACCACAAAAATAAATGGCCAATGCCCCATAGTTCGCCCACATGACCGACGGGACGAAATGTGCTGGAAAAATCGGACCAGTCAGAATCGGAGCAATCCAAAAAAAGCTAGCAAGGCTGACAAAATTTAAAAACGGAATCAGAATACGCGAATGGTTCATCTACATTCATTCCTTTCTCCCCCCCCAGCGCTTCCAGCCGAGGGGAAGGAGGTGGACTCGATAACTAGGCCGCAGCCGGCTTTGCTGGGCTAACAACTGAGATGATCTTCGCCGCTTCAACGCGGACTCCGAGGGACCCGTCTTTTTTTGTATAGATTTCAACGAACGCATCCACTAGCCGGACCGGAGAACCAGGCGTTAAACCCTCCATAGCCCCCGGCGTATCTACGCGCAAATTAATCGGCCGACTGCCATCTGTAAAAAACGTGGTGACGTCATTCGAATGCATGTGGCGACCGAGACTATCAACTTTGGGTTGCGAACTGTTCCAGACCGTTAAAGGTTTGGATTCACCTCCAATAATGTACACCACTCCTTGACTAAGCGTTGGAAACCGCATTTTTCTCCTTCAGACTTCATGCCTCGCCTTTTTGCTCGACATTCACCTATATATATGGTGAATCGAAGCCCAATTGTTTAGGAGCAAATCGAAAACTTCTCTGACAACTTAACTTTTTCCTTTTATGGCACTGAACTTTGCATATATATTTTCGTGCAGAGAGATAAAAATTACGAAGAGCAGTTTTTTGACGCTATTAGACAGTATGTTCTGGTGGACGCGCGAAAACTCAAGCTCAGACATCCGCGTATGGAAATTGATGACCTTACTCAAACTGGGATCATTGCCGCATGGGTTGCTCGGAAGACCTGGCGAAAAGATGGTGGGGCCAGCCAAATGACTTACGTTATGCGAGCGAGCCGCTATGCGATGTACCACGAAGTTAAGCGTTCAGCCAAAAGACCATCTGATGTGGTACTTGATGAGTCTGCAATTCATACAATGTTCAAATCCAATTTCACAGATCAGGTCGATTTCCAAGTCGAGCTGCAGATCATGTGTGAAAGTATTCTTTGTCGCCTAGCTGGGCGACAGAAAGATGTAGCCCAACTTCTGATTGAGGGTTACCCAGCAGCCAAGATAGCTCTGATCTTAGGAATTACCCGAGGCAGGGTCTCGCAAATCATCCATGCAATTCGCGAGATTACTCAGGTCCTTTGGGCCGACGAGCAGGGAAGTCTCGAAACATTTCGCTAGAGTGCATTCTCGACGCGAAAATTCAAAGGTTCGTGTTCGACTTCCTGGACCTTTACACTGATCTTCTAAGTATTGAACGAAGAGGCTCACTTGCCTTTGGCATTCGCCTCTTCGTTCTTCCAGGTGGCGATCAGGGAATGGTTACAAATTTCTTTACTAGTTCTAGTTCTAGTTCTAGTTCCACGATGAACTTCGGCAAATTCATCTCGACGCAATATGTCACATACGTTTTATAAACTCGCTGTACCATTTTTCAGGTGTCAATGAAATGGTATTCTAACTATCGAAATGAGCTATCTTATGGCTGATAAACTCGAACTCTCAAAGGAGTCCCTCTAATGGCCGGTTGGCAAGCAATAGCTGCGGGATCACTGCGCAGTGTAAACAGGAAGCAACCCTGATGAGCGCTTTGCCAACATGGCACCAGTTCATGGTTCCGATTCTTAGAGTACTTTCGGATGGTAAAGTCCGGGACCGTCGAGAGCTATATGACCTTGTAGCCCGGGATACCCATTTAAGTGACGACCAACGGGCCGAGGTGCTGGATTCTGGCGAACGGCGGTACGAGAATCGAATTAGTTGGGCAATCACCTATTTAGTGAAAGCAAATGCAGTCGTGCGACCGTACCGCGGTCATCACTCGATCAGTGAATCAGGTCGACAACTTATTGAGGATCATCCCGATGCACTGACCGAGGCTGATCTACGGCAGATCGAGGGCTATGACGACAGCTGGAAAAAGCACGCGCTCGAAGTTGCTACGGCGCCTGATCGTGAGCGTGACGATCTTGATCCGTACGAGCTTGTCGAACGGGGGATAGAGCGCATCAATAGCGAGGTAGCGAGCAATCTCCTGGCCCGCCTTCATTCCCAAGACCCTGCGTTCTTCGAGCAAGCCGTAGTCGACCTAATTGTTGCGATGGGTTATGGAGGTGCCGACGCTCGGGCTACAAGAACGCAGCTGTCCAACGATGGGGGTATCGATGGAATCATTGACCAAGACGTGCTAGGACTCAGCCGCGTTTACATACAGGCGAAGCGCTATTCCTTGGAGAACTCGGTTCAGCGTCCCGATGTCCAGTCATTTGTCGGTGCACTGCAGGGACAGCAAGCCAACCAAGGCGTATTCATTACCACTGGTCGGTTCAGCGCCGGCGCAACCGAGTACGCGAGAAGCGTGCAGACACGAGTGGTGCTCATCGACGGTCCTCGGCTGGCTGAACTGATGATCCGCTATCGAGTCGGGGTCCAGGTTAAGCGAACCCTTCAAATTGTTGACGTAGATGAGGATTTTTTCGAATGACCCAATCACAAAAGAATCGCAACGCTCGGAGCTGCACAAAATCATATGCCATATTCCCAACGACCCAGATGGCAGCATCGGTGGTCGCGACTTCGAGGGCTACCTACTTGGAATGCTCTTCTACCGCTTTATCTCCGAAAACTTAACCGCCTACATAAACGCTGGTGAGCACAAGGCTGGACAGGTCAACTTCGACTATGTCAAGCATACTTACAGACTTGACGGCCAGAGTGGTTGTCGTCGTTGAAGCTTCAGGCGGAGACTCATATGTTGCGGAGGATGATCACCAGGCGGGCTTTGAATTGCCCGATAAGCTTGTCAGGCCAATTCGAGAATGCGATGCGTTTGTGAGTGCTATTGACTGAAACAGTTATAGTCTCGGTCATGGTTCGCAGGGAAGTAATACAAACTGGAGCTGAATTAGAATGGCCTATTCCAGTTGCCACGCCAGAGGCCACGGTCGCTGATACCAGAGTGCCTGCTTCGTTGGATCAAATGAAGTGGGTCCCGTTTGATCCAAATCATCCGATTGGTGTGTTAGTGAATATCACCAGACTAGTCACCCGCTACCCAGACTCAATTGTGACAAAGGTAGTTCGCGAGCCTGAGTACGGAGCTGATCGTCAGGGATGAAAACGCACAGGACCTTCCGGCAAATCTCCATCCTGCAATTTCAGAACGTCATGCTCGGGAGCGAAGAAGTGGCCCTGCTGGCCGGAGTCATTTTGCTTGGTGCTCTGGTCATTATATTAACAAACATGCTTATAAAGCTACGACAGTTCATGGGCTATTTGCCCCGTGGAATCCAAATGTCCCGGATCTTGTTTAGGAACGGTGCCGCCCAGGGGCCCATCGATCAAAATCGAGTGTGTGCTTTGGAATCTGAGGGGACTTTGACTTGTCTAGCTTTATAAGCATGTTAACAAGTACTCCTAGCGGTCTTAACGCCTAGTCTTACCTATGGTCCTGAATCCGTTCTCCTCCCTCTGTACGCGTTTTTTGCCAGCTTGATGCAAACTTCGAAAAGACTCCCGTTCCTATTCCAAAATTGTTCTCATTCAAGGAGCAGGTATTGACTAGCGCAGAGACAGTCGGGCTTTTTAGCGTTTTAAGCGCCGCCCTCACCTTCGTTCTTACTTCAAGTTACGACTGGGTTAAGCGACGACAAGACTCCAAGAATCATAGTATTGAAATTCGACGCGACCGGGCCAATCGGCTTCAGGAGACTAGAGTAGCGGCTTACCGGGAATTTCTGAACACATTTGCACAGTATCGTCGTCTAATGTCGGAACTCGATACGCTTTGGAATGATCTCCAGCTCTGGTCTGAAAACGACGCAGGGTCAGACCTACTTGGCGAGCAGAAATCAATCGAGATCCGCGAGCGCCTGGAAGGTAATTGGCGCATGGCCTTGCCTGAGGTTGCTGCAGCTACGGAGCGACTATCTGACGTACTCAATTTTATCCGCATTGTCGCGACCACCGACGTAAGCCAGCGGGCCGGGTCCCTGTTCTCCCTAACCGATAATACCTTTCTATTACTTCGCTTGTCGAAGCCTGCACCAACTATGGAGGGACGAATAGACCATGTCGCTCAACTGCAAACTGCGCGGCGGCAAACTGAGGAAGGCGAAGAAAAGCTAATTAAGGCAATTCGCGACGAACTCGGCACGGAGATCGGCCAGAAATAGATTGCGGCCTCACCTTAGGCAGTAAGTAATCGATCTTCTTACTGTTGTGCCACTTCCCACATCGACTGACCTCAATATAAGGATAAATCTGAACTCAAGTATATGGAGATCTTGTATCGAAAGTAACTCCACACAGCTTTTACGACCATCGGGTAGCAAACCAAAATATAGGATTTAAGACGCGCCATTACCACTGACCTCTTGAGTCTGCTCACCCTTTTAGCGTTCGATGAGTTGGGACTGCTACGCTGAAATCCCAGCTAGAGCTAGCTTGGGTAGATTGTTAACTATCTTTTGCGTCTCCAAACTCACCCGAATGATTCGTTTCAATAGATCGATGATATAGCGAGGGTCCTCTGAATAGTCATTGGGGTCGTTCCTGATTCCGCTGTCCTTGTCTACCACTACCTGGTGGCGCTCCATGATCCACTCGATGGCCGATTTACCGTTGACCTG
>JABEUM010000087.1 GCA_013044475.1 Acidimicrobiaceae bacterium | reverse complement strand
GACATACTCTTTGGAGTAGGGGGGACCCCCGAGGGAGTCATAGCTGCCGCCGCACTGAAATGCATGGGTGGCGAAATACAGGGCCGCCTCTATCCCAGGGATGAGACTGAGCGCTCCCAAGCCCTTGAGCTCGGATACGACCTCGAAAAGATCCTGACCTTGGACGACTTGGTAAGCTCCGACAACTGCTTCTTCGCCGCTACCGGCGTTACAGATGGCGAACTTCTGCGCGGGGTACGCTACAGCTCGAAGGGCGCTTCCACCCACTCGCTAGTCATGCGGTCGAGGTCCGGAACGGTTAGAACGGTCAATGCCTTCCATCAGCTCGCCAAGCTCAAAAGGTATAGCATCATACCGTTTTGATCCTCGGCGCTCAACTCGGCCCTCACACCCCCGCCAGCGGTGGGCATGAAACCTAACTTTTGCAAGAAGCCGGCCGAGTTCTCTTCGGCCCAAACTAACAGCTCGCTCGCCTTTGCTTGAGATGCGCAATAGACCGCCTCCCTAATGAGACGGGTGCCAAGTCCCATTAGCCGCACAGAGGGATCAACGTGAAGTGTTTCGACCGCGTAAGCGTTCAAGGCCCTACGCATAATTACCGCTCCGAGCAACGCGCCTTCGGACCACGCCTCAATCGACACGGTGGCACCTAAATCAGGATCAAAAGTGACCTGGTGCTGCGCTAAATCATCCACGGCTATCCCCAGCCGCTTGAATTCTGCCTCTACCGACGGCGAAACTCCAATACGTTGGCCAATGCGGACCCTGCTATTTCCCAGGGTCACGTACTTTAGCCGATTGGCAAATAGCCATCTCGATCGGATCTTCCAGCTGGATCCGGTCTCGTTTGGCTTCTCGCAAAGGTCCACACCTATTAGGTCAAACTCTGCCCGGTACTTAGACAAAAGCCCCAAGGCCGACTTGATGACCTCGGGGGCAATACCATCGGCGATGGTGACATGGGGGATGTAGCTCCTTGGATGTTTTGGACTAGCTACCTCTTGTTGCAGCCTTGAAGCGAGTTGCTCAATTTTACTCCCACCATCTAACACCGAATAGTAAAGCACCGGAGAGGTCTCCGAAAAGGTCGCCGCTGCTCCGATCGTCACCCTGAAAGGCTCTACCTCCACAAGGTGTGACCAGATGGCATTCTCGATCTCGATCAGTCCTTCGACCGTGGAGTTAAAGGGGGCGACAACGGTGATGTGGGGGTGAATTTTGGACACCCCCACACTACCTAAAGATTTGCGCACCCCGTCGACCTCATAGCCGATTGGCGTCGGAAGTGATATCAGGACCCCGAGACGGAGCCTAGTCAAGGCCTAGGGCCTCTTCACCTGGGAGGCGTCTAGACGCACCCTAGCCCTTGCTATTGCTGCCAGTTCACTTGCGTCGTCAAGCTGGTTCAAGCGACGCTCTGCCGCTTCGAGTGCACGCTCTGCCCGATTGATGTCGATCTCTGATGCCAACTCCGCTACGCCGGCCAAAACGGTCAAGTTATCGCCGGCTGCCCTTACAAATCCGCCATGGACCGCCGCCATCTCGACTCGGTCATCCGGAAGCAGAATCTTTGTCACACAAACCTCAACTGTCCCCAAAAAAGGTGCATGGCCAGCAAGAAAGGCGATATCACCTTCCCCTGCGCGCAAGGTGACCATCTGGGCACGTCCCTCAAAGAGCACCTTCTCGGGCGTGACGAGGCTGAAATGAAAGTCCGACATCTAGGCGCCTTCCGAGAGTACCTTCGCCTTAGCGAGTACAGACTCTACCCCGCCGGCGTTAAGGAATGCCTGCTCAGGAACCTCATCAAGGTCACCGTTGACCAGGGCCTCGAAACTCTCGATGGTATCGGCTATCGGGACATACACTCCTGGTATGCCTGTGAAGACCTCTCCCACAAAGAAGGGCTGGGACAGGAACCTTTGGATCTTCCTAGCCCTCGTGACGATAATCCTGTCTTCCTCGGATAGCTCATCGAGTCCGAGGATAGCGATGATGTCCTGGAGTTCCTTAGAGCGCTGGAGGACTTCCTGCACCCTTCTGGCGACGTTGTAGTGCCTGTCACCTACGATATGGGGTGCCAAGATATTGGAGGTGGAGCTGAGCGGATCGACCGCCGGGTAGATACCCATCGAGGCGATGGTACGAGAAAGCTCGGTGGTCGCATCGAGGTGGGTGAAGGTAGTAAACGGTGCCGGGTCGGTGTAGTCGTCAGCCGGAACGTAGACCGCCTGCAAAGAGGTGATAGAACGCCCCTTGGTCGAAGTAATACGCTCCTGAAGCTCGCCCATCTCATCGGCGAGTGTCGGCTGGTAGCCAACGGCAGAAGGAATACGGCCTAACAGGGCTGATACTTCAGATCCCGCCTGGACGAAGCGGAAAATATTATCGACGAAAAGCAGAACGTCCTGTCCCTTGACATCCCTGAAGTACTCGGCCATCGTCAAAGCCGAAAGGGCGACCCTTAAGCGTACGCCAGGAGGCTCATCCATCTGGCCATAGACCAGGGCAGCCTTTGCGATAACACCCGACTCTTGCATTTCGATCCAAAGATCGGTACCCTCACGAGTCCTCTCGCCGACACCGGCGAAGACCGAAACACCACCGTGTTGCTGTGCGACACGGTTGATCATCTCCATGATCAGAACCGTTTTCCCGACTCCCGCTCCACCGAATAGTCCGATCTTTCCACCCTGGACGTACGGTTCGAGGAGGTCGATAACCTTAATTCCGGTTTCGAACATCTGTGCCCTTGGCTCCAGTTCCGCATACGGAGGTGCCGGACGGTGGATCTCCCAGTGGTCGTCAATCTGATCCCCATAATCGCCCTTGTCGAGGACTTTGCCAGTCACGTTGAAGACGTGACCCAAGACCCCTTCACCCACCGGGACCGTGATTCCTCTGCCGGCGTTCCTGACGATGGCGCCCCTCTTGAGGCCGTCGGTAGGCTTCATACACACACAGCGGACACGACCCTCGCCGATCTGCTGGGCGACCTCGGCGATGATAGTTACTTCCTCGCCGTCGATAGTCATGGTTATCTCGACGGCTTGATTGATATTTGGGATTGCATCGGGGGGAAACTCGACGTCGACGACTGGTCCTGCAATCGACACGACCCTGCCGTCTTCTGAGGACTTCTGGACTTCCTCGACCTTATTAGAGGCTTGACTGCTCATCTCTGCTCTTTGCTCCTTATGCGACTTGACTCAGCTCGCCCGAGGCGAGTTGCTTTTGAATTCCACGAGTTGGCTTTCAGACTCCCAGTCGGAGCTGCTGCCAAGTGCCTCGGCCCCACCGACGATCTCCATGATCTCGGTAGTGATGGCGTCCTGACGGGCCCTGTTCATAACCCTTGAGAGGCTCTTGATAAGCTCCTCAGCATTTTCAGTTGCGGCGGCCATAGCCCTCTGCTTTGCCGCAAGCTCCGAGGCCGAAGCCTCGAGTAGGAGAGCGAAGATCTTCGACTCGACAAACTGCTTCAGAAGTGGATCAATTATCGCTTCTGGAGATGGTTCGTACTCGAAATCGTAAGAGGTCTTGGTATCTGAGGCGAAGATAGCTGGATCAATCGGAGCCAAACGGGACCGCTCGAGCTTTTGGGTGCCAGCAGACAGGAACCTCGTCGAGATCACATCGACCGCCGATATCTCCTCGGCCTCAAATGGGCCAAGTATCATATCCGCTATCGTGCGAGCGTCCTGATAGCTTGGGCGATCAGAGATATGCATCAATGAGCCGTCGACCGCTATCTCCCGATACCTGAAGTATGCTTCGCCCTTGCGTCCGACTACTACCACCCTCGTCTTTTGGCCTTTGGCTTCACGTGAGCGAATCAATCTCTCCGCCATCCGCAAGGCGGTCGAGTTGTAACCACCGCAAAGGCCACGGTCTGCGACCATGACGACCAACCCAAGAACTTTTGACTCGTCACCTTGTCCGATATAAAGGCTCTTGGGCAAGGAAGACCCTGCGGCGAGGTCGCGAACTACCTCCGAAAGCTGCTCGTAGTAGGGTCGAGCAGAAGAGATCCTCCCCATCGCTCTAACAATGCGCGAAGAGGCGATCAGCTCCATGGCTCGGGTTATCTTTTTGGTCGACTGGACGCTCTTTATCCGTCGCCTCAGTATCCTCTCCTGGCCACCAGCCATCTAAGGTCAGGCTCCCTTCTTGACAGAAGGGTCGAAGCCGGCTTTGAACTCAGCGATCAGGTCGTCTAGCACCTTGCGATCTGGGAGCTTCCCGGTCTCGGCTATCTGGGCGGTAACCGAGGAGTAACGGGCTCCGGTGAATTCGATCAGCTCGGCGATAAACCTGCCCACTTCGCTCACCGGGATGTCGTCTGTAGCGCCTGAGGTGCCGGCGTAGATCGAGAGGATCTGATCCTCGACCTCAACCGGAGCATTCTGCTTCTGCTTGAGGATTTCGGTCAAGCGGTATCCTCTATCGAGCTGAGCCTGGGAAACCTTGTCAAGCTCCGACCCGAAAGCGGCGAATGCCTCTAATTCACGGAACTGTGCCAAGTCGAGCTTCAGTGATCCAGATACCGACTTCATCGCCGAAATCTGGGCCGCTCCACCAACCCTGGATACCGAAATACCAACGTTGATAGCCGGGCGAACTCCAGAATAGAAGAGGTCAGAGTCCAAATAGACCTGCCCGTCGGTGATCGAAATGACGTTCGTTGGGATATATGCCGAGACGTCTCCCGCCTTGGTCTCGATGATCGGAAGGGCGGTCAACGAGCCACCACCCATCGCATCGGAGAGCTTCGCTGCCCTCTCGAGCAACCGGGAGTGGAGGTAGAATACGTCACCTGGATAGGCTTCGCGCCCTGGTGGCCTTCTTAACAGAAGTGCTAGCTGGCGATACGCCTCAGCCTGCTTGGAAAGGTCATCGTAGACGATTAGCGCGTGCTCACCATTCTCCATCCAGTGCTGACCCATTGCACAGCCGGCGTAAGGGGCTAGGTACTTGAAAGGTGCTGGATCGGACGCTGGGGCACAGACGATGACGGTGTACTCCATTGCGCCGCCGGCCTCTAGTACCGCTTGCGCCGAGGCGATTGTGGAACCCTTCTGCCCAATTGCGACGTAGATACACTTGACACCCTTACCCTTTTGGTTCAGGATGGTGTCAAGTGCGACCGAGGTCTTTCCAGTCTTGCGGTCGCCGATGATCAACTCACGCTGTCCACGACCGATCGGGGTCATGGAGTCGATCGCCTTGATACCGGTTTGCAAAGGCTCACACACCGGCTGGCGGTCGACGATTCCCGGAGCCTGAACTTCGAGACGCCTCGAGTGTGGTGTGTCCACCGGCCCCTTGGCATCGATAGGCTCACCGAGGGCGTTCACCACGCGGCCGAGCAGTGCGTCGCCGACCGGGACGGAAAGGATCTTCCCCGTTGAATGGACGATAAATCCCTCGTCGACGGTGGATACGTCTCCCAGAATGACGGCACCGATAGAGTCTTCATCCAGGTTCAGAGCGAGACCGACAGTTCCACCTTGAAACTCGAGGAGTTCGTTGACCGAGGCGTCGGGAAGGCCAGAGACCCTCGCTATCCCGTCAAAGACCTCGAGGACCCGTCCTACCTGCTCGCCTTCGACAGATGCAACGTAACCTTCGAGGCGTCTCTTGAGCACCTCTGCGATCTCGTCTGACCTGATAGATAATGGTTCCATGAGCTAAGCTCCCTGATTATGAGTGGGGTTAATTAACTGCTTGAACTCAGGCGAACCCTGAGTTGATCTATGCGGCGCCTTGCGGAACCGTCGAAAATCTCATCTCCGACCACGGCAACGACTCCCGCCAGCAAAGACGGGTCTACAATCGCCCTTGCCTCGAGTTCGCGGCCCACATTGGCCGCAAGCGACAGCCGGATTCTTTCGACCTCTTCTGGGCTAAGCGCTCGGGCACTACGTAGCTGGCATACAAAAAGGCTTCGTTCTTGGGCCGCTATTGAGACGAGTCCGTCAATAATCTCGACAATGTCTCTTACTACCGTGATCGATACGGCATAGCGAGCGACTTCCCAACTCAGGTTGGAAGTTTTCTCCTTGAGCAGGTCGTCGACGATCTCTCGTCGCTGAGTCGGATGGCTACCCATCCCAGATAACGCCCGCCGTAAAGGACGATTCGCTTCGATAGAACGGGCGAATCGGAAAAGTTGATCTTCACAAGTCTCGAGGTCGAGCGGGGTAGCAAGCCCGAAAAGCGCTTTGGCAAAGCCGTTGGCCCTCGACTTCGTCGAGTCGGCTCCAACATAGTTAGCCAAATCGTCGATCTCTAGGAGTCGATGAGCTTCCGTGAAGGTGTCGAATATGTACTTAGGGGCCTCGGACATCACAATGGTCTGCCCCAACTTGATCGCCAGAGCATCCGAACGAGCTAGCAGATCACCGACTATCTCCGCCTTGGCTCTCGGCGAAAAAGACGGATCGCCAAGGACCTCCATGAGATCCTTGGAAGATTCGATCGCCCTTTTGAACTCGGCTATAGCAGAAGCGACTTCGGCCAGCTTGCCCGCTTCTTCCGAACGGACTCTAATCGCTTCTACGTAACCCCTAACTGACTCGTTCACTTGCTGGAAGCCTCCGATTCTGCCAAGAAGGAAGCAATCAAAGGATCGAAGGACGACCTGTCGAGCTGCTCTTGGAGGATCTTCTCCGCAAGGTCGAGCGCGAGGTCAGCGATGTCACCCCGAAGCTCGTAGACCAGCCTCTGTCGCTCAGCGTCGAGGGCCTCTTCAGCTCTCTGACGCATCTCCACGACTTCGACCTCGGCCCTTTTGACCAGATCAGCCTTAATCACCTCAGCGGTCTTGCGTGCCTCGTCCATCAAGCGTGTGCTCTCATGACGAGCTTCGGCAAGCTGAGCTTCGGCCTTCGCCCTGTCGAGCTCGGCTTCATTGCGTGCCCGCTCGGCCGCCTCAATGTCTCCCCTGATCTTCTCGGACCTATCCTTGAGCATCTTGGAGATAGGCGGGAATGCCACCTTCGCCAAGATGGCCATCAGGACAAAGAATGATAGAACCGACCAAATAATCTCTCCGGAAGCCGGAAGGATCGGGTTGGAAGACTGAGAAGCTGCGAGAAGGATGCTAACCATCTAGCCGGTGTACTTCAAGAGAATGAAAACGACGAAGCCGATCAGAGCGAGAGCTTCTGCAAGGGCGAAGCCCAAGAAGGCTAGTGCTCTAACTGGTCCAGCCGTCTCAGGCTGCCTAGCGATAGCTTGAATCGCTTGACCAAAAACTATACCAATTCCAACGCCCGGTCCCAAAGCGGCTAGGCCGTAGGCCAAGCCAGCACCAAGCTCGGCTAGACCCTTCCTCAGGTCGGGGTTGGCAACTGCCACGATTGCCAATATCGAGTGGAACACCCAGATTCCTCCTACAGATCATTTAACTTAGTCCAAAAGCCGTAATCGACCCCTTGTAGCTGGACCTTCTTCCAACCCTTAGACAACGCATCCCTGCATGGCCCTTGGGCACCCCTGAACCCTCGAACGGACTAAGGCCGTATTTGGATCCAGCGAACTAGTGAACTCGGTTTTTGTCCCAAAGGCCGCAAACCTACGCTGATTAAAACTCTTAGTGACTGCCAGCCATCGACTCACCTATATATACCGCAGTGAGAATCGTGAAGATGAATGCTTGCAAAGCACTAACAAAGATCTCATAACCGGTAAGGACGGTCAGCATCGCAAATGGCAACGGTAGCAGCACAAGCGAAATACTCTTTGCAAACATCGCCTCAGACAAGGCCGCAAAGGTAATTAATAGAAGGTGGCCGGCGAGCATATTGCCAAAGAGCCGGATTGCCAGAGCAAATGGACGTACGAAGAACGTCGAAAGGATCTCCAGCGGAACAAGCAGGATCAATAGCGCCCCGGGGACCCCCGAAGGAACGACGCTGTGCTTGAAGTAACTAGCAAAGCCCTGCTTTTTGATACCAACCACGATGAAGGTAACCCAAACGGTGATCGCCAGTGGGAGGGTGACACCCATCCTCGCGGTCGAAGGCATCTGGAAGACTGGTACTACCTCGAAGAGGTTATTGATCAGAACGAAGAAGAAGAGCCCACAGAGGTAAGGGAGCCAGACGAGGCCGTCGGGCCCCATTATGTCCAGGACAATCGAATTGGTAATGAAGTCGACACCAGCCTCGACAACGTTCTGTACTCCAGTTGGAACGAGTGCCTTTTTCTTCCCAGCTGTATAAAAGAGCACAAAAGTGATAGCCGTGGCTAAGACCGCGGTCAAAGTAACCTTATTGAAGGCTAAAGCGCTGCCACCGAGAAAGAATGGCTTCCAGTTAAGGACCTCGCCGATCGGCGGGAAGTTGACTGCGCCAAAGATCGACATCGTCACTCCCTTCCAGACTTTGGCTTAATACCCGAATATGCCATGTAGGCAGTCACTCGTCTAGCCTCCCATGAAACCGCGGCTACGTGGGCAACAATCAACGTCATCCCCAATGCTTTCAAACTCATCCAGCTGGCCGTAGCAACCGGTATGACCGCGACGGTTAGCAACAACAAATCGAAGAAGAAGCTACCCATAGCGGCCGCCATGAGTGCGACCGGAGAGATCCTACCGCCCCAGACGAGCGCTCTCGCCGCAACTATAAAATTGATAACGACTAGCACCAATGCATATAGCGACGAATACAGGCCATTATTTCCCCAAAGGTAGTAGGAGAGTGCCACGAGTATCGGCCCTAATACAAGAGCCGCTATCGCCATCCCCTTTGCCAGGGTAGCTTCTGGTCCGTCACCGATGGGTGGACTTTGCGATTCGGTCAGGTTGAACACCTACTCATCCCCTTGATCTTTGCCCAAAAGCTTTGCCGATCCCTCAATATTTTCCGGTACGGTCAGATCCCCACCTAACAGGCCGCCAATCCCGGTCCCGGGAGGAAGGTCTTCTTTTTTTCTAGTTGGAAATTCAGCTCTTGAGGAGAGGTCGACGAAGACATAGTAGTACTTGACCGCCGTACCTAAGATTCCGAGTGCCCCGAGGATGATCACATACCAAGGAGAGTGAAAGTGCGAGGAGAGGTAATAGCCGATACCTAGCAGAATGAAGGGTACGCCGAGTATCTCGACGGCCGATGCGATCCCGTCAGTAACGCCGGTAACTGCCCCGGCGACTCCGTTGTCGCTACCATCCCGTCCAGTCGGCTTTATGAGCATACCGGCGAGCGACCGCCTAGTTTTGGTCACTTCGCTCCCTCTTAGTCAACTCTTGGCTCTCTCAGTATATGAATAATTAACGAATGCTAGGTTACAAGAGCTACGCCGATATCGCAAAGTGAGTCCGCATAGCCCATCCTTTTACAGGGCCTCCTTAGCCTTTTACGGCTCTCGCAAAGAGATCGAAAAGCGCTAGTCTCCCGATCTCTTTGCGTGGACCCGCTTTGTGGATTCGCTCCGCGAGAGCTGGCTAGGTCCCATGTGGCGTATGGCGTCGATACTTTTCTTTCTCACCTTGGGGTGGAAGAGGGTATACAAAAGTACCAGTGCGGCGAGGATGAAGACCGGAATCTCAGCATTGCCGTGATTGACGAATGTCGGGGTGAGCGCAAACCCCGAAAGCACCACGGTCCAAGCCCAGAGGATAAGTACCGATCTCCTTGGCCCGTGCCCCATCTCGTAAAGGCGATGGTGGAGGTGCTCTTTATCCGGGGACGATACCCCGGTTCTTCGAGCGGTGCGTCTGATGATGGCGAAGACCATGTCGAACATCGGTACACCCAGGATCACAAACGGAATAAAGAGTGGTGCGAAGAAGAAGAAGGTCTCACCGCTGACATCGGATGTTCGACCCCCTACCACAGATGTCGAAGCCGCCATAAGTATCCCCAAGAACATCGCTCCGGTATCACCCATAAATATCTTTGCGGGATTGAAGTTATGCGGGAGAAATCCCAAACAGACTCCTAATGCGATGAGTGCAACAAGCGGTCCTAAGGATGATGTTGGCAACTGCCCGAGGCTTTCCAGTTTGATCGAATAGATCCCAAAAGAGAGGGACGCGATCGCCACGACACCCGCAGCTAGTCCGTCTAATCCATCGATTAAATTGATTGCGTTGGCCATAGCCACCACCCAGATTGCGGTCAAAAGCGGGGTCAGGCTCGGCGACAAGATGACTACACCGGCGAAGGGAACCTTAAACCAGAACATCGTTACGCCAAAGACCCAGAGTACCGATGAGGCGAGGACCTGACCAGCTACCTTAGCCGGAGCGGAAACGTCCAGCAGGTCATCGAGTAGTCCGACCCCCGCCATTACAACCGCAGCGAGAACAATTCCAATCGGTTCTGAAGAGCCGTGAAAGACATCTTTAAAATATGGGAGTTGCGAAGCTACGAGCATCGCCACCAAAAAGCCGCCGACCATCGCCAGTCCACCGAGAGTAGGAGTCGTCACCTTATGGATCTTCCTCCCCCCCGGCTCGACAACCGCACCAAATTCGGTTGCGAAGCGGCGCACGACAAAGGTTGCACCATAGGTGATGGCGGCTGCGACCGCCACCACGACTAGGTAGGGCAGCACTAGGCTTCCTGCCGCCTCTCAAGTGGAGGTGGGAACTTCGAGCAGAGCTGGCCCACCTCATCCCTGATGGACTGGATTGCCCCCTGGTCCTTTCTATCCCGCAGCGACCTGGCGATTAACGAGCCAACCGTCTCCATCTCCGATACCCCCATGCCGCAAGTCGTCATGGCCGGGGTCCCGAAGCGCAGCCCGGACGTGACAAACGGCGAGCGCGGATCGAAGGGAATTTGGTTGCGATTGCAAGTAATCCCCGCTGAGTCTAAAACTTCCTGGGCTTCTTTGCCAGATAGCTCAGCGTCAAAGTTACGAAGGTCACACAGGATGAGGTGTGTGTCGGTACCGCCGGATACCAGCCTAAATCCTTCAGCGACCAACGAGTCAGCCAAGGCCTTTGCGTTGTCCACTACCGAGCGTGCGTAGACCCGAAAGCTCGGATCTAGCGCCTCTTTAAAGGCGACTGCCTTTGCCGCAATCGCATTCTCAAGCGGACCGCCCTGAAGCCCCGGAAAGATTGCCTTGTCGATCTTGGTGGCGATCTCTGGAGAATTTGTGACGATCGCTGCGCCCCTAGGACCACGCAGGGTCTTGTGCGTGGTGAAGGTCATCAAGTCGCATCCGGGACCATTTGACCCGACTAACGGATTCGGATAAACCCCGCCGGCAATTAATCCGGCGACGTGTGCGGCATCGAACATTACATAAGCGCCCACCTCGTCTGCGATCTCCCTGATCGGGTCGATATCGATGATCCTCGGGTAGGCGGTGGCACCGACGACGATCAGCTTTGGGTGGTGCTCTTTTGCTAAAGTCGCTATCTGGCCGAGGTCGATCCTCTCCAAATCGTCCTCATCTTCCGAGAGTCCATAGGATACGAAGTTGTAAAGTCGGCCCGAGAAGTTGACCGGAGAACCGTGGGTGAGGTGCCCACCCTGGTCGAGGCGCATAGCCAGCACGGTATCTCCAGGCTCGAGTAGGCCCAGATAGGCCCCGGCGTTTGCATTTGCACCGGCATGAGGCTGAACGTTGGCAAATCCGGCTCCAAATAGTTCCTTGAGACGGTCGATTGCGAGTTGCTCGATCTCGTCGACTACCGCATTACCACCGTAGTAACGCTTTTTCGGATATCCCTCGGAGTACTTGTTAGTCAGAACGGAACCGGTAGCCTCCATAACCGCTACTGAGGTGAAGTTTTCCGAAGCTATCAACTGTAGGGTCGTCCTTTGACGCTCCTGCTCCCTCTCGATCAGCTCATAAAGCTCTGGGTCTCCCCTTTTGACCTGACCCAATGGATTATACGACGGCGTCATCGACACTCTCCTATTTCTTTGCCTCAATCATCCTATAGACCGAAGAGCAACTTTAGGGGGATCACAAATCAATCAACTTTTCTCAAAGCCTCATCTATCCGAAATAGCTCGACTTCCCCCTGGCGTATGATCTCAAGCGTACCACCCCTTAGATCGACCACAGTGGACGACTTGCCAGTAGGGGTTCCTCCCCCGACCATGACCGAGATTCCGAGTTCGAACAGTGCCCGGTGAGATTTTGGCCACGGCTCTAAGGCGAGTTGCTCGATGAACTCTGGTACCGATGTAAGAGATGGTAGTCCGGAGATATTCGCCGATGTCGTGGCGAGTGGTCCGGTGATCTCGAGCAACCTGCGCAATAGAGGATCATTCGGTATCCGAAGACCAACGCTTGAACCATCTCCCCCGAGGAAGCGGGAGAAGTATTCGTGACAGCTCACGATGACGGTCAGCGGCCCAGGCCATATGGCGTCTTCGATGCGAAAGAGAGCCTCCAGGTCGTCTTCGTCCAAGAAGGGTGTAACCGATGAAACCGACGGGATGAGCACCGCTAGCGTCTTGTCACTTGGTCGCCTCTTGATCTCAAAGATCTTCTTTATCGCTTCTTCGTCGTCAAAGCCAGCCCCGAGCCCCAAAACGGTGTCGGTCACCAAAGACGCAACCTTTGACCTCTCGATCAGCTCAAAGATTGACCTTGCGGCCTCTTCAATATCGGTGGTCTCAACAGAATCGCCGGTTATTGGGGTGTAGATCTGATATAAGGACACGTCTTCCGCCGAGGTCTTCGTCGCCATTCTCTTTTTCGCAGATCATAGGGCTTCGCTACCGAAGACCTTCACTTTTGCCCTCAGACTCTCCCAGCTGACAGAGTGAGATTCGACTCCAAGATCCCGAGAATTAAAGCTATAGCCGCCGAGCGCCACCAATCCAAGTGACACAACAACGAGAATCGCGGCTGATGTCCAATCGACTGCACTAGCTGGAGCTGGGGACATCTGATGCAGGATCGAACTATCCATTACCCAGTGGTTGATCGGGCTAATTCCGCCTAGAAGTTCGAGGAGGACCGACCAGCCAAGTACTAAATAAGCCGCTTTAGTAGCCCAACTGCCAACTAAGCCAAAAGCCGCCATGGCGATCCCCTGAATAAAGACACCCCCTGGTAGCAGGTTGACCCCGGCCGCAAGGAGGGTAGACATGGCTAAACCCGCTCCGCCTATCGAAGCTCCGATAAATAAGGCAGATCCTGCGACTAACGACGCTAAGGCCAGAGCGGCAACATAGAGAGCGAACCTCTCCCAAATCCATCTACCCCTCCGATACCGTCGCAGCAGAAAGTGTTCGACCCGGAGGGTGCCCTCCTCCTCGTAGGTCTCCTTGACTAAGGAAGCGGAGAAGACCTCAATCATCACGCCCAAGATTAGGGACGCCACTCCCAGAAAACCCCTAGCGTTTGCACCCTTGGCGCCAAGACGCGAAAAGACATCCTCGATCGAAGATCCTGCCATCGTCGAGCCAGCCCCGTCTGCAACCATCCCAATCGCAAATCCGGTAAAGGCGACGGCGAGCAGCCAAGCTAGCACGAATGAACCAAACAACCTAACACCGAGTCCAAGGTGTCCGAAGTTCTTTTCACTTCTAGCGGAGCGCTTTCTGCCTCTTGGTGTAAAAAAACCGCTGCCGACATCTCGGACTTTTGCCATATATAGAGCAAAAATGATCGCAACAGCCGAGAAGAGTAAAATCGGCACAAATGCTACGGGATCGGGAGCACCCAGTGGAGCTAGCTTCTCTACCCAACCGAGGGGCGAAACCCAGATGAGCCAGTTGGCACCGACTTTGGCATCGGCGAGCATCCTAAGTATGTACCCCGCTGCGAGCAGCCAACCGCACCAACTCGAAGCCTGCCTCCTAGTTACGGTCATTTGAGAACTGAACAGGGCAAACGAGGCAAATACGATTGGCGCAGCGATAGACGCCGTGGCAAAAAAGAGCGCCCTAAGAAATGACAGGCCAAGCTTCGAATCGAGACTCAAGGCCGCCATAGAGAGACTCATCGTTATCCACATCGCAAAGATGCCGGTCAAGACGACCCTAAACACCGACCAGGTCGTCCGTCTACTGGTTGTCGGCATGGAAAGTACTAGTTCCCATCGAAGTGACTCCTCCTCCCCTTTGATCGCCTTAGTGGTTGTCAAAAAGCCCCAAACGGCACCGATAACTGAGACGCTGAGGAACGACTTGAACTGGGTAAAGCCCATTACGGTGTTCAAACTGGGTGCGGGTCCGAAAAGGGCGATGGTCGCGAGGTTTGACCCGAATGCTTTAGCTAGTGCCTCCCGCTGGGGGACGCTCGAATAGATACTGAGATAACTAAGAGCAGAACTCGCCACGAAAGCGAAGAACACGAAACCCCAAATTATCCCAGATCTGACAATCGTCTTGGTGAAGTGAATCCCAAAATACCCTCTCCCATGGGCGACCTGGCTCGCTCGCAATCTCACGTCCAATAATTCAGCCTCTATCCTCTGGGCTGTCGTCATAGAGATCTAAAAAGACCTCCTCTAGCGATGGCTCCCTGATAAGTAAAGACTCCGGTTGAAAGCCAGTTAGCAGATCCAAAAGTCCGGCTATTCGACCCCGAAATGCAAAATGTACTGAATTGTCCGAAACCTCTATGGATGCTACCCCCGGAACCCGGGAAAGATCCGGCGGCGTGGACTCAAAGGTCACGTCTACCTTGCGAGAAGTGAGTTGGCGCATCTCTTTGAGCGAGGTGAAATCGATCAACCTTCCATGATTGAGCATCCCAACCCGGTCACACAGCGCCTCGACTTCGCTCAAGATATGCGAAGACAAAAGCACACTCTGCCCGTTTAGCTTCGCCTCGACGATACAGTTTCTGAATTCGCGCTCCAATAGTGGATCCAGGCCACTGGTAGGCTCGTCGAGGATCAATAGATCTGACCTGGCCATCAATGTGGCGATGAGGGCTACCTTTTGTCTGTTGCCCTTCGAGTATGCCCGCACCTTTTTCGATGGGTCTAGATCGAATCTCTCTATCAGATCGTCCCTATAGTTACGGTCGACTCGACCACCGAGTCTTTCAAGCAGATTCAGGGTCTCGCCCCCGGTTAGCGACGGCCAAAGGTTGGTATCCCCCGGGAGGTAACTTAACTTCCTATGTGCTAATACCGCTTCTCTGCGTGCATCAAGTCCAAATATCTCGGCCCTGCCCGTAGTCGGCCTTATGCTTCCGATCAGAAGACGCAAGGTCGTGGTCTTTCCGGCTCCATTTGGCCCAAGGAAACCGACCACCTCCCCCTCTGTGACCTCCATAGACAAAGAGACAAGGGCGCGAGTCGAGCCAAAAGACTTTCCGAGATCTTCGGTCCTCACCGCTGGAACATCCATGGCGCCACCTCCAGTTAAACCTGAAGCTAGCTAGATCGGACCTAGTTGTCAAATAGCTGCTACAAGGTGGTAAGGGAGTCGCCGATCCTTCGGTGGTCATCGCGAAGCAGCTTCGCGACCAAACCCCTCTCCCTCTCCGCTAAATCGTGGAAGACTTCGCATTCATAGCCGATACCCCGTGCAAAATCTACCACTGATCCGATCTGAGCTGGATCCATCTCCAATACCACAAACCCCCGTTGAGCTAGGTATCGAGGCGCCAGGCTGAGTATCGTCTCCAGCTGCTCGGTCCCTCGTTCCCCGGAAACTAGGGCGGATCTTGGCTCCCAATCTCTGACTAATGGTTCCAGCCGGTCGTAATCGTTTTGGCTTATATAAGGGGGATTCGAAAAAATCAGATCGAACTCCCCGTGGTCGATCAATGGCTGCTCATCGGGATCTATGGCTCTAAACCAGTCGGCCCGGATCAACTCCATCTGACCGGAGATCCGATCGGTATAAAGTCCAAGATTCGCCCTCGCCAAGGAGAGTGACTCCACAGATAGATCGGTAGCCAAGACGTACGCACCCTCGATCTCGGTTGCTAGCGCGATAGCTGGAGCCCCAGATCCGGTACCCAGCTCCAAAATTCTCGGGTGATCGACCCCTCGTTTTGTCAAGCACCGGAGTGCAACCTCTACGACAACCTCGGTCTCTGGCCTCGGTATCAGCGCCCTTGGGTCAACTATTAGCTCCAGATCCCTGAAGCTCCAGCGACCAAGCACGTACTGGATTGGCTCGCCTTCTTCTAGTCTTCTTGCGCAATTGAGCGCCTTTGAAACTGAGTCGTCGTCCGGAGTTAAACCCTCAGAGAGCGCCTGAAAATATGGCTTAGCGACCGCCTCTGAAACTATCCAGTTGGCAATTTGGGCCGACCCAGTCTTCAACTTGATCTCGTTGAATAGTTCTAAAACTGAAAGGGGCATTTCTCCGACTATGCCTCGTTCCCGACTATGCCTCTTTATTGTGGCTATTTAACTGCTCCATCCGCTCGGCGAGTACCAAGGCGTCGATTATCTCCCCCAGGTCACCCTGCAACACCCGGTCGAGCTTGCGAAGGGTCAGGCCGATCCGATGGTCGGTAACCCTGTTCTCGGGAAAGTTGTAAGTCCGAATCTTCTCCGACCTGCCGCCTGAGCCGACTTGTAATCTCCTGGCGTCGGAGTGCTCTTGAGACTGTCGATCCTGCTCTGCCTTGAGCAACCTCGCCCTTAAGACCTGCATCGCCCTCGCCCGATTCTGGATTTGGCTCTTCTCGTCCTGCATCGCTACGACTATTCCACTCGGAATGTGGGTAATCCGCACCGCCGAGTCGGTGGTGTTCACCGACTGACCTCCAGGTCCAGTCGAGCGATAGACGTCCACCCTTATCTCGTTCGGATCGATCTCTACTTCTATCTCGTCGGCCTCGGGCAAGACGGTTACCGTAGACGAAGAGGTATGTATCCTCCCTCTAGCTTCGGTCACCGGGACCCGCTGCACCCTATGGGGACCCCCTTCGAGCTTCAACTTTCTCCAGGCATCTTCCGCTTTGACCACGAAGGTCACGTCGTTATACCCACCCATGTCGGACGGGTCAAGAGACAGAACCTCGACCTTCCAACCGACCTTCTCTGCATATTTGATGTACATCTCGAAGAGGTCCTTGGCGAATAGATTCGCCTCTTCGCCACCTTCGGCCCCTCGGATTTCAACGATCACATTTCTTCCGTCGTTCGGATCGGTGGGCAGGAGCAGTACCTCAAGCTCCTCTTGCGCTTTAGCAAGGGCCTCTTCGCTCTCGGTGATGTCGGTCTTCAGCAGATCCCTATCGGCGGAAGATGCCTCTTGATACATAGACTTGATCGTCTCAAGGTCCGAAATCGCCCTTTGGAGACTCCGGTATCCCTCCAAGATCGACTCGAGTTCTTTTCTCCTCCTCGACAGTTCTTTTGCCCTGCGCTGATCGGAAAAGACCTTGGGGTCGGATAGCTCCTTTAAGATCTGTTCGTACTCTGCCTGAAATGCTTCAAGTCCAGTTAGATCCACAACTTCTCCAAAACTTCAATCGGTCCAGGGTGCCTCGACGTGAAGCACCTCGAGTTTGATGCCCAAATAGTCTGCTAGTTCTTCATATACCGGGTGGTGATCTCTAGCCAAAAGCACCAGCGAAATCGGCTTCTTGGGGTCCAAAACCCCCGCGCCAATCAGTTCCTTTTGAGCCCAGTTGGCCTCGAGCACCACTCTAGGGTCGATCCCCACCACAAACGCCAAGAGCGAAGAACCAGAGAGGGCGTAGCAACGGTCTCCGCCCGGCTTAGCGGTATTCGAGTCGAGGGAGTTTACGATCTCGATCAATTCTAAGGTTCCCATTGTACGCATCGAAGCTACCGATGCCCTGAGCCATTTGGATCGATCGAGTCTGTTGAGTAGATGGCGAGGCTCTCCACCCCTTCTCTTCTGACGAACCAATGAGACCACCGCCGACAGGCTCTCCTTCGGTGAAGAGTCGTTGGACCTCGTGATTAGGTCCCACATCTCCCTGTCGGGGTCGCTCACCCCAACGACGAGTTCAGGAAGCTTAGCCCCAAGCTCTACGTAGGCCACTTCGAGTCCCCAAACCAAAGCCGAAACACGGTCGCCGAAGTAGTCAATCTCGACGTCCATCCCTGATGAGATATCCTCGAGGTACAAGACAGCTACGGCGTCTTTTTGAAGAGCACTTGCGCTATTGGAGATCTTCGGCGCGATCGGGGAGATCTCTTGCAAAACGTTCGATCTCAGCTCCCTCAGTTCGATCGGAGTCTCAACAGCCGACAGCCAACCGGCAATTATCGAGTCGCTGGTCCGGCCTTGCTGTGGATCTCTTTCGAAGGGCGCGACGACCACGACCGAGGGCACAAGCCCCTTGCGTTTGGCCCGGATGAGGGATCCTATAATCAAATTCGCTTCGACCGCTTTTACGACAACCGCAGCGCGGCTTTGTCCCATTGAGAACGCTGCAGCCGACGCTCCGAGTTCGACGACTTCCTCATTCGCTACCGAATCCACCCCGAGCAGTTTTACTCGTAGGGCTTCAGTAAAAGAGCGTAGAAGGCGGCTTGCGGAGTCGGCGCCGGCCTCCTCCGCTCGAGCATTCACTTTTGGCGCTTGGATCTTTCACCATAACGGCGCTGGAAGCGCTCTACTCGCCCACCAGTGTCCACGAGCTTCTGCTTGCCCGTGAAAAATGGGTGACACTCATTGCACAGTTCGAGGTGCATCTCAGACTTGGTCGACTTGGTCACAAAAGTGTTGCCACAGGAGCAAGTGACCTTAGCTTCGACATACGTGGGGTGAATTCCTGACTTCATCGGTTCCTCCAAATAAACCCATAAAAATCTAGTCGCAATCGACGATCTACCGACCGGAACATCTCCGCTTAGTAACTTAGATCATCGGCGATTTGGCAATATCGGCCAGAAAATCGTCGTTTGAACGGGTGTTTCTGATCTTATCGATCAGCAGTTCGAGCCCTGGCGCAGAAGTTCCCTCTTGGGCTAGCGCGCTCAGCACCCTCCGAAGCTTCCAAACCTGGGAG
>JABEUM010000086.1 GCA_013044475.1 Acidimicrobiaceae bacterium | reverse complement strand
GTTGTCCATGTCCTAGCATAAATGTTCCCAAGTTTGCTCAAAGACTTAATTGCACTCGTGTTTTGTTTTTTTAATGGTACGGCGACCACCGAGAGACCAGTCGCCTATCATCTCGAAAACAGCCGGAGCAGCACTAGGACGAGGAAAGCGGACAGGAAACTCGGCCCAACGATTTTAAACATCACCTTGGAAAAGCCCGCCAGGGTGATATCGAGCTTGAATCCCGAGACAACTGAGAACCAGAGTATGTTCGCGAGCGTCCCAGTTACCGCAATTCCAGGAAGAATGTTCACGCCTAAGAGTACTGGCCATATTGAATTACCTAAGCTGCTATGCGCTGCAGCAAGAATAGCGGCTAAGCCAGGGAGGTTATTGATAACCAAGGCCAGAGTCCCACTCCCTAAGGAAAGCAACAACCAGCCAAAATTGCCCTGGTGGGTAACAAACCCTGAAATGTTGAGTCGACCACCGACCTCAACTGCGCAGATTCCAAGTCCCCCCGCAGCGAGTGCCGCTGGAAGCGGGATATAGGAAGCCTTAAATCCTCCCCCCGAAACTATCAGTATCAGATCGCACAGCGCCGCCACTTCCCATGGAGCAATACCGACTCCCGGACCAAAAAGCATGCCAGCGAGCATCATGAGGGTTATCGGCAGTCCGATTCTGACGGCCTTCGATCGCAGCAATTCCCCGTATGGCCTTCGGAGCTCGACCTTGTCGTCAGGTACAACTGCTGTACCTCTGAAGCATCTTTTCCAAAGAAAATACCCAACTACGCAGCCAGCCGCCGAAGGAGGAGCCATGTGGTAAAGCAATGAACCCGTACTCAACCGAAGGTAATCAAAGGCGATGAGGTTGGTCAAGTTCGACCCCACTAGGGGCGAAGAAGCTAGTAGGGAAAGGACTACCGGTTGGAACCCGAAGGCGATAGCATTCCTACCGGTCGACTGAGCGTAGCGAATATATAGGGGTGTTAGTAGTACTACCGCGGCATCTAGGTTGAAAATTGCAGTGGTTAGCGCGGCGAGCGCCCAAAGGTAAGGAGTCGCATCCCTTCTAGGGATCGCCTCGGCCAAGACCTTAAAAAAGCCGACTCGATCCAGCATCAGACCCAGCGGCGCGGCAGTAATCAAAAAAGCCAGGGCAGAAGCCAGCGAGGTCAGGATCTGCCGATCGCTACCGCTCAAATCGCCCAGTAGTCCGAGTTCGACTAGGCCGATCACCGCAGAAACGTAGGCCAAATTACGGTACCTGAGCACCATCAGTGTGGCTGCCGCCGAAAAAACAAGCCCAACGCTAGCTAAGAGCAACGACCAGCTCACAAACCTACTACCAAAAAGACAACCTCACCCCTGGTCGAAGTTCAAAGGTTCTACCTGCCAGCGGGTACGTATCCCCCTTTACCCAGCATGTAGCTATCTTCAAAAGTCAAGGAGTCGTCGACCCCACCTTTTACTTCGCTCACCCAATCAAGTCGGCCCTTAAGGATCCTCTCAACCCCGAGCTGCAAGGTCGACGAACTTATAGCGCAGGAAGAGCACGAGCCCTGCAGTGCCACTTCAATGACTCCAGTATCGGGGTCCGCAGAGACCAAAATGAGGTCCCCTCCGTCCGCCTGGACAGCTGGTCTCATCATCTCGATGAGACCAGCGACATCCGAAAGTCTCTTCTGCTTCTCTTGTTCACTAAGCATTAGTCACTACTCCGCACGCTCGCCTATTTAAACTAACAGCGTAGTAGAAACTATTGCATTATTAGTGCGACCCTCTACCAAACCTGTCATAAGAAGCCTTGATTTCGATCTCGGCCTGCTCTAGATCCGCCCAGCCCTCTACGGTTACGGACTTGTTTGGCTCAAGGTCCTTATATCGTGCAAAAAAATGCGCTATCTCAGCCTTGACCTGCTCCGGAACATCACCGATATCTTGTATGTGCATCCATCTCGGATCCTTTTTCGGGACGCACAAGATTTTGGTATCCCTGCCGGCTTCATCCGACATCCTAAATACGGCAACTGGCCGCACCTTGATCCTGCATCCGGGAAAAGTGGGGAACTCCAAAAGAACCATTGCGTCTAGTGGATCTCCGTCTTCACCCAAGGTATCAGGAATAAAACCATACTCCATGGGATAGACCATGGAAGTAAACAGCGTCCGGTCGAGTGAAATCGCCCCGGTCACGTGGTCGACTTCGTACTTATTGCGCGAACCTCGCGGAATCTCAATTATTGCCTCAAAATCGGACAAGGATCTCCTCCTAATACGCTGATTAACTCAACGCCAAGATGCTATCAGCCAATGGGCCCCGACAACGAGACGAGCGAAACAAAAGGGCAAGGTTCTAATTTGGTACTGGAAAGAAAGAAGAGAACTTGGCAAAGTTAGAAAGTGACTCGAAGTTCACTCTGTACCTCCTGGCGGTTATCGCAGGTGTGTCCGTTGCCAACACCTATTATCTGCAACCCCTCCTCTATGTAATTTCCCGCTCCTTCTCGCGAGACCCAAATACCATCGGCACCTTGGTCACCTTAGCCCAGGTCGGATACGCCTTGGGATTAGCGACCTTGGTTCCGCTGGCCGACCGGATCTCAAAGAGAACAATTATCTCCCTCGGCTTGGCCATCGCCGCCATCATCTCGATGTTCCAGTCACTGACCAATAACTTCATTCTCTTTGAAGTCGCAGTCTTTCTTGTCGGGACAGTGTCGATAGTGGCGCAGGTAGCCGTCGCCTTTTCGGCCACAGTTTCGACCCACGAAGGACGCGGCTCAGCCGTGTCAAAGGTGATGGCCGGCCTGTTGAGCGGAATTTTACTCGCACGCACCGCAGCTGGTGTCATTGCCGAGGTTGCCGGGTATAAAACCGTTTATCTCTCTGCCGCTATCGTGGGCATGGCACTGGCAATAGTTGCATGGCTAAAGTTGCCGAGTGACCAACCGCGCCACACCCTCTCCTATCCCAAGCTGCTCTCCTCGACGGCAAAAACCTTCTTACACTCAAAGCTTCTCAGAAGGCGGGCATACTTTGGGGCATTGGGCTTTGCGGGATTTAGTATCTTCTGGACAGTTCTCGCACCCTACTTATCGATAGCACCATTCAACTTGAACACCGTCGAAATAGGCTTCATCGGCATAGCTGGACTCGCCGGGGTCGCCGCAGCAAGAGTAGCTGGCTGGGCGGTGGACAAGGGATACGCTCGGATATCAACACCCGGCAGCTGGGCGATTATCGCTGGATCGTTCATCGCTTTATACTTAGCCAGACATTCGCTGCTCGCTATTGTTATCGTCGCTGCAACACTAGATCTAGGTATCCAGGGGATACACATCACGAACCAATCAATCATCTACCGGATCTCCCCAGACGCCCAGGCCAGGATTACTACCGCCTACATGGGGATATACTTCATCGGTGGGGCGATCGGATCGGCCCTGGCGACGGTGACTTATGCGAACTTTCAATACGCTGGTACCGCTCTACTGGGTGTGGGCGTATCGTTTCTTGGCATACTGCTCTGGTTCTTCGGCAGGAAAAAGGAGGCGGCGCTAATCCAAAAGATGGGCGACCGCCAGCCGGACCATGACTGATCAGCGGCTCGTTACCGCTAGGGCCATATCGACCCTCGAACGCCCTTTTTCAACTCCTACTCACCAGTGAACTTTGGGGTCCTCTTCTCCAAGAAGGCCGATATCGCCTCCTTTAGGTCTTTGGTAGACATGTTGGCGGCTTGAGCCTGGGCTTCGGCCTCTAGCGCCTCAGCCATGGACCTTGACAGGGAGTCGTTCAGTAGTGCCTTATTCAATGAAAGGGCGGTTGGGGGTAGGTGCTTGAGGGATTCGGCGGCTTCGGCTACCACGGTGTCGAGCTCTTCATCAGCGACCACCCGATTCAAAAGGCCCGTCTGTTCTGCTTTTCCAGCGGAGACAATGTCGCCGAAAAAGGCAAGTTCCTTTGCCCTGTGCAACCCCACCATCCTCGGCAAAAGCCAGCTTCCGCCAAAATCCACGGAAAGACCACGCTTGACAAAGATCTCCGAGAATTTTGCCGAATCTGATGCGTACACGAGATCACAGCCGAAGGCAAGGTTCGCACCAGCACCAGCCGCTATACCCCTCACTTTGGCAATAGTCGGCTTTCGTATCTGATGCAGCTTCAGAGCGATATCACTGATTCCCCTCATCCAACTCAAAGGTGTATACGAAGCCGGAACCATCTCGTTCAGCTCCGCTCCAGAACAGAATGCCCCTCCCGCACCGGTAATAACCAAAACCCTCTGGTCGCTACTCGAAGAGAAGACGTCGAGAGCGTTGGAAAACTCAAACCACATCTTCGAGTTGAATGCGTTCTTGATCTCCGGCCTGTTCAGGCAGAGCTCGGCGACTCCATCCTGGACGCTATAAGTAATCGTTTCAAACTGGTAATCCACCATAGGAATGATAGTACTGCTGAATCTCTTTGTCTTGTAGCCCCGCCCTACGGGCCCGGCTGATACCGGATCATCACCTTCGCTAGGGATTGTGACTTTGTCATGGTAGTTTCGCTAACCCAGCTGTTCCGAATCCGAGCGTGGCGAACTGACTATTCCCCATCAGGAGGGGTGTTGCAGAATCTGGGCCTGTCCAGATTTATCCAGCCACAGCGGGTGTGGCTCGCTCCGGGG
>JABEUM010000016.1 GCA_013044475.1 Acidimicrobiaceae bacterium | reverse complement strand
CCCCGATCCTCTGACCCATTCGCCCTCCCCAGATCAAATGCGCAAAAACACGTGTCGGCAGGAGTAACCCCCGACCCTAGCTCGCAATAATAGGACCCTGGCTCTAGGATAATCAAGCTGGAGTGTCACTTCGCCACAAATCAAACAGTCTTTGGGAAATTGGAGGGTGACCCTCTTGTCCAGTTAGGAATGTACAGGATTCGATTGCAGGTCTTCTTGATATCGATATTTTGGCATTTATCCCAGACGCCAGGCTCGAATCCCCAGCCAGAGCGTTGCCCGACTGATGCAGGTGAGATTGCTAAGTGGGTTTGATCTGCGAGACGAGCGGAGGTCTTATGTAGTTTTATCTTTAACAGTCCCCTGCTAGACCTATAGTAAATGCGATCAATTCTTTTTAGGTGATCCACTAATGGAAAGTGGCGGATCTTGACTGTATTTAGAATTGTGCCTTTATCATAATGGCGCGGGCCATCGTATGTTCGCTTTCATTCTTTAGCCACATACAGACTGGCCGTTATCTCCCGTGATAGCGGTTTTCGTCTTGTGTGGCGGGACACGGTGATGTCAAAAGGTGGATAGACCGGTCGAGCTAACCAGCGTCCATGAGCCAATTTTCGACATCAAAGGGGTGGTCATCGATCTCGTGTCAAAGAGAGCATATCTCAAAGTGCCTTGCTAGGCCCTACCAGCACTTTTGACAGCAGTAGTCGCTTATTGAGGAGCTTCCGCTTCAGGTCTTGGCAAAGTCAGTTCGCTGCTTCACCACAATTTGGGATTTAGATGGTCTAGTATCCCATGGAGTGATCGATGAGAACGAGAGAAATGGGATCTACAATCTGACCAAGGGCGCCACGGTATGCCTAGTAACGGGTAAAGGTGGCGTTGGCAAGACCACAATAGCCAACTATGTCGCTCAACTTGCAAGCCAGAGTTCCCCAAATGTCCTTCTTGTCAGACTTGACGACTTCACAAATCTCGTTCAATCGAGCGGAGCTGGACCGGAAGCAGAAAATGACGAGCCACCCAACCAATCGGACAAGGATGGGTTGGACCCGCATCAAATGGCACAAAATGGCTACAAGACGATGAAGCTTGAGCCAAATGAAGTCCTCGTCGATTACCTCGCTGACCACTCTTTAGGGCAGGTGGCATCGAGACTTATCTCTACTGGGATCATCACCGTAGTTGCTACTGCTATTCCGGGGATAAAGGATCTTTTGCTGCTAGGGAAGCTTAAACAGCTTGAGCAGACGGGCGACTACGACTTGATAGTTGTCGACCTGCCGGCTTCTGGGCACGCTTTGAGCTTTTTGACCTCGCCAGCTGGATTGGCTGAGGTGGCCAGGGTCGGACCTTTGAAGTCGCAGGCCGACGAGGTACTGGAGATGCTCAAGGATCCTAAGAGGGTCAGCTGTATCCTGGTCACCATTGCAGAGGAGACGCCAGTCCAGGAGGCGATCGAACTAAAGGCGGCGATTGCCGACAAAACCACACTCGCTGTAGCGTCGCTGGTGGTAAATAAGGTTCTCGCTCCGGAAGCTATCGACGAAGAGGAACTTCAAGCTTCGCCCACCGACGCCCGCGAAGCTTGGAACTATCGCCAATTGAAGTTCCAGTCGCAGATGCGCCAGATAGAACACCTGATGGACGAGTTCGATCAAACGATTCTCAGCATAACTGCGCTAGAGGGCGACCTACCGAGAGGAACCTCTTCGGGTCAGTGGCACTTCTTGTCGATGGCGACTCTCAGGAAATAGGACGGGGGAGAGTTGCAAAGTTCAATGGCAGAACTCTTGTCAAACAGGAGGGTAATCGTTTGCCTGGGTCCCGGTGGGGTCGGGAAAACCACCTGTTCAGCAGCTATAGCCTATGCTGAAGCCGCTACCGGCAAGAAGGTGTGCGTCGTGACTATAGACCCGGCTCGACGGCTTGCATCTGCGCTAGGTCTATCTCAGCTCGGTAATCAGGCTTCACTCGTGACAAAAGTGGGTTCGGGCGAACTATACGCAACGATGCTGGACGCTCATGCGACATTCGACGACATGGTGAGACGCTACGGAAAATCGCAGGAGCAAATAGAGAAGATTCTTGCTAACAAGCTCTATCAAAATCTGACTACCTCCCTTTCCGGGACGCAAGAGTTCATGGCGATGGAGAGACGATTCGAACTCTACGAGGACGCCAGGTTTGATATGATCGTCGTCGACACACCGCCAAGTGTCAGCGCTTTGGATTTCCTTGACGCACCAAAGCGGTTATCGAGCTTCTTGGATAACAGGCTTTTCAAGCTACTGATAAAGCCACCCCCCGCCTACTTGAGGCCGCTCAGCCTCGCCACCCGGACCCTTTTGAAGACGATCTCTAAGGTAGTTGGGGCTGAAGTAGTGGAAGACGCCGTCCACTTTTTTGAGGTCTTTTCTGGAATAGAAGATGGCTTCAAAGAGAGGGCGGATTCGGTCGAGAAGGTACTTTCTTCCGCCGAGACTGCCCTCGTACTAATCTCATCTCCGAGCCAAGGGGCAATCCTAGAGTTGGATCAGCTCGCTCAGAGGCTCAAGAAGTCAAAGCGCGAATTCCACGCTCTCATAGTCAATCGTGTTACTCCGGACTTTTCTGGACCGCTAGAGATTCAAGGGCAGGTTAAAAACCGAGTAACTGATAATTGGGTTTACTTGTCGCGGGAACGGGCGTCAGACCTTAGGGCGGGAGGCGAGCTGAAGGAGTTGCTTGGGGATACCTCGACGCTATTTGTCGACGAGATTGCTGGAGAGATCTCGGACTTGATCGGCGTGGAGACGATCGCCAGAGATATTTCGCTTGGAGAAGTAAGCTAACTTTGCTCCCGGATTCGCAAATGTTGTTTCGATCTACTACCCTTTTAGGCGATGTATAAGATTCTTCTAGTCGCAGATACGCCCTCGGTCGCCGACGAACTCGCATCGGCTCTTGGTTCGATTAACTATGAGTTCATTATGGTCGATGACGGCAGGAATACGAGAGATGCAGTAAAGACCCACCTTCCAGACCTGGTCATTGTCGATATGCAGGTAGGGAGTATGGGTGGTATGGCTATCTGCCTTGACCTTCGTCTCGAAGAGTCCGGAGGAAGGTTGCCTTCGTCGAAGGTCTTGATGATCGTTGACAGAAGGGCCGACATCTTCCTGGCGCGTCGCTCAAGTGCCAACGGTTACCTTATCAAGCCTTTGGATCCGATTAGGATCAGAAAAGCTGTGGTTGAAATCCTGTCGAATCAAAAATTCGAGGATCCTTCGTTCGCTCCGACCGAGACGACGCCTTCGGTCTAGCTGAAAATCAGCGAAAACTCCTGTGCGACCCAGAGGTCGAATAAAAAGGAGTAGCCAAGGACCATTCCTGCCTCTGGAGGGTAGGATGTTGTTCCACGGGAAGTAGCGCAGCTTGGCAGCGCGCAGCGTTCGGGACGCTGAGGCCGCGGGTTCAAATCCCGCCTTCCCGACCACGCTGTTTCAGCTTAACTCAGCAGTGCCCATCCACGGGCGAGGGGGCGTGTCATCCAATTCGGGTGGCGGTGAATCGCTAATCAATCGTCTGGCCTCTGGTCTATTGGCCTGGGGTCGACAGAGGGGCTCTAAGTTGAGTTATTGAGCTTCCGGGCGTCTTTTAGTCCTGCCTGAATGGTGGTAGTTTTCCAAGCATTGCTGGTCTCCCCAGAAGCATCGGTAGGGGGGGCTTTGCCGCCCTACCCGTATGGGTGTCGGGTTCTAGATGCTCCGTAGGTAGTGTTGCTGCTGATCAATGAAAGTGGCGAGAGCTATATCGGATCCGGACGAGTTTTATTGTCGGGTTCAATATGTCGCTATGGCCAAGGCGGAAGCTGATGAGGCTATATTCACTTAGCCGCCTGAGTTTAAAGACACGCTTGGCCACAGCCGCAAGATCCTAAAACGGCGAATGGACCCGGAAATCTAGCGTTTATTTTCCAACAAGCTAACTATGTCGCTCGGGTAGGTCCGTCAACTTGCATCGCTCGAACTATCAAGGAGGCCACTTTCGACTGAATAGCCGCCAGCAGTTGGAGCTTCAGGATCTGTCGCTAACGTGGCGATCGATCGCCTGGGCATCAAGACCGCTACCACCAGAACCACTACTGCGCCAGCAGCAATTCCGATCCAACCCGCACTCGCATATCCGCTCATGAAGGCACCTCGTACTTTGAGATTTAAAAGTAAAGCGAGCGATCCGCCGATCCTATGGGCAATTGCCAAACCCGCCTCGAATGATCCGACAACCAGGCGAGCTAATGCCGGTGGGAGGAGGTGCGACGTAGACTTGAGTATTGAGGCGTACTCGGAGTTAAAGACGCTGCCGTATAAAGCGACCCCGATCGCACCACCGATTTCCATTAGAGCGACGTTGACTGCTGCACCAGTTCCGAGGTGTTTTGATGGAAGCACTCCCATGACCTCATCGGTGCCGACGGTAAGGATGAGCCCCATGGCGAGTCCTCCGGTCAGAAGTATGCTGATTACGGAGGAGTAGTTACTTGTAGCTCGAAATCCGATCTCTTGGACATTGACTACTACCAGAAGAAACATCCCTATCGTAAGCACTACCTTTGGCCCGATCTTGTCACCGAATGCCTTGGCAAGAGCTGAACCGACGACCACGGCCCCGGCGGCAGGAAGGAAGTGAATACCCGCTTGCAGCGGGGTCATGCCTAAATCTCCCTGCAAAAATTGAGTCATCAGAAATAGGAAACCGAATATGCACAGGTAAGTTGCACCCATAGCCAGTGATGACATGGAAAAGCGTCTGCTGGCCAGTATCGAGAGGTCGACTATCGGATTTTCGAAAGTGCGGGCGTGCCAAACAAATAGCACTATTCCTATCAAGGATAATGCAAAAAGTGCTAGCACCCTAAAGTTCAACCAACCCCAGTCTGGTCCTTCAATAATCCCCGTCACCAGCGAAAGGAGGATAATCACTGTGAGAATCGATCCCCACCAGTCAAACCTTTCCGCCTTTTTGTGGGGGCTTTTCGGCAGCCAGAACCAGGACACGGCCAATGCAGCGACTGCCACAAGTGCGCTAGCGAGGAAGATCGAACCCCACCAGAAGTACTTCAAGAGTATGCCGCCAGCCAACGGCCCTAGCGCCACACCGATACCGGCGCTTGCAGTCCAACCAGCGATTGCTCCCTCCCTCGCCCTAGCGGTATGGAAGACATCTACCAGCATAGACAGGGAAGACGGAACCGAAATTGCGGCACCTATCCCCATTAGAACTCTGCCTAAGATTACGACTGTGCTAGTGCTCGACAGGATAGCGACGATTGAACCCACAATGAAGCTTGTCAATCCGCTTTGGAGAATGACTCGACGTCCATGGCGATCAGCGAGATATCCGCCTACCACAATCAGGCTGGCGAACGCAGTAGTGTAAGAGTCGGTTATCCATTGCAGAGATGTTGTAGATGCACCCAATGACCGTTGAAGCGTAGGCAAAGCCACATTGACTATTGTGTTATCCAGCGAAACCAGGAAAAAAGTCAAGCAAAGGACTACGAGAGACCGGGAGGTCTTGGAACTCGTTTTGCCGATTAACTCACTTCCCATGCTAGCCTCCCCCTCATTTGCCGGCATAAAGTGGTCCAATTTGTCCAAATTCAAGGCAATGGCGGCAATTATAAGTCAATAGTGAGCTTTTTACAATAGATTTCCGTTCGGCATCACGTCGGGTATTTGCAAATAATGCCTATTTATGCCAGGTTGTAGACTTTGGAGGATCGAGCTATCCACTAGCTAAAAGCGAGTAGCTGGGGTTACCATAGGCGATCAAAATGAGCAATTCGCAATTGATCGTTCCCCTCAGGACCGAGAGCAATTTCCTTCCTAGTCCCGGTGTCGTTATGTCGCCTTATTAGGCCAGCCAGTTTTTGATGGCCACTTAGAGACAGTGGGCTATCTGAGGTATTTTTGCCAGTGCTAGCAACTTCCTTTTCAGCGGTGGCTCAGACCCTGAGGACGAAGAGCCCAACTTAGCGAGGACGGTTTGTCAACTTTGTCAAGAGCTGACAAAGTTGACAGCGGTAACTTTGCTGGCCGCTTTGCCCGTGGCCATCAGTTCACCGCAGTCGGCACCGACCAGCTGGGGTTGTGTAGAATGGCTCAGGGAGATACCGTTCGGTGGGTCGACAACTGCTAGCTCGCAGATACCGGGTTGAGTAACCGAGGAGTACTGTCCGGCCGGGAGGGTAAAACTATAGGGGTTTCCACGCTGTGTCTGTTGACTTATCGAGCCGGTGGGAGTTGCTGGCCGAAGTGAGTAGACGAATTTAAGGCTGAAAAGATCGAGCACCGCGCCGCTAGCGAGTGGGTAGGAGACTGCGTCACTTGGAGAAACTGGTGTGATTGACAGGCTAGGAGAGACCGACGCTGATTTATAAAACGTGTAGCCCTGGGAAAAGTTGTAGACGGACCAACAGCCAGTCGTGGCGAAGTCGCTTTTAGACAGTCCCGCTGTTATTCTGCCACTCGTCCCATAGGTTTGGAGGGCTTGGGCCATTGTTATTGGGAGCTGGCTGAGCGGAAGCACCAGTTTCGTACTCGAACTCAATGGAGCCGAGTACCCGCCTTTGACAGTTGCAAATTTTGGTACGGTTGCACCGTTTACGAAGGGCTCAAGATCGACCTTCCAGTTTCCAGTCGATGAGACCTTGACGAAGTCGAACAGGGTGGCTGAATCTGAATTAGGGCAAGCCGCTGCGGGACTTGCCGAATTCGCGGGAGAAGTTAATGAGACCATGGCAAGAAAGTGCGCAGGATAATGGGAGGTTTGAGGGATTGAATCCCCTTTTAGCGAGTAATAAAACGGAATGTACTTGGCGCCAGTTACGCTTTTTGCCCCGGCGAGCTTCTGCATTCTAAAAAAGGCGTCATCTAAGGCAAGGGCGGTACCGGACTCGATTTGACCTTGACCAGAAATTGAGAGGGTCTTGTTGTTTAGGTTGTTCTTACCATTAGCAGATTTGAGGATCTGTGGAATCTCTGCCGGAGTTACGACTGCATTTGAGTTTCCGCTTGCTTGGGTCTGGGCAGTGGTAGATGATGTGGCACAGCCCGAGAGGACCACAGCAAATAAGGCAATGCCAACTAAACCCTTTGCTTTTTTGGGCGACTTATGCGGATCTATTTTCTTTTCTGCTAAGAATGAAGCACTTTTCACTTATGATCTTCCGTCTAGTTACTCTGGATTAGACAATCCGCACTTTACTGACTCGAAGTTTGACCTTGCATAAAGGCTAAAACCAGAAGCCGCCCGACCTGAGCCTTTTCGGCTTATTCCACTTTGAATCATCTCATACGATTCGGACCTTTGCTAGTACAGCTTGGTCTACTGATTCAGGGTTTCCTTCTTCTAACCTACCTCTCTGCTCCATCCTAGATAGAAAGGAGATCTGAAGTGCCAAAAGCTACTGCGACTGAATTTAGTTAGTTGCATCTTTCCGAGAATGTAACGGTGACTTTGTATCCTTTTTGGGCTCTCTTGCGTCTATGTGGCATATGGAAGGTGACTTGAAGGGAGTTTGGCTATGAAGAAGACTGTTGGGAGCAACGATAGGGTTATTCGGATTGTTCTGGCGATATTGGCGGTTGTGCTAGCTTTTGCGGTAGGCGTGTCAAGTGCATTAGGAATCGTGGCTTTAATCGTGGCGGCGGTTCTACTGGTGACGGCTCTTTCGGGTTTCTGCCCTATTTATTCACTCTTCAGGATTGACACGCTTTCGGCCGACAGGGGCTCGAAGTCATCCCATAGGGTGGCACACTGATTGGAATCGGATAGCAAGCTACTCGCGAGCAGACCGTAATAGAGAAGGTGACGATCAAAGATACGACAAGGTCTTTGGAGCACGAGAGGCGATTTATGAAACATTGCTATGGCGAAGTGTGATCTCGGGAGTTCTGGCCAATCTCGGGAGCAGCTTCTTAGGTAATTACTGAACCACACAATGGGTGGCGAAGCTTCATGAGGGAAGCCAATGTTGACTTGGGCGCTTTAGGCCGTCACTGTTAGGAGCTTGGATATAGGGGCCAACAAGGATTGCTTGAAACGAACCCTTCAGCGCTAACCACATGAGCGACATAGCTAACTCAGACGTGGAGAGAACTTAAATAGTGCTCACCGCAGGGACCTGTTGGCCACAGGATGCAGGTCCATATCAGGTATCCAGCCCTTAGGCCCAGGCTGAGGGAGCGCTTGAAGGACAATTGCCGGATTTGATTGGGAAACAGAGTTCCTTGTAGAAAGTTTTGTTTGTTATGACTTAGACGAAGCCCCTTGGACCGCCCGGTTGGGCCAGCCGCTGTAGCGTTGGAGGTAGATGAGTGAGTTCAAATCAGTGAACCGAGACGACTTGGACCCTTCGGTGAGTTCCCTTGTCAGAGAGATCCCCGCCCTCTACCGTTACGCTTTAGCACTGACTGATGACGCCGATGCTGCGGAGTTGTTGGTTGGAGATACTATCTCGAAGGCGTGGGAAAAAATTGGTACCTTTAGGGGTGAGTCTTCCATAAAAACCTGGCTTCACAGGATACTTCATAACTTAGCAGTCGATAATTTTCGGCAGCAGAGCAACGAGGTGTCAGTTGAACAGATTGAGGAGCAGTGGATGGATGGTGAATACTCGGTCGATCCAGTGAGGTTATTAGAGACTGCGGAAGAACGGGAAGAAATCAAAGATTCTCTTTTGCGCTTACCATTTGCCTACCGGAGCGTTGTAGTGCTTCACGATGTAGAGGGGTGGAAATTGTCGGAGGTGGCCTCATCGCTGCAGATTACCTTGCCGGCTGCAAAGCAGCGATTAAGGCGAGGAAGGATGATGATGGTCAGTGCTCTTTCAGAATCATCGCAAAGGAAAGAGGCTAACAAAGGAGTCCCGCTTAGTTGCTGGCAAGCGAGGAGCATGGTCTCGGACTATATCGATGGAGAGATAAGTGGAACGAAGCAGCTCCAACTCGAAGAGCATTTGCGCCTTTGCTCAACTTGCCCGCCGCTATATGCGTCTTTGGTAGGCGTGAAGTCGTCACTTTCAAGTCTGAGAGACCCAGATTCGGTGATTCCTCCTGAGGTTGCAAGGAGGATCAAGTTAGGCGTGAACTCTGCGGTTGGTGGAATAAAGTAGGCTAGATGTAGCCCAATCGTGGTGCAGTCCTGTCTGAAGGTGTGAAATCTCTTGCCCATGGGGGTGGCATAACCGAATTTGGCGTTAGTTAATAGGAGATCAACCTCTATTAGCTGGCGTTATTCGTTTAAATTCGCTTGATTCGATAATTATTTATCCTCTGCTCGCTGGCTCTTTACGCTGCGTTAACATTTCCGCAAAGGGTGAGAAACATTGACCAGCCAGACTTGTTCTGGTGGGATTGCCGTGTCGGTTTTCCTGCATTCTCTAGACGGGTGCGGTTTCTGAACGGAACCGAGCGAACGAAAAAGGCACAGTGATGAGTTACCAGGCGGAGTACATCTGGATCGACGGCACAAAGCCGACGCCGATTATGCGGAATAAGACCAAGATCATCAAAGACGGAGAAGAACCTGGCATTTGGGGCTTTGACGGATCGAGTACTAACCAGGCTCCAGGGAGCAACTCAGACTGCGTTCTGAGACCGGTTTATTCATGCCCGGATCCGATTCGGGGCGGAGCGAATGTATTAGTACTTTGCGAGGTCTTGCTGACCGATTTCACCCCACATCCGACAAATACCCGTGCAACTTGTGTCGCAGTCGCTGAGAAATATTCTGCGCAAGAGCCGATGTTCGGCATCGAGCAGGAGTACACCTTCTATCAAAACGGTCGTCCGTTGGGCTGGCCCGAGACAGGATACCCCGCCCCGCAGGGTCCTTACTACTGTGGCACCGGCGGAGAGAAGATGGTGGGACGCGAGATCGTAGAGGCTCATACTCAGGCCTGTATGGATGCTGGGATTTCCATTGAGGGCACCAACGCGGAAGTGATGATGGCGCAGTGGGAGTTTCAAGTTGGTATTCTTGCTCCGCCGGCAATTGGTGACCAGCTTTGGATGGCCAGATGGCTATTGATGAGAATCGCTGAAGACTACGGAGTAGTCGTCAACTGGGACGCCAAGCCTATGCCGGGCGACTGGAATGGTGCCGGAGCACACACCAACTTTTCCACCAAGGCTATGCGCGAGGGTTATGAAGCGATAATTGCCGGATGTGAGGCTCTTGGGAAAGAAGTCGAAAAGCACATCAGCAACTACGGCGTAGGCATCGAGCAGAGGTTGACCGGCGCTCACGAGACCGCTCGTTATGATGTCTTTAGCTATGGGGCCTCCGATCGTGGAGCTTCTATCAGAATTCCTTGGGCGGTCGAAAAAGCGAAGAAGGGTTGGATCGAAGATCGTCGACCCAACGCCAACTGTGACCCATATGTTGTCACACGAGTAATAGTCGAGACGGTTTGTGAAGACGCCGTTGGTCGCTAGTTCGACTCAGGCTAAGTCTTCTTAGACAAGTCGATAGCTGCAAATAAGAATTGTTGTTCTGGGGGGCCAATCTTTTGGCCCCCCAGGTCGGTATGACGACCTTGACGAAATAACTGAGAGAGCCCATGTGGCTCAGGCCCATCCCGGATGGCGTCTAAGTCGGCTTCGAGTTCAAGCTAACCCTGGCCGACAAACAAGTAATCAAGCGCAATCGTAGTTCTTTCAGCGACCCTGATTGCTGTAGCACGCAACGAGCAGCTATGAGGCGACCCTTAGCCATCCCTGTTGGATCTTTGGCATTTTTAGAGCCTCAGGATATGTAGGTCAGTTTTCACAGAAGACGGCGGAAGCGCTCTGAAGCGTGAAAACATCCTCGGGAAAATACCGTCATAGGATACCGAAGCCGAGGTTAGGTTCGATCAACAGTCGCTCAAGTCGACGGATTTTTGGTTTCCGATTCAGATCTGCAGTTCCAAGCCCTGAGTTCTCTGGAGTTGACCGTTGAAGGGATCAACCCTTGGTTATGTCATCCGAAGTGATAAATGAGCGGCCACCCGATCTCTTGGCTACATACATGAGCTGATCTGCTTGTCGCAGTAGATTGTCTGGATCGGTGTCATCATGCTCGTAGAAGGCCACTCCGATCGATGCGGATAGGCTGAAGAAGGTCTTTGCATCACTAAGTTGAAAGGGCTCTTCAATGCGAGAGATGAGTCTAAGCACGATCTCTTCACATTCCATCTTGTCGTAGAGACCTGGTAATAAGCAAACAAACTCATCTCCACCTATTCGGGCGACGGTGTCAACTTCTCTCAATTCATTTTTAAGTCTTTTGGAAAGTTCGATTAGCAGCCTGTCTCCCTCTGCATGACCATATAGGTCGTTGACCGGTTTGAAATTGTCAAGATCCATGTACGCAAGAGCCAAAACATTCCCACTACGTCTAGCCTCGGCCATCCGCGAGCTGATCATCTCTACGAGTAGGCTCCGGTTGGCCAAGCCGGTAAGTATGTCATGGAAAGCCATTTCCGAAAGCTGCTTTTGGTACTGGACTATCTCGGTAATGTCTGAGAAGATCCCGGCGTAATGGTCTATTTGACCGTAGCTGTTACGGATAGCGGTGATATGCATCAACGCTGGGAATTCCGCTCCATCTTTTCGCCGATTCCAGATAGTTCCACTCCAACGGGAACGCTCCTTGAGAGAGTCATACATATCCTGGTAGAAGGTTTGGTCATGAATGTCAGAACCGATAAATCCGGCATTTTTTCCTATTGACTCGCTTCTCGAGTACCCGGTTATCCGTGTGTATCCGCCATTTATGTCCAGGATTATTGCGTTCTTGTCGGCTATTACGATCCCTTCGCTCGAATTCTCGAAGACCGCCGCAGCCCGCTGAAGTTCTTTCAGATTCTGGTCTTCGTCGGTGATGTCATTTCCGACGACGACGACGAACCTAACTTTGTCGTCACTCCCATTTATGAAAGAGCTGCGCCATTCAAAGGTGTGAGTGGATCCGTCCTTGTGAACCCACGGGGCAAAGGTGCGCTCCGCGCTCCCCCTCTCTATCGCAGCATGAAACCATTTCACTGCGGCGGGACGCGCTTTCGGGGCGAAAAAGTTGAGGTGGTAGAACGGTCGATCCTTCATCTTGTCGAATTCGATTCCGGTAAACTCTTCTAACGCCTCGTTGCATTGTATTATGGCCCCCGCAGCATCAAGGACGACCACGATCCCAGGTATCGATTCGATGATCTGCGAGACAAACGCCTCCTGCCTGGAAATACTTGCTGTTGCTTCGAAGCGCTCTGTGATATCGACTCCGGTGCAGACGTAAGCGTTGAGAGCTCCGAGGTTGTCAAAGTTCGGAATTACGTCTATCGCCAGGAGGCGTCTTTGTCCGCGAGCGGAGGTGATCCAGGCCTCGATGCTTTCGCAAAGTCTGGTCCTTGTTGCTCTAGAGAAAGCATCCCTAATTTTCTTCCTGTCGGGACCTTCAGCTAGCAGTGCTATCGGGAAGAGCTGACCAATGAGTTGCTGTTCGCTCATTGCCAATAATCCACTGACTGCGTGGTTGACCATCAATGTCATGCCAAGAGGGTCCACCACAGTAATGAGCACCGACGAAGTTTTCAGAAGCCGGGTTCTGCTCTCGTGCTCGGCCGCAAGGAGTTTTTCCGATTGGCTGAGGTCCGTTATATCCGCTAATGCCGTTTCGAAATAGTCCTTACCATTTTGACGTTTCAAGGTCGAATAGAACTCGACTTCTTTGGTCTCCCCGGCTTTCGTCCTATGTGTGGAGGTCATGTGAATAACCCCGCCGAGTTCAGTCCGCTCGGCCATCTCCGCCAGTACTGACGGATTGATACTCAGGTTTAGATCGAATAAAGTCAGGTCTTCGAAATCCTCTTCCGAGTAGCCATACATGGCCATAAATCCGGGTGACGGATCAAAGAGTTTCCCGTCAGCGACGCTGATTTTTATCTTCTTGGACGGCTCGAAGAGCTGACTCCCGCCGAAGACTATCGAATCGGATGGTTCTGCCCTAGCATCCAGCGGTTCTGTTAGGGCAGTTGCGGCTGTTCGGGCGCAATATTCGATAATCTCACGCTGATACGGAGTAGGCATTTTGTGGTGAGGGTGCGACATCGACATTGTGCCGATAATCTTCGACTGCTTGTCTCGAATTGGTACTGACCAGCAGGACTTGATTCCTAGCGAAGTTGCAAGATTGCTCAATTCAGACCAGCGTGGATCGAGAAATGTGTTTCCAACGAAAACCGGTCCCCCTGATAAAACCGCATTTGCACAAGATCCCGATCCCGACGTCAGCTTTATCACTGCCATCGCCTGCCTGGCCGCCGGTGACATCGAAGGAGCATAGCCCAGGTTGAGCTGGTTGTCCCTGTCGAGGAACATTATGGCAGCGGTGGCGTCGGAAATGTGGGATTCAGCGGTGAGACAGATATGCTCCAACTCTGATGCCAAGTTGGACTTAGTGAAGCCGATCTGGGTTAATTCCCAAGATAGGGAGATTAGTTTTCTCAATTCGTCCGAAGTCAGCTCAGACAGACCTTTGGGTTCATATTCGATCTCGTCGCCATCGGTTTTTGGGGCTAACACGTTTCGATCGTTCGGATTTGCATTCCAAAGGGCGTCTTCGAGCATGTGCCTGATCGACCTATATTGGGACCCTGCTCCAAGGGAAAGGGCACCTTCGAGTTGGGAGAGGATCGCATCTATTCTCGGATTAATAAGATAGATAAGAGAGTTCCTTAACTCGCCGATCAATCTTTCATCAGTCAAGACCTCTGGGTAACTCGCGACGGACTCTACCCTGCATGACCAGCGTCTGAGCTTCGCAATTCCGCCGAGGCTCGTTCTGGGTTGATCGCTTTTATTCTGCCATCTAATTCTCTTGGCGAAATCTGCTATTTCCTTTCCCGGCATAGGCTTTGCGATTGCATACCCTTGCCCATAGTCTGCGCCCATTATGGTCGCAACTTCGATTAGCGATTCGGATTCGAGGCCCTCTACCACTACCGACAAGTCGAGATCGTGGGCTAGCGAGGTCAAGTGTTCGATTAGCTTTAGGGGACTCTTTGGATCTGTGGGATTTCGGACGAGAGTTTGGTCTATTTTGACCTCATCGAATCCTATCTTTTCGAGCCGATGCAGCGAACTAAACCCAGATCCCAAGTCGTCTTGCGAGAGTTTTATCCCCAACTCTTTCAAGGCGTGCAAAACCTTGGCCGATATGTCCAGTTCGTTCAGCTCTTTCTCCTCGGTTAGTTCAAGAGTGAGCCGACTAGGGTCGATTTCGGAGCTTTCGATGGTCTTAGCTAAAACTCTTAGATACCGCGGGTCGGAGAATCCTTGTGGTGGGAAGTTGACCGATACCGAGGTCCGAATCCCCATTCTTTCCCAATCAGTCAAGGACTTGCAACTTTGGACTAGACCGATCTCAAAGAGGGTCAGGAAATCTTCCACTCCTAAGGCGGGAAGGAAGTCCCCTGGGTAGATTAGTCCGGAGCCACCTTTTGGGTTGAGACGGGCCAACGCCTCAACTTTATGGAGTTCGCCCGTTTGTAGATCGACGATCGGCTGATAGCACATCTCTACTCGTCGATCCCTGATTAGGTTGCGCATCGTCGTTCGGGTCTCATATGATATGACCTTGGTGCTTGCGAGTCGCTCGATTGCGGCACCAACTATCTGCCTCGCCAGCTCTAATATCTTCAGCCTTGAGCTCTTGGCGAAGTAGCCGGGCCAAGTCGAGTAAAGGCCAATTAGCCCTTCTATCCTCCCGTCGGAATTCATAATCGGTATCGCTGCGGTACACCTGATCCCCAACCCGGAATAGCACTCGGCCCAAGGTGCCATAGTCGGATCGCTTTGGATAGCGGAAGAGACTTGAATTTGGCCGGTTCTCCATGCACGCCCGGCGGGCCCTGCTCCAGTGATGAGATCAGCACGGTTGGAGATTAAAGCGATCTTTTTCTGGCTCGCGAGACGACTGATCTCGATAAAGGTTTCACCTACAACGTGTTCGTATTCCATTTGACCTTCGAGATTGAAGCGTCCGAAATACGCCCCGGCGATTCCTTCGCTCTTTATCAGAGACCCAAAGAGAAGTCTCATTAGGTGCGAGGTGCTGGTAGCCCGCTGGGTAAATTGAGCGAGCTCCTCGATCTCCAAAAAGCGCCCATCGTCATGCTGGCGCTCGATGTCTAAAATCACCAGGATCTGCCCGTTGAATCTACTTTCGAGTCGAGATGCTGCGGCTCGAACCGCTTTGGCGCCAAGCGCGTCGGTGGAGGGCGCCGAGCGAGTGACTTCAATAAATTTAGGAACTATCTTCAAAAGCCAGTCGATCGAAATGCCAACCGAAAGGAGCGACCGAGTGACCTTTTTAGAAGCGACAGAGATGCTCTCATCGTCTGAGCTTGGTTCGATAAGAACGTGAATGTAGTCGATTAGTTCCTTTTTAACCATCGACAGTTCGGCTTCGTTGAGGTGTGAAACCATCAACGCAAGCGGCTTGTCGTCAAGTACGGATTCGTTATAGTTCTCGACGAAATCCCTAACGAATTCTTTAAGAGATTCCTCGCAGAAGCCAAACGAGTTGGCCTCAACCTCATTCTGACCGTGGGTCACGGTCCCTCCAAAAAATGACACCACTTCATGGTCGATCGGATATGTTCGCTGTCGAAGTTTCACGAAATACAATCGAGACTGCTTCGACACGGCACGTTCGGAAAAGTTTCATTATGTAAATAATACGATTCTCAATAAGGCCACTAACGTGGAATGATTCAATGCAACTACTCCTTGGTGTATCGATAAACTGACCATAATCCTTTAGCTCTCAAAAGTGAGCTTTGATCGTCGGTGGCCAGTCCGAGTCGTCAGGGCTACCGGCAAGAGCGGGCCGGAGCTGGAGGATATCATGGCGAGACTGCTGCATTTAACCCAATGAGTCCCAAGTATCGATGAGGCGACCGAGGGGTCTAGTCGCTTGGAGACCGGATAGCTGACCAATGTTCAGCATTGCGCAGATGGCTTTTGCCAAGCGATATGTTCTTTTAGGTTGGCCCTCGGAGGCTCGGAAAACCAGTGGCATGTCGCTCGGCTGCTAACGGTGTAAATTGAGTGGCGCGGGCAAAGGTAGCAGGGGTGTGTGACCCAGGCGTAGTTGGCATAGCGGTTTTTGACTTTGATAGCCCTGGCAGACCGCAGGATCAGTCGTATGAGGGTCTGTGCGCTAGGGGAGTTCCTGTTCGGCTTCCTGGATCAGGTCCGGGTCAGTGACCTCGTCTGGACCTATTTTATTCATGCGACCGGCGTGGTAGGCGGAGGCTATCTCCTTGGTCATGTATTTCATTCCACCGGTTCTCTTGGCGCTGTACATCAGCTGGTCGGCCTGTCGAAGCAGACTGTCGGGATCTGTATCGTCGTAATCATAGAAGGCGACGCCAATCGACGCCGAAACGGTAGCGGTCGCTGTTCCGTCGGCAATCGCGTAGGGTTCTTCGATCCGGTTGATGATCCGGTTGACAATTCTTTCGCACTCAGGCCTGTCCTTGAGTTCCAGCAAGCAGACGAATTCGTCTCCTCCGATCCTCGCTACCGTGTCGACCTCTCTGAGTTCGTCCTCGAGCCTTCTGGCAACTTCAATGAGGAGGCGGTCACCTTCCGCATGCCCGTAGGTGTCGTTTACCGGCTTGAAGTTGTCAAGATCCATATAAGCCACTGCGATGACCGAGCCAGATCTGCGGGCTTCGGCCATTTTGGTTCTGATCTTCTCGACCAGGAAGCTTCTGTTGGCTAGGCCCGTAAGCAGGTCATGGAACGCCATCTCGGCGAGTTGCTTTTGATACCGTATCATCTCGGAAATGTCCGAACAGATTGCGACGTAGTGGTCTATTTCTCCGTGTGAGTCTCTGATCGCAGTGATATTCATCAAGACCGGGAATACTTCGCCGTCCTTCTTGCGATTCCAGATGGTGCCGCTCCAGTGCGAGTCGTCCCTGAGCGAACGGTACATCACTTCAAAAAACTTGCCATCGTGAATGTCCGATCCCCAGAAGCCGGCGCGCTTGCCGACGCAGTCGGCTTTGTAGTAGCCGGTGATCCTGGAAAAGCCCTCATTGACGTCGACAATCGTCACCTTCTTGTCGATGATGATGATTCCCTCTACTGAGTTTTCGAAGACCGCCGCCGCCCGCCTGAGTTCTTTGACCCTCTTATCGTCCTCGGTGATGTCGGCGGCTACGCCCACTACAAAACGGATCTTGCCCTGTTGGTCGGTAATGTTTGAGCTTCGCCACTCGAACATCCGTATCACCCCGGACTTGTGCACCCATGGAGTGACCGTGCGAGCCGGTGCCACTCCCTTCAGCGCATCTTGGAACCACTTGAGTGCGCCCGGTCTGGCCTGGGGAGGATAAAAGTTGAGGTGAAAGTTCCGCTTTCCACGCATCTGATCAAAGCTGAAACCGCTGAATTCCTCAAGCGCTCGGTTGCACTGGACGATGCAGCACTCCTCGTCAAGGACGATAACGATCGACGAGAGGGCATCTATTATCTGGGAGACGAAATTCTTCTGTTTCTCAGTCTCCTGCTGTGCTTTATATCTAGCGGTCATGTCGATCGCAGTGCAGACGAAGGAAAGAAGCGACCCAGAGGTGTCGAAAATAGGGGAAACTCGCAAAGAAAGATAGTAGCGCTTGGCGCCCGAGGTCGTGATCCAGACGTCGATGGACTGGGACTTTCGAGACGTGCTGGCCGAGACAAAGGTACTGTTGACGGTCTCGCGATCCTTCGGCGTCAACAGAGCATCGAAGGGAAATTCTTTTCCTAGGAGATCTCCTTCGCTCGACCCAATCATGGTAACCACCGATTCGTTGACCATAAGCGTCTTGCCAGTTGGGTCTAGCGTCATGGTCAAAAAGGCGGATGTATTCAAGATCCGGTCCCTGATCATCTGATTGCTAGCAAGAATCTGCTCTGATCTAGACCGATCGGAAATGTCCACTATTGTCGTGTCTAAGTATCTGCGGTTGTCTCTTTGGCAGACTTCAATGAGCAGCTCCACGAGCCTCTCGTCGCCGTTGCTGGTGGTGAAGTTTGAGACAAGGTGACTCGTTCCATCGAGTCCGAGTTCTGCCGCCAGTCTCTGGGTCGCCCTTTCGTCGAGGTCTTCGGAAATATCAGAGGCGACTAGACCTGACAGCTGTTCCTTGGAGTAACCAAGGAACTCCAACACCTCGTCCGAGACTTCAAATAGGGAACCGTTCGATAGGTCGATGCAGAATCGGCTTACACTCCTCGGATTGGCAAGATTGGCCCATCTCAGGGAGTTTTTCTCGAAGGTGAGTTTTTCAATGAGCCGACCGATCGCATTCTGTGCGGCCAGGGTAATGGTCGACAAGAACTCCTTCTGGTAGGTGTTCGGCAGCTTATTCTCGCTGCTGGCGACGGCAAATACCCCGAGCACCCTATCGAATTGCCCCCTTATCGGAGCACTCCAGCAAGATACGAATCCGAGATCGCTCATTGTCTCTCTAACGTCAGCAGCTCTTGGATCGCTGTGGTTGCTGGCGATGTAGATCGGCTGGTTGCTTAGATATGAATTTGATGGTGCTCCTGATGTCGAGTTTGGCAACGTGACGCACAAAGACTCCTTGACCGCTGCCGATAAGCTAGGGGCGTACTCAAGGTTCAAGGCCCCTTCAGGGTCTGCAATAAATACCATCGCCGTCGAATTTGCTACGGCGCCCTCTGCGAGCAGACAGAGCTTCTCAAGTGCTTCGTCGGGATTCGAGTCGTAGCCAATGATCTCGAAAAGGTCGCTTTGGACCTCGGCTAAGCGGTAAAGGTCGTTGGAAGATAGCGACCTCAGGGCGGTGGCGGCTGAATTCCAATCTGCATCGTGGTAGGGCTCGGCATCGTAGGTTAGTGCGGCCCCCCCTGGGTTGGTGCCCGAGACGTAGAGCTCCTTGGTCAGCTCCGATTTGATCCGGTAGTACTGGGCCGAAATCCCGTATCTAAGAGCTTCTTCGAGCCTGTCTAATAGGTCGACAACCTGTGGGCTTGAAAGGTAGGTAAGGCTGTGGCGTAGGTCTCCCATGGTCCTTGGGTCATTGAGAACCTCCGGATACCCAGTGAGCAGCTCAGTCTTTCGTGCCCATTGCCTCAGCTTCGCAATCCCACCCAGATTGGTAGTCGGCCGCTCTAGTCCACTGTGCCATTGAAGGTTTCTGACGAAGGTGGTCAGGTAACCTCTTGGCATGGGACGGGCGATAGCAAAGCCCTGTCCATAATCGGCGCCAGATATTGCCGCTGCTTGTAGGAGGGGCTCAGTTTCGAGCCCCTCGACCACCACCGCAATTCCCATGTCGTGGGCCAAACTGGTGAGGTGTTCCATTAGTTTGATCGTGTTTCGAGGATCAGATGGATCTCGAACCAGCATTTGATCGATCTTTACCTCGTCAAAGCCAAACTTTTCCATTCTCTTGAGCGAGCTGAATCCCGATCCCAGGTCATCCTGCGAAAGCTTTACTCCAAGCCCTTTGAGGCTCTTGAATATGTTATGAACCCCCACTCCATCATTCTCGGTGGCGCCTTCAGTGAATTCGATCGTGATTGTCGATGGATCCAACCCGGATCGATCTAGCTCATTAGAGATGAAGCTAAGGTACCTGGAATCGAAAAATCCGCCAGCGGTAAGATTAAAGGACACCTCGGTATCGATGCCATGCTCTCGCCAGAAAGTGAGAGCTTCAGTGCCTTGGGAGAATCCGAGCTTAAACAGCTCGAAGAGGTCATCAGCTCCAAAGGCGGATAGAAAGTCGTCGGGGATGAGATGCTTTTCACTCTGGTCTCGGAGTCGGGCGAGAGCTTCAAGTTTGTGTACCCGTCCCGTTCTCAGATCGATAATTGGCTGATAGACCATGTCGATACGACTTTCGCCGAGCATCCCTTGAAAGATCTTCCGAGTCTCATTTGACAGGACACTCGGGACGCCAAGCCTCGTCCAGGCGCTGCTAACCTGCTGCCTCACGAACTCCAAAAGACGATGTATCGAAGGTGCGCCGAAATATCCAGGCCAGCAAGAATAGATTCCAATTAGGGCGAGCGAGTCCCCTTGAATATCCGTGATTGGAAGTTGGGCGAGACTTCTCACCCCAAATGAGTTGCATGCTTCCGCCCAGGGAGCCATAGTTGGATCTCTTTTGATCGACGGAGAGTACTGGATTTCGCCCGATCTCCAGGCCCTACCTGCGGGCCCCAAGCCGGTTATGGTTCCTGAGAGTTTTGACACCGGCGCAAGTTGGCCGTTATCGGAGAATTCGCGGAGTAGTTCGAACGACTCACCTTCGATGTATTCGTATTTAAACTCGTCTCCACTGTTGAAGCGCCCGAAATAAGCCCCAGTTATTCCGTCGAGTTGGCAAAGGACCCTTAGTACTTCCTGAATCAGGTCGGGCGGGGTGGAAGCTTTATTGGTGATCTGGCTGAGTTCGTGCAGGAAGGCTACGTGTAATTTTTCGCGTTGATTCTCAAAGTCCAGCACGAACTTCATTTGCCGATGGAGCAATACCTCCAACTTGGCGCACCGGAGCTCTAAGTCGTGCGAGGGAACTTTCCCCTCCATCTCCTCTTTGAATACTTCAACTACTAAGGGGATGAGCTCGATCATCCAGTTGAAGGGCACTCCGGTCATTACGTGAGCCCGCGCCATTGCGTCAGTCCGAGAAGACACGGCTCTTTCGTCAAGCTCAGGAGCAAATAGCAAGCTCAGGAGCCCCCTCATCTGCCCCTTGATGTTTTCTATTTCTGGGTCGCTTAGGTAAGAGGACATCCATGAGCCGGCCTCATCGTATAAGTTCGACGAGAAGTAGGCTGACACGAACTTCTCAGCTATCTCCTGAAAGTGGCCAAGACGAGCTGCGTCCCCGGTGGGATCCCCACTCGTTAGCCTCCTCGAATCGATCATCGAGACTCGCTTCCTAGGAGTAATCCAGCTGACGGTCTCATTCGGCTAGTGGATCGCCAAGCTAACGAAGAAAATAGGTTGGGAAGAGAAGGTGGGACCGGGACCATAATTGCTTGGATTCTCCCCTCTTGCACGGGCTTGCAAACCAGCTCGCCCAAATGTTTTACCATAGTTCACTACACGTATCGGCAATAGAGCATGCAGGTTGAAGCAATTGATTCGATCTTATGCAAAGCTTTACTAGAAAACCCGTCTGGCGACGCCCAAACGGGCAGAATCTTAGGTCTACCATAAAATTCGAGGCTCGACTCAATTATGGATACTAAGAATTAGCGAACGCGCGGTTGCCAAGACTATGCAAAATGTAGCAATGGCTGACCATTCAACTGCAGTTGGCCTATGACCCGATGAGCTGACCGATGGTTTCAATCCGATAGAGCGACTAGCTGCAACTAGTTCTGCTATCGGTGAGTGCTTCAGCTATCGTGGCCAATCGTACGGACATCAACGACTATTGTCCTCGCCATCAGGTCGTGAAGGGTCTGACGCCTAGGGGTGAAAAGCATCATTAGGTAGCCGAGCAGGAAAGTCAAACCGGAAATGATCGAGTAGAGCTGTCTCAATAGGGCCTTTGGGTATCCTGCAACGGTTCCATCTACTGCTAGAAGCTTTATCTTGGTCAATTTGCAGCCGACGCTCTGGCCTGATGGTCCACCCAAGAGAAGCGTGAAATAGACCAAGTTGATCAGGAAGGAGACTACTGAGGAGCCTGTGGTTTTGGCGTTGTTAATGCTCAAAGTCAGTTCGAACACTGCCGTGAGCATCATCCCGTCGATCATCAGCGCCAAGAATCTTCGCCAAAAACCCGCGTAGGGGTGGAAACCGTCTTGAAGTTCTATACCTGGCCGGGAATGGATCCCAATCTGAGGGCGGCTGGCCACGTTTTGAGCCATATTGAAACCCGAACCCGGTCCCTCATCCATAAAGTAAGGGATGTCCCAGGTCGGGTCGAACCCAGATGGTTCGTTTTGCCCTTTTGAAGCGTTCGAGTGAGTTGAGGCACCTTTTGAAGCGTTCGAATCTGACCTTGGAGAGTTACTCCCGTCTAGATCGGGGAGCTGATCCGGAACCAGGGGCTCATTGTCGCTAGAGTTGCTCGATCCTGAGTCGTAAAACAACCTTCCCACCACCCTTTCGAATCTCAGTATACCAGCATCGCCCTAAGCTCTTATGTGTGCGGTCCAGCACCAACCGTAAGGTCGGATAACCGTAGGTCAGGTTTTTGTACGAGGAGATCGATTGTCGAAGTTGTCGGTAAATCCCACCAGGGGAATGAGGGACATTCTCCCTGAGGAAGTCGCAAGGAGAAACCTGGCCCTCTCCACCATTAGGGCGATATTCAAGGGCTACGGTTTCGAAGAGATTGAGACGCCGGTTGTCGAAGCTTTGCCACTTCTAGGATCTGGCGGAGGCGGAGAGAACGAGAAGCTCATCTTCAAGATCCTGAAGCGGGGCGAAAAGCTCCAAGCAGCGGTTGAGGATGGCTCTCTTGAGGACCAGTTAGCCGAGAGTGGGCTCCGCTTTGACCTGACAGTTCCACTAGGTCGGCTTTATGCTGCAAATCACCACCGGCTTCCCCGTCCCTTTAGGAGTTGCCAAATCGGTAATG